>MIBK01000142.1:2245-2345 GCA_001829505.1 Spirochaetes bacterium RBG_16_67_19 | reverse complement strand
GAAGAGGCGGCCGGCACGGGCTTTTCCACGTTGCTCTGCTCTCTATCTGACATACTTTTTCAATTCCTCCTGGTCGTCAAAACGGGATGTCGTCGTTGAA
>MIBK01000142.1:1448-2190 GCA_001829505.1 Spirochaetes bacterium RBG_16_67_19 | reverse complement strand
CCGCCGCCCGGCTCAGCCGGCGCGGCCTGGCCGCCGCCCCGCCCGCCTCCCAGCAGCTGCAGGTTGGTGACGAAGATCTCCACCTTGCTGCGCTTCTGGCCTTCCTGCTCCCAGCGGTTCTGCCGCAGCTCCCCCTGGATGCCGACCTGCTTGCCTTTCAACAGGTACTGGGACACGGCTTCCGCACCCTTGCCCATGAAGACGGCGTCGAAAAAATCGACCTCGTCCTGCCAGGTATCGCCTTTCTTGGTGCGGCGGTTCACGGCCAGCGAGAACTTGGAGATGGCCAGGCCCGCGTTCGTGAATTTCAGTTCTGCGTCCCTGGTGAGGTTGCCCACCAGCACGACATGATTGATCCCCGCCATAGCGCTTTCCTCCGCTTCGCGGTCCGAGTTATTCTTCTTTACGGATGAAGAGGTACTTGAGGATCTCGTTGCGCAGCTTCAGGGCCTTGTCCATGGCGTGGATGCTCTCCGGCTCGGCCTCCAGCTCATAGAACACGTAGAAGCCCCGCTTGGACTTCTTGACCGCGTAGGCCAGCAAACGGTCCCCCATATCCTCTTCCTTAAGGACCTTGCAGCCGCCGCCGGAAAAAAGTGTCTTCACGAACTCCCTGCCTCCGGCCAGCAGGTCGCCCTCCGGTCGAAAAATCAGCACAGCCTCATACGCTCGCATTTGCACCTCCCTATGGTCTTGGTTGATCGCCCCCGCAGGAGAGGCGATAAAGAGGCTACCGCGCACC
>MIBK01000142.1:914-1440 GCA_001829505.1 Spirochaetes bacterium RBG_16_67_19 | reverse complement strand
GGCCCTCGCCAGTGTCAAGGCGAGCCGCCGGAGCGCCGAACATTGAGAAAGGCGAACTGGCATGACTCGAAGAATCAACTACGCGGACAACATCTTCTATTTGAAGCTGATACTGAAGCAGGTGGGCGCCGGCCTGAAGCTGGCGGTGGACGCGGATCTGGCCCGGGACAGGGTCTTGGAGGACCTGGCCTTCTTGGAGCGCTCCGCCGGGAGCATCTTCGCCTCCCTGCGCGACAACCACCTGCTGATCGAGCGCAGCGACCACCTGCAGGAGCTGGCCGGCTTCTACCGGCAGTTCCTGGCCCTGCTGGAGGAGCTGGCCGCCGGCAAGCCGGTGGGCGCCGCCGCCCTGCTCTCCGAGGGGGGGCGGGAGGTGGTGGAGCGCGTCCGGGAGGCCATCCGGCGCGAGCTGGCCGAGCTGCGCCTGGCCATCTCCAGCCACCGCCTGGGGGAGGGGGAGCACGAGCACATCGTCTCCGAGGAGGAATTCCGCTTCCTGCTCTCCCCCGAGGAAGGCTCCGAGAAC
>MIBK01000142.1:0-904 GCA_001829505.1 Spirochaetes bacterium RBG_16_67_19 | reverse complement strand
AAGGCTCCGAGAACGGCTAGGCCGGCTCTGTCGCCCTCCCTGGCGGCGCCGGCTTCGGCATCCCTGCCTAGGCCGGCTCTGTCGCCCTCCCTGGCGCCGCCGGCTTCGGCATCCCTGCCTAGGCCGGCTCTGTCGCCCTCCCTGGCGCCGCCGGCTTCGGCATCCCTGCCTAGGGAAACAGGTCCAGAGGGGGCGGGGGAGTGCCCCCCTCCCACCTGGCGTCCTCCTCGCTGGAATAGGGGTGCCCGTAGAGCTTCTCGAACAGGAAAGCCAGGTCCTCCGGGCTGATCGACAGGAACTGCAGCCCGAAGTAGCTGCGCTCCCCGTCCTGGAATTTCCGCCGCACCCTGGCCCGGATCAGCAGGCGCCGTTCGGCGAAGCGCACCGTCACGTCCAGGTCCGTGTGCACCAGCAGGTCCTGGGCCAGCTCCTGGCGCGGATGGGCGAACATCAGCCCGGCGGCGCTGATGTCGATGATGGGCGACTCGTAGCGGCGTTCGCTGACGGCGGTTCCGGAGGTGAAGTAGCCGTTCAGCTGCAGGGAATAGCTCAATACCTTGGAGAACTCCCACACCCAGTCGACCAGTTCCTTGGAGATGCGCTCCTTGCGCTCCCCCTGGTTGGCCAGGTACGCGTAGCCGATGATGTAGGACTCGTACAGGATCGGGCACCACAGCTCGGAGTGCAGGCCCTTCTTCTGCTTCTCGTAGAGGATGTTTCCCAGCTTGCTGGTGATCACGTAGGCCGGGCGCTCCAGCGCCTCTTCGTACTTCACCAGATCGCGGCGCAGGATCACCCGCTCGTCCGGGAAGGGGTCCTTGGCGGGCCAGTCCTCCTCGGTGAGCGGTATCCAGAGCATCTTGCCCAGGGCGGCGATGACCTTCTCCTCGTATTTCTGCGGGAC
>MIBK01000141.1:10539-10860 GCA_001829505.1 Spirochaetes bacterium RBG_16_67_19 | reverse complement strand
GGCCCGCGGCGCGGCGCAGTCCTCCATCCTGGCGATGACCTTCACCAACAAGGCCGCCCGGGAAATGGCCCACCGGGTCCGGGAGTTGGCGGGAAAGAAGCTGCCGCGCCTGATCGTCTCCACCTTTCACGCCTTCGGCGTGCGCGTGCTGCGGGAGGACGGGGAAGCCCTCGGCTATCGGCCCAGCTTCAGCATCTACGACGAGTCCGACCGGGAATCGCTGCTGAAGGAGTGCGCCCGCGAGCTGGGCTTCGGGCGGGACTTGGACCTGTACGCAGTGGCAGGCCTGTTCTCGCGCCTCAAGTCGCGCCTCGTCGATTG
>MIBK01000141.1:0-10469 GCA_001829505.1 Spirochaetes bacterium RBG_16_67_19 | reverse complement strand
GTGGACTTCGACGACCTGATCCGCCTGCCCATCGAGCTTTTCGAGAGCCGGCCGGAAGTGCTGGCCCGCTACAGGGAGCGCTTCCGCCACTTCCTGGTGGACGAGTTCCAGGACACCTCCCTCCAGCAGTACCGCCTGATCCGCCTGCTGGCCGAGGAGTCGCGCAACCTGTGCGTGGTGGGCGACGACGACCAGTCCATCTATTCGTGGCGGGGGGCCAACTTCGAGAACCTGCGGTTGTTCGAGCGGGATTTTCCGGAATACCAGGAAATCAAGCTGGAGCAGAACTACCGCTCCACCGCGCGGATATTGTCGGTGGCCAACGGCCTGATCCGCAACAACAAGGCGCGCAAGCCCAAGGCCCTCTGGTCCAGCCTGGGCGAGGGGGAAACGGTCACCGTGGTCCTGCCGGAGGACGAGACGCGGGAAGGGGAATACATCGCCGGGTCGATCCGGGCCGCGGCCCTGCGCCAGCGCGTACCCCTGGGCCAGTTCGGCGTGCTGGTGCGCACCAACAGCCTGACTCGGGCGCTGGAGGAGGCCTTCGTGCGCGAGAACCTCCCCTATGCCGTGTCCGGGGGGATGAGCTTCTTCCAGCGCGCCGAGGTCAAGGACCTGCTGGCTTACCTGCGCGTGCTGGCCAACCCCGACGACGAGGTTTCCCTGGTGCGCATCCTCAACACCCCCCGACGGGGCATCGGGCGGCGGACGCTGGAGGCCGCCGTGCACACCGCGCGCTCGCGCTCCTGCTCTTTGTTCGGAGCGCTGAACCTCTTGCATTCGGGCGGGGCGGGCGGGGCGGAAGCGACGGCCGACAAGGTCCGCGAGCCGATCGGCGAGTTCCTGGAGCTGCTGGAGGAGTTTCGGGACCGGTTCCACAAGGGCAAGCGGCAAATGGCCGCGGCCCTGCGCGAGCTGGTGGACCGCATCGACTACTGGGGCCACCTGGTGCAGGAGAACCCCAAGGGCGCGGTGGCCCGCTGGAAACTGGCCAACGTGGAAAGCCTGGTGGATTCCCTGGCGGCCTACGAGCAGGACCCGGACAACCTGGACCCCACCCTGTATAAGTACCTGAACCGGGTGACCCTCGCCTCCCGGGAGGACGGCCAGGGCGAGGACGGCCAGCAGAAGGTGCAGCTGATGACCATCCACGCGGCCAAAGGCCTGGAGTTCGACACGGTTTTCGTGGCCGCCGTGGAGAAGGACCTGATCCCCCACGCCCGGGCCCTGGAGGAGGGGGAGGCGAACACCGAGGAGGAGCGCCGGCTTTTCTACGTGGCCCTGACCCGTGCCAAGCGCCGCCTGATCCTGAGCTCCTGCCATGCCCGCCGCCGCCGCGGCGAGCTCAAGCCGGCCGAGCCCTCCCCGTTCCTGGAGGAGCTGCCCCGCGAGCTCCTGGACTTCCAGGAGCTGGAGGAGAAGGAGCTGGCCCCCGAGGACGCCTCCCGACTTTTCGCGCGGATGAAGGAAGGGCTGGGCAGGCCCGGGCGCCCGTGAGCGGGCCGGAGCCCGTGGTCCTGCGCGTGGAGCAGGGTCAGGCCGGGCTGCGCGCGGAGGCCTTCCTGGCCCTGCGGTTCCCTTCCCTTTCCCGCACCGCGCTGAAGCAGAAGATCATGAGCGGCCAGGCAAAGCTGAACGGCCACCGCCTGGCCACCTCCACGCGCCTGCGGGCCGGGGACCTGCTGGTCGTTTCCTGGCGGGAGCAGTCCGGCCCTCCGGCGGTCTTGGAGACCCTGTACGAGGACCCCTATCTGCTGGCGGTGAACAAGCCCGCAGGCCTGCCCATCCACCCGGCCGGCGGCCGCCTGCGAGGGACGCTCATCCAGAGCGTGCGCCAGGCCTTCCGCCTGCAGATCCAGCGCAGCCTGGAGGCGGGCGATCCGAGCTTCTACCCCAGCCTGGTGCACCGGTTGGACCTGTTCTCCAGCGGGGTGGTGCTCATCGCCAAGGACCGCCCCACCCTGGTGGCCATGCACCGCCTCGTGGCCGACGGGCGCTTGAGCAAGCGTTACCTGGCCCTGGCGCGCGGCGAGGTGAGCTCCCCGCGCGGGAGGATCGAGGGGGCCATCGGCCCGGACCCGTCCAGCCGCGTGCGGATCCGGCGCTGCATCCGGCCGGACGGACTGCCCGCGGTCACGGAGTACGAGGTGCTGGAGCGCCTGGCCGGGCACACCCTTCTGGCCGTCTACCCCCTTACCGGCAGGCAGCACCAGATCCGGGTGCACCTGGCCTCGATAGGCCACCCCCTCTGGGGCGACCTGATCTACCAGGACGAGTCCCTGTTCCTGCGCTACGCGGCGGCCGGTTGCCGGTTGGACCCCTCCCTGCCCCCCCGGCACGGGCTGCACGCCGAGCGAGTGCGCTTCCTTCATCCGGCCAGCGGACAGGAGCTGGAGCTGTCCGCCCCGCTGCCGGAGGACCTGGACCGCGTGATTGCGGACCTGCGCCGCCCGGGCGGTCCGCAGGCCGGCAAGGCATAGAAAAACCCGCTGGCTTTCCAGCCGGCGGGCGGCTTCCTTCGGTTCCGGAAGATCTACCTCTTCTTCGCCGGCTTCTTCGCCTTGACCGGTGGCTTCTTGGCCACCGCTTTCTTGACCGGTTTCTTCACCGCCGGCTTCTTAGCCGCGGCCTTGACCGGCTTCCTGGCCGCCGGCTTCCTGGCCGCAGCCTTGGCGCCGGTCCCGGCAGCCTTTTTGGGCGCGGGCCCTGCGGCCTTCTTGGCCAGGTCGGCCACCGCCTCCTGCGCCGCGGCCAGCTTGGCCAGCGGCACGCGATACGGCGAGCAGGAGACGTAGCTCATGCCTACCCGGTGGCAGAACTTGACCGATTCGGGCTCCCCGCCGTGCTCGCCGCAGATGCCTATTTTTAAATTCGGCTTCACCGCCCTGCCCTTGCTGATGCCCATGCGGATGAGCTCGCCGATGCCCTCCTGGTCGATGCTCTGGAAGGGGTCGACGGGCAGGATGCCTTTTTCCAGGTACTTCGGCAGGAAGCCGCCGATGTCGTCGCGCGAGAAGCCGAAGCCCATCTGGGTCAGGTCGTTGGTGCCGAAGGAGAAGAACTCGCACGGCACGGCGAACTTGTCCGCGGTGATGCAGGCCCGCGGGATCTCGATCATGGTGCCGATCACCAGGGCCGGCTTGCCCTTGGGCAGGCGGAACTTGTCCACCACCTGGCCGTAGACCTTCTCGATCAGCTTCTTCTGGTGCTCGATCTCGGCCACGTGGGAGGTCACGGGGATCATCAGCTCAGGGCGGGCGTCCACGCCTTCACTGATAAGCTCCGCCGCGGCTTCCAGGATGGCCCGGGCCTGCACCTCGGTCATTTCCGGGTAGGAGATGCCCAGCCGCACACCGCGATGGCCCATCATCGGGTTGGACTCGTGCAGGGCGTCCGCCCGCTTGTTGAACTCCTCGTCGGAAATGCCCAGGTCGGCGGCCAAGCGCCGGCGCTCTTCGGCGCCGTTGGGTACGAACTCATGCAGGGGCGGGTCCAGGAAGCGGAAGGTGACAGGCAACCCGTCCATGACCTTCATGGTCTTCTTCACGTCGTCCTTCATGAACGGGGCCAGCTCCTCCAGGGCCTTGCGGCGCTCGGCCTCGGTGTTGGAGGCGATCATGCGGCGCAGCAGGAACAGAGGCCGGTCGGCCCCCTCGCCGTAGAACATGTGCTCGAAGCGGAACAGGCCGATGCCCTCGGCGCCGAACTCGCGGGCCTTGGCGGAGTCCTGGGGGGTGTCGGCGTTGGTGCGCACGCCCAGCCTCTTCACCTTGTCGCACAGCCCCATCATGGCTACGAAGTTGGGGTTCTCCCCCGCGGCCTTGATCAGCGGCAGGGCCTGGGCGTAGACGGTGCCCTTGGAGCCGTTCAGGGTGATCCAATCCCCCTCCCGGACGACCGTGCCCTTGACCGTGATCTGGCGCTTGTCCACCTCCACGTGGATGTCCCCGGCGCCGACGATGCAGCACTTGCCCCATCCCCGGGCCACCAGCGCCGCGTGCGAGGTCATGCCGCCGCGGGCGGTCAGGATGCCCTGGGCCGCGCGCATGCCCTCCACGTCCTCCGGATTGGTCTCCTCGCGCACCAGGATGACCGTCTTCCCCGCCTGGGTCCACTCCACGGCGTCCTTGGCGGTGAGCACCACCTGGCCGACGGCGCCTCCCGGACCGGCCGGAAGGCCCTTCACCAGGATCTTGGCCTCTTTTTCCTTGGCCGGGTCGATGACGGGGTGCAGAAGCTCGTCGAGCTGGGACGGGGTGACGCGTACGACCGCTTCCTCGGGGCTGACCAGCTTCTGCCGCACCATTTCCACCGCCATGCGCACGGCCGCGGGCCCGTTGCGCTTGCCCACCCGGCACTGCAGCATCCACAGCTTGCCCTTTTCGATCGTGAACTCCAGGTCGAGCATGTCCCGGTAGTGCTTTTCCAGGCGCTTCTGGATGGCGTCCAGCTCCCGGTAGATCACGGCGAACTGCCGCTCCAGGGACGGCAGCCCCGCGGTGTGCTCGGTCTTGCCGGCCTCGTTGATGGGGTACGGCGTGCGGATGCCGGCCACCACGTCCTCGCCCTGGGCGTTGGGCAGCCACTCCCCGTAGAAAACGTCCTCGCCGGTGGCCGGGTTGCGGGTGAAGGCCACGCCCGTGCCGGAATCCTCGCCCATGTTCCCGAACACCATGGCCTGGACCGTTACCGCGGTGCCCCACTCGTCGGGGATGCCCTCGATGCGGCGATAGGAGACGGCGCGTTTGCCGTTCCAGCTCTGGAACACGGCCCGGATGCCGCCCCACAGCTGCTCCAAGGGATCGTCGGGGAAATCCTTGCCCAGCACTTCCTTGACCTTGGCTTTGTACACCCGGATCAGCTCTTTCAGGTCGCCGGCGGTGAGCTCGGTGTCCTGCTTCACGCCGCGGGCCTTCTTCATCCTGTCCAGCTCGCGCTCCAGCTGCTGGCGGATGCCCATGCCCTCGGCGGGCTCCAGGCCTTCCGCCTTCTCCATGACTACGTCGGAGTACATCTGGATCAGGCGCCGGTAGGCGTCGTATACGAAGCGGGGATTGCCGGTAGCCTTGATGATGCCTTCGGCGGTGCGCTCGTTCAGGCCCACGTTCAGCACCGTTTCCATCATGCCGGGCATGGACTTGCGGGCGCCGGAGCGCACCGAAACCAGGAGCGGATTGCCCGGATCGCCGAACTTGTGGTTCATCACCCGTTCGATGTAGGCCAGGCCCTTCAACACCTGCTCCTTCAGCCCTTCCGGGTACCTGCCCTTGTTGCTGAAGTAGTGCACGCAGACCTCAGTGGTGATGGTGAATCCGGCCGGCACGGGCAGGCGCAGGTCCGGGTGCCCGGCCATCTCGGCCAGGTTGGCCCCCTTGCCTCCCAGCAGGTTTTTCATCTTCTCGTTGCCGTCGGCCTTCCCGCCGCCGAACAAGTAGACGTGTTTGGTCATGATCTTGGCCCCTTCCTGTATCAGTGTGTTTGTATTGATTGATTGCCGAGCATCGGTTGTTACATGAATACACCGTTGCCCAGCCCCGAGTCAACCATTCAAAACAGCCGGCCCAGGTTCAGCGAAACGAACGCCCTGCCTTTTGCCAGGTCGTAGCCGACGGAAAGCATGGCCCGCAGCGGGATGAGCCCCCAAAGGCCGGCCTCACCCTGCAGGCTGGCTCCCAGGGAAACAGCGATGTCCGAAGAAAGCCCGGCCGCTTCCCGCCAGAACATGTCGCCGAAAGCGGAGATCTCGAGCCGTCGGAATATCACGCTTTCCCAAAGAGGCAGGGCCAGGGAGGCCGGAGCCAGGATCAGCTCGGCATTGAACACGGCGAAGGAGGCCAGGGGAACGGAGGGGAGAATCCCCCGGTAGAAATCGTTGTAGCCCGGCGCCTCCATCCCCTGCCCGCAGGCATGCAGGAGGGCCCGGCCGAAGGCGTACAGCGGACCGCCCAGGCTTTGCCGGAGGTACAGCTCCGCTTCCAGGCCCGCGGTCGACGGAGAGGCCCAAAATCCGCCCAGCTGAGCGCCGGCGCGGGTGCCCGGGCCGCGCGCCCTGGCCCGCAGGCCGCCGGCCGTCCGCATCGCCGGCTCACCGCCCTGCAGCGGCACCAGGAGCTCGCCCAGCAGGAAAGGCCCGCCGGATAACCACCCGGCCACGGCCGGTTCCAGGCTGGCGCGCAGCAGATGGTAGCTGGAGGGGTCCTGCAGGAGGGCGCCGTCCAGGGTGAAAAAAAGGTAGTTCTCCAGCTCCAGCGCAAGGACGCCGCCCGGTGCCGCGTCCAGATCCAGGAAGGCCCCATGCCGGGAACCCAGGTCGCTGAGCAAACCCAGGCGCAAGCCGCCGTATCCCTTCTCGTACAGGTAGCTGGCCGCGGCGAAGTTGGCCTGCACCAGCCGGTTGGAGCCCCGGTACCGGCGCAACACCAGCGGATGGAGCTGCAGGGCATGGTAGCCCTCCGGCAGCGGCAGGCCCTGGCCGGCCTCCAGCCGGCCCCTGATGTCCCGCCAGCGCCGCCGGTAGCGCTCCGCGGCCGCGCCGCGGGGGTCCGGCAGCGGCAGCGGCACGCCGGTCCGCTGGAGATAGGCGCGCAGCTCCCCAATACGCTCGGCGCAGGAATCGTAGCCCCTGCCCTGGATAAGGGCCAGCTGGTGCCAGCCCATGAAGCTGAACTCCTCCACGTCCGTGCGGATCAGCAGAGGCTGGAAGCGCCGGAGGTCCTGCACCGCGGTACGGCTCTTGCCGATGTTGACGGCCATGGTGAAGATCGTGAAGGGGTCCTTGGGCTCCAGGTCGCGGTTGTAGAAAGCGGTCCCGGAAATGACGGCCTCGTTGAGCCCGGCGAAGGGCTCCAAGGGAACCAGGTTGGTGATTCCCCCGTCGATCAGGGTGAGGCCTTCCAGCTCTACGGGCTCGAAGAGGGCCGGAATGGCGATCGCGGCGCGCAGCACCTCGCCGAACGGCCCTTCGGCCACCAGTACCCGGCGCATGCTGACCAGGTCCTCGCAGACCACCACCACGGGGATGGGCAGCTCGGCCACATCGACTTCGCCCACCAGGGCCTGGAGCAGGGCGGACATCCCACGCAGGTCGGCCAGGCCTCCGCCGGTGGGCAGCTTGAGGGTGAAAAGCTCCCCGAAATCAATGTATTGGAAGAGCTCCTCGATCACGTCCAGCGGCACCCCCGCCGCGTACAGCAGGCCGATGACCGAGCCCATGGAGTTGGTCACGACCACGTCCGGGTACAGACCTTCCTCCTCCAGCCGCCGCAGGACGCCCAGGTGGGCGAAAGCCCGGGCCGAGCCTCCGGAGAGGTGCAGGCCCACGGTCGGGCGCAGGGCGCGGACCGCCTCCAGCCGCTCCTGGACCCGGGCGTAGCCCAGGGCCAGGGGCAGGTCGATGCGCAGGAAGTCCTCCCGGGGCTCGGCGGCCGGCGCCAGGCAGGCAAAGGCCAGGACGATCAGCAGGACCACGGTGCGCATGACCCAGTGTAGCATGGGTGAAAAAAAAAGCACGCGCCGGGCAGCGCGTGCTCGTGGGGTCAGGCCGGGATCAGTTCATATAGGCGCGCAGGGGGCTGGAGCGCGAGGGGTGCTGCAGGCGCTTCAGGGCCTTCTTCTCGATCTGCCGGATGCGCTCCTTGGTCAGCTTGTAGCGGCTGCCGATCTCCTTCAGGGACATCGGCCGGCGGCCGTTCAGCCCGAAGCGGTACTGGATGATGTCGGCCTCCTTCTGGCTCAGGGTGTCCAGCACCTGGTTGATCTCCTCCCGCAGGGCCTTGTCCACCACCACCTCGTGGGGGGCTTTGTAGCCGCGGTCTTCCACGAAATCGCTGAGCAATGAGGAGTCCTTCTCGTCGTAGATCGGGGTGTCCAGGGAGATCAGGTCCCGGGAGATGTTGATCAGGTCGGCCACGTGGTCCTGGTCCATGTCCAGCTGCCGGGCGATCTCCACGATCTCCGAGTCGCCCCGGCCCGCGCCCCCCAGCTCCTTGCGGACCTTCTCGATCTGCACCAGCTCGTTGGCCCGGTTCAGGGGGAGGCGGATCATGCGCGACTTCTCGCAGATGGCCTTCAGGATGGCCTGGCGGATCCACCAGACGGCGTAGGAGATGAAGTGATAGCCCTTGGAGACGTCGAAGCGCTCGATGGCGTTGATCAGTCCGATGTTGCCCTCGCTGATCAGGTCGGCCAGGGGCAGCCCCTGGTTCTGGTATTTTTTGGCCACGTTGACCACGAAGCGCAGGTTGGCCTTGATCAGCCGATTCTTGGACGCTTTGTCCCCTTGGGCGGCCAGGGTGGCCGTCTGCTCCTCCTCTGAACGGGTCAGCAGGGGAATGCGGTTGATCTCCTTCAGATAGAGAGACAGTATGTTCTCGTCGTCCTGACGGAATTCCCGGTAGCTCTGGATCTCTTTACGAGCCTGCGGCATGATTTCCTCCATGTTGGTAACCATACATAAAGCAAATGACATGCCAAACGCTGAAAAAACGGAAACCTAACTATTTCTGGAGTATATAGTTATCGGATAGTTTTTGGAGTAATTCTACCGGCCAGCCGGATCGGGTCATATCTACCCACTTCAGGGCAATAACCCGGTTTTCGGGTCAAAAAAACCCTGTTTCCAGCTCATCCTCCCCTGGGGTGCGGCCGCAGCAGGCCAGAAACGGCAGCCCGCTTCCGCAAAAGCAGGGGCTTTCGGCGCACAGGCGCTCCCCGGTCCGAAAATCCACCCGTACCACAGGGTCCCTCGCCTGGTGGAACAACGGGAAATCGATGTTCGTGGCCTGGAACAGGACGCTCTTCTCCGCCGTGCTTTTGCCCTCCAGGGTGCCGGATTCGCGCAGCGTCAGCCAGGAATCGCGGATGATATCCGCCAGCATGCAGCGCTCATCCGCGCTGGAGAAGGCGCGCTTTCCGAAGCAGCGCAGGTAGCGCTTGGTGTGAATGGCGTAGAAAGCCTGCCAGTCGTCCAGGTCCCCGGAGAGCTGCCTGGCCATGCCGTAGCCGTTGGCGAAACGCTGGATCAGCTCGCGGGTCTGGCGGTGGCGCCTGGCGCGCTGGGAGGTGATCCAGGTGCGCACCGCGGAGTTGGGAAAGCCCAGGCGCCGCAGCGCCATGCCCAGGTAGTACAGCAGCCTGGCCAGGTCCCGCTTCCTGGCCACGGGGCACTCCCGCAGCGCCCTGGAGAAATGCCCCACCGCGCCCCCCGGATCGTGCCGGCTCAAGGAGATCACTCCGCGGTGGAAATCACTTCGCCAACATTCCATAGGCTGCGTCTTATCAAGATACCTACGACGGGGGAGCTACGGCAACCGTGTTGACGATCCCGCCGATGATTCGTTATATTCTCCGGTGAATCCGCTTAAAAATCGGAAAACAAAACAACACTGATTCAGGAGGAACAAGGGAATGAAAGTTAAGCCGCTGGGTGACCGTGTGCTGGTCAAAATGGTGGAGATGGAGACGAAGACAGCTGGAGGCATCTACATTCCCCAGACTGCGCAGGAGAAGACCCAGGAAGGCGTGGTCCTCGCGGTCGGCGACGACGAGGCCATCAAGGTGAAGCCCAAGGACCGCGTGATCTACGACAAGTACGCGGGCTCCACGATCAAGGTGGAAGGCGAGGAGCAGCTCATCGTCAAGATGTCCGACATCCTGGCGGTCATCCAGGCCTAATGCGGCAGTAGCCGCGCTAGGGGGCCGCAGTAGCGGCAGGCTAGTGCGGCAGTAGCCGCGCTAGGGGGCCGCAGTAGCGGCAGGCTAGTCATCGGCTTCAGCCGAAGTGGGGAGCGCGTCCAGCGGACGCGCTCTTTTTTTTCGCATTCCGGCGAACATCTCCCGTAGCGCCGCCAGCACCTCCGCGGAGCTGCCCACGGACATCCGGCAGGGCGGCAGGGACTCCAGGAAGCGCGCGCCATAGGGCCGGCGCACCACGCGCGAGTCCAGGATCAGCACGGCGCCGCGGTCGTCCTGCCGGCGCATCAGCCTGCCAAAGCCCTGCCGCAGCCGCACTATGGCGTCCGGCAGGGACAGCTCGTAGAACGGATTGCCGCCCCTCTCCCGGATCATTTCCATCCGGGCCGCCAGCACAGGGTCGTCCGGCACCCGGAACGGCAGGCGGGTAAGGATCAGCAGCTCCAGGGCCTCCCCCGGCGCGTCCACCCCTTCCCAGAACGAATCGGTGGCCAGCAGCACACTGGCCGGGTCCCCCTGGAACCTGGAGAGCAGGCGGGCCCGGTCGTCCTCGCCCTGCCGCAGCACGGCGATGCCCCTGCCGCTGCACTCCGGGGCCACGACCCGATGCACCTGCTGCAGCAGCGCGTAGGAGGTGAACAGCACCAGGGCGTGCCCCTCGGAAATGGCCAGGGCCCGGCCGATGAAATCCGTGACGAAGGCGGCGAAGCCCGCTTCGACCGGCTCCGGGGCTTCGGCGGGGATGCCCAGCAGCACGCTGCCGGCGTAGTCGAACGGCG
>MIBK01000140.1:17754-17935 GCA_001829505.1 Spirochaetes bacterium RBG_16_67_19 | reverse complement strand
GCGCCCGCGGTCCGCCGAGACCCAGACGTCCCAGCCGGGCTCCGGACCCAGGTAGCGTCCCACGTGCGCGTGTCGCACGAAGGAGGACCAGTATCCTCCCGAACACCACGGTCTTCCTGCCGGCCCGGGACAGGGAGGCGGCGGCGCTCAAGCCGGCGATGCCGGCCCCGATCACAACGAC
>MIBK01000140.1:16076-17566 GCA_001829505.1 Spirochaetes bacterium RBG_16_67_19 | reverse complement strand
GCCTCGCCCAACCCCCTGGTCGAGCTGCCCTGCACGCCGGAAGAGGCGGTGGCCGGCAGCGAGGTGGTGATCGTCTCCCACCCGCACTCGGACCACTTCGATCCCCTGGCCAGGCGGCTGCTGCCGAAGGCGGTGCCCCTCTTCTGCCAGCCCTGCGACAGGGAAGAGATCGAGGGGGAGGGCTTCACGGACGTCCGGCCCGTACAGGACAGCGCGCGCTTTCAGGGGGTGAGCCTCCACCGCGTTCCCGGCCGGCACGGCACTGGAGGAGATGGGAATGACCTCCGGCTTCATCCTGCAGGCAGCATCCGGCGCTTCGCTCCGCGGGTGGTCATCACCCATTCCAGCGGCGCAGTCTGGGGGGGCGGTGAGCTGATCGTCATGGACGCGGCCCAGACCCTGGAGGTCTGCCGCGCGGCCCCGCGCAGCACCGTGATCGCCGTGCACATGGAAGCCCTGGACCACGGGACGGTTTCGCGCCGGGAGCTGCGGGCCAGGGCCGATGAGGCCGGCATCCCGCCGGACCGCCTGGCCATCCCGGCGGACGGGGAAGAAATCCGGATCTGAGGCGCAGGGGCAGCCTCGGCGGGCCCTCGCCTTACTGGGTGTTGTCCACGCGGTCCAGGTGCAGCCAGGCGGCCGCGAAGCCGGCGGCGGAAACGCCGACGAGCACCAGGTAGGACCCGATCCCGGGCACGGGAGCCTCCGCGCCCCCCGCTCCGGCCGAAAGAAGCAGGATCGACCAGGGAACCCAGGGCCCCCAGCCGGTGTGGGCGAACAGGTCCCCGACCAGAAACAGCAGGATCGAGAAGCCCAGGGGCGCCAGGTAGCCCCGCGCGGCCACCGCGATCCAGGCGGGGACCGTGCCGAGCAGCAGTACCTGCGCGGCCAGCAGGACGGCCTGCCGGAGGCTGGCGGCCAGCAGGGCCGCGCTGAATCCGGGAAGGCCGAGCAGATGGCCCAGCGCCAGGGCTTCGGCGTACATCAGCGCGGCCATGCCGAGGAACCACACCGCGGACACCACGAGCTTGGCGGCGACCAGCTCCGCGCGGCGGATCGGGAGGCAGAGCAGGTTTTTGGCCGTGCCCTCGGCGTACTCGCGGCCGAACACGAAAGCCTGCACGATGGCGATGACGATGAAGCCGCCGGCGATCAGGAACCCGGTGAGCTGGAGGTAGGTCGGCCAGTCGGCGACCCCCACGGTGAGCTGGGCCTTGGCCGCCACCAGGCCCAGGCGGCGCCCCAGCTCGGGATTCTTCAGCACGGCCATCATCAGGCTCATCATCAGGGGGGCCAGGCAGTACACCAGGGTCAGCACCCAGGGGATGCGGGTCCGCTTCAGCTTGAGGAACTCCGTATAGAGCGTCTGCAGAAAGCTCATGAATCGCCTCCGGTCAGCCGCAGGAAGCGCGCCTCCAGGTCCTCGCGGACGGGGCACAAGGCCTGCAGCTCCAGGCCAGCGCCCACCAGCAGGCGCGCTACGGCGGCGG
>MIBK01000140.1:15673-16026 GCA_001829505.1 Spirochaetes bacterium RBG_16_67_19 | reverse complement strand
ATCTCCCCCAGGCCCGGCATCTCGCGCAGGAGCTGG
This sequence comes from Spirochaetes bacterium RBG_16_67_19, assembly GCA_001829505.1. Lineage (GTDB taxonomy): Bacteria > Spirochaetota > Spirochaetia > SZUA-6 > DRHE01 > MIBK01. The sequence continues at coordinate 15,990 of MIBK01000140.1, read as the reverse complement.
AGCGCGCGGGGCGAGTCGCTCACGCGCACTTCCAGGCGGTCCTGCGAACCGGCCCCGGGCAGGCTGGCATCGATTTCCTCGATGAGCCGCCCGTGGTGGATGATGCCGATGCGGTCGGCCAATTGGGCGATCTCGGCCAGGATGTGGCTGGAGATGAATACCGTGACCCCTTGCTCATCGGCCAGGCGGCGCAGCAGGCGCCGGATCTCCACGATGCCGGCCGGGTCCAGGGCGTTGGCCGGCTCGTCCAGGATCAGGAGGCGCGGATCCGGCAGGATGGCCCGCGCCAGGGCCAGGCGCTGCTTGTTGCCCAGAGA
>MIBK01000140.1:9657-15650 GCA_001829505.1 Spirochaetes bacterium RBG_16_67_19 | reverse complement strand
CCACGGGCTCCAGGCCCAGAAGCCCGATCGCCCGCTGTACGGCGCCGTGGTCCGCCCGGGTGAGCCGCCGCTGGATTTCCAGGTTCTCGCGCACCGTCAGGGTGGGGTAGCAGGTCGCGGTTTCCACCAGGCTGCCCACCGGCCGGACCGCCTCTTTTCTGTCCCCGGCCAGGTCCCTGCCGAACAGCAGGACCCGTCCCCGCGTCGGGCGGACCAGGCCCAGGAGCATCCGGATGGTCGTGGTCTTCCCCGCGCCGTTGCGCCCCAGGAAGCCGTAGATTTCCCCGGGTGCGACCGAGAGATTCAGGGCTTCGACGGCGGCAACCTCGGTGTAGCGCTTGGAGAGGTCCTCGGTGCGGATGGCGGCGGCCGGGCCGGCGTTCGGGTTCATGCGCGGCCTGCCTTGCCCGTGATGCCCCGCGCGATCCATTCCAGGATGTGTTTCATGGCGGGGGCATACAGCCGGGAGCCGATCTCCTCTTCGTGAAAAGCCAGGAGCACGACGGCCCGCAGGATCCCGGCTACGACCACCGGCTCCAGGGGGCAGGCCGCTCCCTTGCGCCGCAGGGCCTCCAGGACCTGGCCGGCGAACTCCACGTCGCGGGCCAGGTGCCGGGCCAGGCGGGCCTTTCCGGCGCCACGGGAGAGCAGGGTATACTCCCCGCTCTCCCGCAGCCGGGAGAGCAGGGAATCGCCGCGCACGAAGCGGAGACTGTATTCCATGACCGCGCGCAGGGCTTCCGTGGCATCCGGGTGGCGGTCCAGGATCCCCTGGATCTCCCTGGACAGTTCACCTTCCTCCAGGTGGAAGATCTCCAGGCAGAGCTCCTCCTTGGAGTCGAAGAAGTGGTAGAAGGTGCCTTTGGCAATGCCCGCGGCCCGGGCCAGCTCGCCCACATTGGTCTTGCGCAGGCCGTAGCGCAGGAACAGCTTCCGGCCCTGCTGGAGCAGGGACTGGCGGATGACCTGGCGGTCCTCTTTGGTAAACACTCGGGGCACGGGCGGCTCCTCTTATATTCTTTCGACTAAATGACCAAATATGAAATATGGTCATATAATAGCACCGGCCCGCCGGCCGGTCAAGAGGTGGTGAAACGCCGGCAGGCGGCGGCCGGCCCCGCCTTTCTTTGACCCCGGCGCGCCGGAGTGGTATTTTCCAGCTAGGTGAATCAGACCCCTGAGCGCTTCGACCGGCGCGCAGTGCTGCGCATCGTCCTGGTTTACGCAGCGTTTGCCGCGCTGTGGATTTTTCTGAGCGATTTTGCCCTCGTGCTCCTGGTCCGGGATACGGTGGCGCTCACCGGCCTGGCCATGATCAAGGGCACGCTCTTCATCCTGGTCACCGCCGGCCTGCTCTACCTGCTGATCCGCGGCGACGCCCGCCGCATCGCCCGCATCGACCAGGCCCGCCGGGACAGCGAGGCCCGGTTCCGCTCCTACGTGCAGAGCGCCCCGGTGGCCGTGCTGGTGTTCGACCGCGCCGGCCGCTGCGTGGACTTCAATCCCGCGGCCGTCCAGCTCCTGGGCTATACCGTGGAGCAGATGGGCAGAGAGAGCCTGGTCGATCCTCGCGCGGCCGAGGAGGGGAGCCGTCCCGGGTTGCAGGAGCTGGCTCGGCAGGTGACCCAGGGCAATACCGAGGGCGAGCTCTCCGTGCTTCGCCCCGACGGCCGGTCGGTCTGGGTGTCGCTGCAGGCCACCGGGCTCAACGATACCCTCCGCCTGGTCTTTTGCCAGGACGTCACCGCGCGCCGGCAGGCGGCCATGGCCTCCGAGGCTACCCTGCAGCTGCTGCGCATCTGCAACCAGGCGGGCGGCACGAGGGAGCTGCTCCGGGAGCTGACCGGCTATTTCCAGCGGATATCCGGCTGCGAGGCGGTGGGCGTGCGCCTGCGGCAGGGGGAGGACTTTCCCTACTACGAGACCCGGGGTTTCCCCGCGGAGTTCGTGCTGCTGGAGAACAGCCTGTGCGCCGTGGGCCCCGACGGCAAGCTGGTGCGGGACTGCGAGGGCCATCCCGTGATGGAGTGCATGTGCGGCAACATCCTGTGCGGGCGTTTCGATCCGGAAAAGTCCTTCTTCACCAGCAACGGGAGCTTCTGGTCCAGCGCCACCACCGAGCTTTTGACCGGCACCACGGAGAAGGAGCGACTCGCCCGGACGCGCAACCGCTGCAACAGCGCGGGCTACGAATCGGTGGCCTTGATGCCCCTGCGCACGCGCGAGCGCACGATAGGTCTATTCCAGTTCAACGACCACCGCCGGGGCCGCTTCACCGCGGAGAACGTGACCTTTCTGGAAGGCCTGGTGAACTACACGGCTATCGCTCTGTCCAAACTGGAAACCGAACGCGAGCTGCGGGAATCGGGGGAGTTCAGCCGGCAGGTCATCGAGAGCGCCGCGGAGGGGGTGGTGGTCCTGGGGCGCGATCTGCGCTACCTGACCTGGAACCCCTTCATGGAAAAGCTCACGGGCCTGCCGGCTTCCAGTGTGCTCGGGCGCTCGCCCGACGAGCTGTTCCCGTTCCTGCGCAATGCGGGAGCCCTGGAGCGAGCTCAGCGGGCCCTGGCCGGCGAAACCCCGCTGCCGGTGGAGGTACCCTTCGAGATCCCGCGAACCGGCCGCCGGGGCTGGACGGTGAACACCTATGCGCCGCTGCGCAATGCCTCCGGCCAGATCAGCGGGGTGATCGGGACGGTCCGGGATATCACCGAGGGCCGCCAGGCCGAGGAGGCCCTGCGCGAGACCACCCGGCGCCTGGAGCTGGCCATGGCTTCCGACAACCTGGGAACCTGGGTCTGGGACATCGATTCGGATATCCTGAATGTCGACGACCGGGTCCTGGAGCTGTTCGGCCAGGAGCGGGAAATCTTCGGCGGGAGGCTGGCGGACTGGGAGAGGGCGCTGCACCCTGAGGATCGTGAAGCGACCCTGGCCGGACTGCGGGCCGCGCTGCCGCAGGACCGGGACTTCCAACTGGAATACCGCATCGTGCGCCCGGACGCGCAGGTGCGCTCGATCCGCACCAACGGCCTGGTGATCCGCAATGCCGCCGGCCGGGCGCTGCGGGCCATCGGGCTGATCAAGGACGTGACCGCAGAGAAGGACCTGGAGGACCGGCTGCGGCAGGCCCAGAAGATGGAGTCGGTGGGGAGGCTGGCCGGCGGGGTGGCCCACGACTTCAACAACATGCTGCAGGTCATCGGCAGCTATGTGGAGCTGGTGCTGCAGAGGACCGACCCCTCCCAGCCGGCGCATCAGTACCTGCTGCAGGTCCAGAAGGCGGCGCAGCGCTCCAGCGACCTCACCGGCCAGTTGCTGGCCTTCGCCCGCAAGCAGGCGGTCAGCCCGCGCGTGCTGGACCTGAACGAGTCGGTGGCGGGGATGCTGCGGATGCTGCAGCGCCTGATCGGCGAGGACGTCGAGCTGGCCTGGATTCCCGGACTGGACGCGGGCCGGGTGCGCATGGACCCCTCGCAGCTGGACCAGGTCCTGGCCAACCTGGCGGTCAACGCGCGGGACGCCATCGCGGGCCCGGGCAAGCTCTCCATCCGGACCTCCGCCGCTACCGTGGACCAGGAGGCGGCCCTCCGCGACCCGGACGCCGTGCCCGGCGACTACGTCCTGCTTTCGGTCAGCGACGACGGCTGCGGGATGGACCGGGAAACCATTTCCCACCTGTTCGAGCCCTTCTTCACCACCAAGGAGCTGGGCAAGGGGACCGGGCTGGGACTGGCCACGGTGTACGGCATTGTCCACCAGAACAACGGGTTCATCACCGTGGAAAGCTCACCGGGACGGGGCTCCACTTTCCGCATCTTCCTGCCGCGCCTGAGCGGTCCTCCGACCGAAGGCTCCGCGGTGGAGCAGGTCCCGCTGCGGGGCTCCGAAACGGTCCTGCTGGTGGAGGACGAGGCCTCCATCCTGGAGCTGGGCAAGATGCTGCTGGAGGAGCTCGGCTACCAGGTCCTGGCGGCGGGCGGCGCGATGGAAGCGCTCGAATTGGCCGAGAGGAATCCGCAGCCCATCCATCTGCTGCTCACCGATGTAGTCATGCCGCGAATGAACGGCCCGGAGCTGGCCTCGCGGCTGGCCCTGTTGCGCCCGTGGATGCGCTGCCTGTACATGTCCGGGTACGCCGAGGGCTTGGCCGATCGCGGCCTGAGCCGCGAGATGAATTACCTCCGCAAGCCCTTCACCATGACCGACCTGTCCCGCAAGGTCCGCGAGGTGCTGGACAGGCGCGATTGACGGGCTTGCTCAGGCGGCTCCGGGTTGGGGCAACAGGCGACGGGAATCCGCCAGAAGCACCACCACCGCGGCCAGCGCGTAACCGAGGGTCATCAGCACCCCGAGACGTGCCTGGTCCTGCCCTTGCACCATCTGGAAGAAGAACTGGCCGCCCAGCGCGTTGAGCGCCGCGTGCCAGATGGCGGCCAGGAACCAGGTCCCACCGGTGCGTACATACAGCCGGCGATGTTCCCGCCGACGCCCAGCACCCAGGGCAGGCTGCCGTTGAGCATCAGGGGCAGATGCCAAAGCACCCGGATGCCGGCCAGCAGCCCCCAGGCGGCGAGCAATGAGCCGCCTTTCAGCAGGCGCGGGGCTGCGAAGGCCGTCCACCCCGCCTCCTCCCCGATGCCGACCAAGAGGAGCATGACCGCGAAGTTGACGGGAATGGCGGTCCACCCGGAAAGCTGAGCCGCAGTAGGCAACGGGGCGCCGAAGGCATGATTGGCCAGCACGGACGCCGCGATGATGAGCGCCGGGGCCGCCAGGGCCAGGATGACGGCGGTAATGACGGCGGCCACGGGCGGCCCGAGCGGTAGATTTTCCGGTGCGATCTTCGCCCCCAGCGCGGAAGCGATGAATTGCGCCCACCCCAGGATGCAGGCCAGGATCGCGAAGAGCAACATCGGGAATGCACGAGTACGCCCGGCGCGGCTCAGGCGTCAGAAAAATCAGGCCGGAGCTTGGGACACCATTGACGAATCCCTCGCGCAGCGCTAAGGTAAGCTCGCGCCGAGTGAAGAGGCCTGCGCCGCCACGGCATGGCTCTTCACCGATAGGGTAGGCCGGGAAACGGGCCTGCCTCCCGGAATTGGAAAGGCGAGAGCAAGCCCCAAAGGACTTTCACCTCGCCGCTGGAGGAACGGTGCCGCTGCTGCACCCGGACAAAGCCCTGGCCATGATCGAGGAGCTGCGGCTCCAGGGGCCCCGCACCGAACGGGTGGCCCTGGAGCAGGCCCTGGGCCGCGCCCTGGCCGAGGAAGTGCTGGCCCCCGAGGACTCTCCGCGGTTCCCCAAGGCGGCCATGGACGGCTTCGCCGTCAACTCCGCCGACCCGGGTCCCGACTGGCGCCTGGCGGCCACCCTGGCCGCGGGGGACGCCCCGGCCAGGGCCCTGGCCCGCGGGGAGTGTGCCAAGATCATGACCGGGGCCATGATGCCCCACGGGGCGGACAAAGTGATCCGGGTGGAGTACACCCGGGAGCAGGACGGGGTGGTGACGCTGCTGTCCGAGGAGCCCAACGCCAACGTGATCCCCCGCGGGCAGAATCTGCGCAAGGGCGACCGGGTCCTGGGGCCGCGGGTGCTTGCGCCGCAGGACGTGGGAGTGCTGGCCTCGCTGGGCTGCGCGGAGGTGAAGGTGGCCGTGCGCCCGCAGGTGGGCGTGCTGGCCACCGGCTCGGAGCTGCGCAACCCGGGGGAGCCGCTGGGCCCCGGGCAGATCTACAACTCCAACGGCCTGCAGACCTGCGCCCAGGTGAGCGCGGCGGGGGGCAGGCCGCGCTATTACGGGATCGTGCGCGACCAGCCCGCTGTGCTGCGGGAGGCGGTGGGGAGGGCCCTGGAGGAATGCGACCTGCTGATCCTTTCCGGCGGGGTGTCCATGGGCGAGCTGGACTTCGTGCCCGCCGTTTTGAAGGAATGCGGCGCGGAGATCCTCTTCCATAAGATCGCCATCAAGCCGGGAAAACCGACCCTGTTCG
>MIBK01000140.1:704-9563 GCA_001829505.1 Spirochaetes bacterium RBG_16_67_19 | reverse complement strand
GCTGCTCTACGGCCTGCAGGGCCTGCGCTACGCGCCGCGCACCGTACGAGCCCGCCTGGCGGAGGGCTTCCGGAGGCGCGACGCGGAGCGGGTGGAGCTGCGCCCCGTGCGCCTGGAGCGCGGCGAGGTGCGGGCCCTGGAGTTCCACGGCTCCGCCCACCTGGACGCCCTGAGCGGCGCGGACGCCCTGCTGCGGCTCGAGCAGGGGGTGAATCGCCTGGAAGAGGGGAGTTGGACCGATGTACGACTCCTTTAACCGCCGCATCGATTACCTGCGCATCTCCGTCACTGATAAGTGCAACCTGCGCTGCCGCTACTGCATGCCCGAGGAAGGCGTGACCCCGCGGAGGCACGAGGACTTCCTGAGCCACGAGCAGATCGTGGAGGTGGTGCGCGCCGCGGTGGGCCTGGGGCTGACCAAGATCCGCCTTACCGGAGGGGAGCCCCTGGTCAAGCGCGGGATCGTGGAGCTGGCCGGCCAGATCCGCGCGGTGCCCGGGGTGCGCCACCTGGCCATGACCACCAACGGCACCCTGCTGGCCCGCTACGTCGCCGGGCTGCGCCGGGCCGGGCTGGACAGCATCAACATCTCGCTGGACACCCTGGAGGAGGAGCGCTACCGTTACCTGACCCGCGGGGGCCGGATCCAGGACGTGCTGGAGGGCATCGCCGCCGCCCGCCGGGAGGGCTTCCCCGTTAAGCTCAACATGGTGGTGCTGGAGGACACCGCACCGCAGGAGATCGAGCGGATGCGCGGCTTCTGCCGGGAGCGCGGCCTGGAGCTTCAGCTCATCAACCACTTCGACATCGCCTCCGTCAAAAGCGAGCAGTACCTGTTCGACCGGCCGCCCAAATGCTCGACCTGCAACAAGATCCGCCTGCTGGCCGACGGCCAGCTCAAGCCCTGCCTGCACTCCGACCAGGAAATCACCCTGGATCCCGAGGATATCGAGGGCAGCCTGCGGCGCACCATCGGAGCCAAGCCGGCCAACGGCTGCGCCTGCACGAACCGGCTCATGTCCCAGATCGGAGGGTAGCCCGCATGCCGCTCAGCCACGTGGATGAGGAGGGCCGGGCCCGGCAGGTGGACGTCTCCGGCAAGGCCGAAGTGCCGCGGCGGGCCTCGGCCTTCGCCCGGGTGCGTCTGGCCCCGGAGACCGTGCGCCTGATCCGGGACAACCAGATGCGCAAGGGGGACGTGCTGGCCGTGGCCCAGATCGCGGGCATCGCGGCGGCCAAGCGCACTTCCGAGCTGATCCCCCTGTGCCACAACATCCCCATCGACCAGGTGGAGGTGCGCTGCACGGTCACGGATGGCGGGGTGGAGATCCGCAGCGAAGCGGCCTGCACGGCGCGCACCGGCATCGAGATGGAGGCCCTCACCGCCGCCGCCGTGGCGGCGCTCACGGTCTACGACATGTGCAAGGCGGTGGACAAGGGCATGGTCATCGAGGAAGTCCGCCTGCTCGCCAAGAGCAAGATGGCATGAAGCGCGGCTTCCGCATCCTGTCGATCAACGTCTCCGCGCGCACCGGCGAGCAGAAGAAGCCGGTGCCTTCCGGCCGGGTCACGCTGCGGGAGAAGCACGGCATCGTGGGGGATGCCCACGCCCGGGACTGGCACCGCCAGGTGTCCCTGCTGGCCGGGGAGGACGTGGATACCATGCGCGGGAAGGGGATCCGGATCGGCTTCGGAGATTTCGCCGAAAACCTGACCACGCAGGGCGTGGACTTGAGCGCCCTGCCGGTGGGGACCCGCCTGTACCTGGGGGAGGCGGAGCTGGAGGTCACCCAGATCGGCAAGGAATGCCACGCCCACTGCGCCATCTACCACGCCGTGGGGGACTGCGTCATGCCCCGGCGCGGCATTTTCGCCCGGGTGCTGAAGGGCGGGGAGGTGGGCGTTGACAGTGACTGTTCTTACGATCTCTGACCGCGCCTCGCGCGGGATCTACGAGGACCGCTCCGGTCCGGAGATCGAGGCGGTGCTGCGGGAACGCTTCCCCGCGGCCGTGCTGCGGCGCGAGATCGTCGCCGACGAGGAGCCGGCCATCCGGGCGGCCTTCGGCCGGCACGAGGACGCGGATTTCATCCTGACCACCGGCGGCACGGGCATCGGTCCCCGGGACGTGACCCCGGAGGCCACCGCCGCCTGGTGCCAGCGCCTCCTGCCCGGCATCGCCGAGGCCCTGCGGGAGGCCTCCGCGCGCGAAACCCCCATGGCCATGCTCTCCCGGGGCACCGCCGGGCTGAAGGGCCGCACCATCGTCGTGAACTTTCCCGGCTCGGCGAAGGCCGCGCGCCTGGGCGCCGAAACTCTGGCGCCGGTGATGGAGCACGCCCTTTCCATGCTGGCCGGCGGAGGGCACCCCTAGGGTGGGTACACCCGGCGGAAGCGCTCGCACACCAGCGGCATGTCCTCCGCGGGGGAGCGCCCGATGCGCGGCAGGGTGCGCTGGAAGTAGCTCCAGTGGGCCTGCCGCCACCAGGCCAGGGTGCGGTCCCCTTCGCCCTCCTCGCGGGCCCACTGCTCGTCGACCTGGTTGAAGGCCAGGATGCGCACTTCGGTGGTCTCGGTGATGGCCAGCGGGCGGCCCCGGCCGTCCAGCACCACGGTCAGCAGGCCCGCCCGAGGCAGGGGGTCGCCGGAAGCCTGCCATTTCCACCAAGCCGAGCAGGTCGCGGTTTTCACTCCCGCCAGCACCAGGGCGCCCAGGCGGTCGGCCAGCTCCGGGCCGTCCCCGAAGCCTTCGGCCACCCAGGGGGCCGTCCGCCGGGGGGAGTCGGAAGGCAGCGAGGCCCGGTAGGCCTCCAGCGCTTCCCGGATGGCCTGCTGGCTCATCGCTTCAGCCCCCGGCCTTCTCGGTCTCCAGGAGCCGCAGCTTGCGCCACAGCCCGCCTCCGTAGCCGCCCAGCCCGCCGTCGGCGTTCACCACCCGATGGCAAGGCACCAGGATGGCGATGCGATTCAGGCCGTTGGCCTGCCCCACGGCCCGGGCAACGCCCGGCCGGCCCAGTTCCGCGGCCAGCTCCGCGTAGCCGCGGGTCCGGCCGTAGGGGATGGCGAGCAGCGCCTCCCAAACCCTCTTCTGGAACTCGGTGCCGCGAAAATCCAGCGGCAGGTCGAAGGTGCGCCGGCGGCCGGCGAAGTACTCCGCCAACTGGCCGCGCAGCCGCTCGAACAGGGGGCTTTCGCCGGGGAACAGCGGCAGGCGGTAGCGCTTTCGCAGGGTCTGCAGCTGGGCTTCCAGCATGCGCCGGTCGCTGAACTCCAGCAGGCACAGCGCCTTGCCGGTGGCCCCCGCCACCATCGGCCCCAGGGGAGTTTCGATCCAGGCCAGGCGGATGCTGTCGCCGTTGCGCGCAGCGCCCGGCGGCGCCTGCACGGCCCTGGAGAAAGCCTCCCGGAAGCCCGAATGCGACTCCCAGCCGTGCTCGAAGACCGCGTCGTCGATGCTCCCGCCGGCGCGGATGGCGTTGAAGGCCTGGCCCAGGCGCCGGGCGCGGCAGTAGGCCTGGAAGGTCAGCCCGTAGTTCTTCTGGAAATACCTGCGCACCGCCGCAGGCTCCAGGCCGCGGGCCAGCAGCTCGGAGTCCCGCAGGCGCCGTGCGGGCTGCCCCTCCACCTCCGCCAGGAGGCTCTTCAGCCACGGCGCGACCGGGCTATCGCCCAACTCCAGCGGGCGGCAACGCGAACAGGGCCGGAAACCGGCGAACAGCGCCTCGCGGGGGGTGGCGTAGAACTGCACGTTGTGCTCGTGCGGCTTGCGCGCCGGACAGGAGGGCCGGCAGAAGATCATGGTGCTGGTCACCCCGGCGTAGAACAGCCCGTCGCAGGAGGCGTCCCGCTGCATCAGGGCCCGCAGCATCTCGCCGCGCTTCATTGTCGTTTCCATGGCTTCACCATAGCGCCGGCCCGCCGCGCGGGTCCACCGAAAAATGGACGCCGAAGTGGCCGCCTACCTCCGCCGCGTGGGCCCGGTGAGCGGGCGGGCCAGGATCGCCCGCGTGGTCTCCAGCAGCTCCGGGGAAAGCTCGGCCCGCATGGCAGCCTCGATCCCCTCGAGGGTGAGCTCGCGGTCCAGCAGGCGGATGTCCGCCTCCGGGCCGCGGGTGTCAAACAGGATGCACTTCGGCGCCCCCGCGGCGTTGGACCAGGGCGCCCAAAAGGGCAGCAAGGCACCGGCCCCTGCAGAGCTTTCCAGGTTCGGGTCGCCCGAACGCAGGAAGGACACCAGGTAGCGCTGCATGGCCGAGGCCAGGGCCACCCGGCCGGGCCGGTTGGCCCTGGTGAACATCATCGTGCCGACCAGGGACCCTTCCGTGGTTTCCACCCCCAGGAAGAAGGGGATCTCCAGGGAGTGAAAGGAGCCCAGCCTCTCCCCCCAATGCCCGGGAAGGGGACTTTCGCCCCGCTGGTCCCGCGCGCCCCAGCCGAACAGGTAGGCGTACACCGGCGGCTGCCCCGGCACGGCGGACAGCCGGCGGGCCACTGCATCGACGGCTTCGGCCTTCCAGCGCTCGCTGCCGAAGCGGGCCGCCGCCTGGTACTCCGGGCTTCGCCAGGACGGGGAGCCGGCCAGATAGAGGAAGACCTTCATTTCCTCCTGGTTGCTCCCGATGATGAGCGGCACCTTGCCCGGATAGTCCCCGCGTTCCAGGGCCGCGTACCCCTCGGCGGGCAGCACCGTGCCGTCAGTGATGAGCGAGGGGTTGTCGATCATGCCTGAGGGGCCGGGAGAGTAGCAGCGCAGGAGCTGGCGCGCCGAACAGTCGCGCAGGAAGGCGCGCAGCCGTTCCGGCGAGGCCAGCAGCTCCTCCGCCTGCCGCGGGTCGCGAGCCAGGCCGTTTTTTTCCAGAAGCCGCAGGATCGCCCGCCGGGCCCTGCCTTCCGCTTGTTCCGGGCTGGTGGTGGATACCACCCCGCTCTGGATCACGGCCCGGTGGAACAGGCCGGCGGCCGCGGGGCAGGTCAGCAGGGACAGCACGTTCATGGCCCCCGCGGACTCCCCGGCGATCAGGACGGTGCCGGGGTCGCCGCCGAAGGCGGCGATGTTGTCCCGGATCCAGCGCAGGGCCTGGATGATGTCCAGCGTTCCGAAGTTGCCCGAGTCGTCCTCGGGGCTGCGGCCTTCGCGCAGGGCCGGGTGGCTGAACCAGCCCAGGGGTCCCAGGCGGTAGTTCACCGAGACGAACACCAGGTTGCCGGCCGCGGCCAGGCGATGGCCGCGATAGTACTTCACGTAGGTGGCCGAGCCGGTGGAGTTGCCCCCGCCGTGGATCCAGACGTACACCGGCAGGCGGGTCTGGTAGCTGGCCGGCCTCCAGACGTTGAGGTACAGGCAGTCCTCGGTGCCGAGGATCTGGCCGGTCAATGGCTGGTATTGCACGGCGGGCGGGGCGAAGCGGCGCCTGGAGCGCACTCCGCTCCAGGGCTGCGGATCCCGCGGCGCCTTCCAGCGCAGCTCCCCGACCGGCGGCTGGGCAAAGGGCACGGCCTTCCAGACCCAGGTGCCGTCCTCGTCCGCCTGCCCCAATACGGCGCCGTAGCCTGTATGGGCTACCGGCCCTCCGTCCCAACCCTCCCGCGCGGCGGAAGGGAGAGAGGCGGGGCTGCCGGCGCAGGAGACGAGCAACAGGCAGAGCGGCAGGGCGGCGGCGGCGAGGCGTTTCATCACCTGACATTGCAATGCGGCAGGCAGGAGATGTCAATGCCCGGCGGGATTACTTGGAAATCCGGTATTGCCGCTGCTTCCACTCGATGGGCATGCCCCAGGCGATGCGCCACAGCGAGTTCAGGCAGAACAGCAGGCCGAACACGACCATCACCGGATGCAGCAGCGCGGTCAGGGGGGACTGGCGCACGCGCAGCGCCAGCAGGAGACGCAGGCCCAGGATGGCCGCCACCTGGTTGAAGAAAGGGTTGTAGAAACTCAAGGTCGGGTGCAGGGCCAGCATCAGGAAGGGATTGAGGAACAGGGCGTAGGTGAAGATCAGGGTGACCGCGTAGGGCAGGAAGGAGAAGCCGAAAGCACCGAAGGCGGCCTTGGAAAAACCTTTCCATACTTCCCGGGCGTTGTGGTAGAAACGGGTGTATAGCAGCCCCGTGCCGTCCAGCAGGTCCACCGGTTCGCCCAGCGCCTTGACCGCGCGGGCCATGGCCACGTCCTCCACGATGTCGTGCCGCAGGCCGGCGTGCCCGCCGAAGCGGTCGTAGACGTCGCGGCGCACCAGGATGAAGGTGCCGACGGCCATGGCGGCGAAGCGGCTGGCCAGCCAGCGCACCACCCCCATCGGGAACAGCAGATAGAAGGCGAAAGTAATGACCGGCACCCCGATCCGCTCGGCCAGGGTGCCCAGCACCAGCTCCGGCACATAGGACACCAGGGCCGACCCGCGCCGCCCGGCCTCCTGAAAGGCGTGGCGGATGCAGTCGGGGTGATGATAGGTATCCGCATCCACGAAGGCCAGCCAGCGGCCGGTGGCCAACCCGGAGAGGCGCGAGCAGACCCAGCACTTGCCCACCCAGCCGGCGGGCAGCCCCTGGTTGCGGAAGGCGCGGATGCGTCCGGGGTGGCGCTCGGCGTAGCCCTGCAGCAGCGCCCAGGTCCCGTCCGTGGAGTCGTCGTCCATAACCAGGATCTCCAGCTCCGGGTAGCTCTGGGCCAACAGGGAGTCCAGGCAGCGGGCCAGGTTGGCCTCCTCGTTGCGGGCCGGCACGAGCACGGAGATCTTCTCCTCCGGTGAGGCTGAGGCGAGGAGCCGCCGCCTGCGGAAATACCACAGGTTCAGCAGGAACACCAGCGCGGCGTAGGCCAGGAAGGCGTAGGTCAGGGTGTGCAGCATGCGTCCATCAATTCAGGCCAGGCCTTCGGCCGGCTGCGCGTCCGCCAGGCCGTCGGTCGCCGAGTCTCCGTACTGCCACAGAGTGCGCTGCATGACCTGCCGGGTGTGGGAGGCCATGCGCGCCAGGGCTTCCCGCCTGGGCACCCCGGGGAGGAAGAACCTTCCAGGATCGATGGGCTTGCCGATCACCGCGGTCACCCGCACGTAGGCGCGGGCCACGCGCCGGCCCAGGAGGCGGGGGTGCCGGGTGGCCAGGGTGACCGGCACCACGGGCACGCCGAATAGCTGGGCCAGGAAGAACACGCCCGGGTGGAAGGGCTGCAGCACGCGGCTCTGGTGTTTCAGGTCGCGCTCCGGAAAGAAGTGCACCAGCCAGCCGCGGGCCAGCGCCTCGCGAACCGGACGGGCCAGGCGCACCAGGCTCAGGCGCTCCGGGATGGGGAAGGCGCCCAGGAAGCGGATGAAGTTGCCCAGGAACGGGGTAGCCTGCACGGTGCTCTCCAGGGCCGAGAACAGCGTGCGGCGCGGGGCGATGGCGTGGGCCACCACGCCCGGGTCGAAGTACAGGCTGTGGTTGGAGACCAGGAACGCCCCTTGCTTCGGGAGGCGGGCCAGGCGACCCCGGCCGATCACCCGCAGGCGGAAGATGAACACGTCGAACAGCAGGACCAGGAACAAGGTGGTGTAGTACACATAGGCCGCCATGAGCCGGTACAGCGGCGTGAAAGTCAGGATGCGGTTGCGTCCTCCCCAGGACATCGCGTGCCTCCGCTGTCAATGTACCTAAACAGCCTATGCCTTTCAAGTCCCCACGCATGGACAGCCTCCGGCCGCCCTGGCTACTATGGCATCGGCATGGCTGCCTCCAACCCGCGTGGCGCCGGGACCTTCGCGGCGCTCGCCCACCCCAACTACCGGCTCTGGTTCATCGGCCAGATGATTTCCCTTTTCGGGACCTGGATGCAGAGCGCCGCCCAGGGCTACCTGGTGTTCCAGCTCACCCGCTCCCCTGCCTACCTGGGCTACGTGGGTTTCGCCGCGGGCATCCCGGTCTGGCTGTTCACCTTGTTCGGCGGGGTGCTGGCCGATCGCCTGCCGCGGCGGCGCCTGTTGATCCTGACCCAGTCCTACATGATGCTGCTGGCTCTGGCGCTGGCGGCATTGACCTTCACCGGCCTGGTGCGGCCCTGGCACATCGTGGTGCTGGCCTTCCTGCTGGGCGCGGGCAACGCCTTCGACGCGCCGGCCCGGCAGGCCTTCGTGCTGGAGATGGTGGACCGCCGGACCCTGGGCAACGCCATCGCCCTGAACTCGGCCCTGTTCAACGCGGCCATCGCCATCGGGCCGGCGCTCGGAGGCCTGGCCTACGCCGCCTTCGGGCCCGGCTGGTGCTTCAGCCTGAACGCCCTTTCCTTCCTGGCGGTGATCGCCGCGCTGGCCGCCATGCGCCTGGCCCCGCACCGGCCCGCAGCCGGAGGCTCGGCGGTGGGCGAGCTGCGCCAGGGCATTGCCTACGTCGCCGGCCACCCGCGGATCCGGCTGCTGCTGGGCATCGTGGCGGTGACCAGCCTCTTCGGCATGTCCTTCGCCACGCTGATGCCGGCCTGGGCCGTGCGCATCCTGCACGGCGACGCCCGCACCAACGGCCTGCTGCTCTCGGCCCGCGGGGTCGGCGCCCTGGCCAGCGCCCTGTTCCTGGCCACGGTTTCCATTCGCCTGTCCCGGGGGCGGGTCCTGGCCGTCGGGCTGGCGGTCTTCCCCGCGGCCCTGCTGGTCTTCGCCTTCCTGCGCAGCCTGGTCCCGGCGCTGGCGCTGCTGTTGGTCGCGGGGGCGGGAGCCATCCTGATCTACAACACGGCCAACGCCCTGGTGCAGACCCTGGCCGACGATTCGCTGCGCGGGCGGGTGATGGGGCTGTACAGCCTCTGCGTGCTCGGGCTCATGCCCGTCGGCTCCCTGCTGGCCGGGACGGTGGCCGAGCACATCCGGGAGCCTGGCACGGTGATGCTGGGCT
>MIBK01000140.1:309-539 GCA_001829505.1 Spirochaetes bacterium RBG_16_67_19 | reverse complement strand
GAGCTGCGCAACCTGCGTGCAGAGGGTCAGGCAAGCGCTGGAGGGCCTGCCGGGCGTCGAGGGCCTGGAAGTGGCCATCGGCAGGGTACGCTTGCAGTACTATCCCGAGGCGTTGAGCAGGGATGCCATCCGCGCGCGCATCGAGGCGGTGGGGTACAGGCTGGCGGCGCCGGCCCCTCGGAGTCGCAATCCCATCCGCAGATTCCTCGAGCGCATGGGTGATGCCAACG
>MIBK01000140.1:0-107 GCA_001829505.1 Spirochaetes bacterium RBG_16_67_19 | reverse complement strand
CGCCCCGCCGGTGGCCCGGTTGCGCGAGCCGTCCGCACGGTAGAAGCGCTCGAAGACCCGGGGCAGGTCCTTCGGCCCTATGCCGACCCCGCTGTCCGCCACCAGAA
>MIBK01000139.1:3709-17457 GCA_001829505.1 Spirochaetes bacterium RBG_16_67_19 | reverse complement strand
CGCCTTCCTGCGCCGCTACTACGCCCTGATCCTGGCCATCCTTGCCGGGGCGGCGGCCACCCTGACGGGATTCCTATATTACCAGACGACGGAGAAGCAGCGCCTGGCCCGCGACTTCCAGACCATGGCCGGGGACCGCGCCCAGAGCCTGCGCGTGGAGCTGGCCAAGCACGAAACCGTGCTGCGCCTGCTCGGGGGCTTCTTCGAAGCCTCCGGCGAGACGATCCCGGGGGACTACGGCCCCTTCGCCGTGGAGTTCCGGGAGTTCTCCCACGGGGTGCTGTCCCGCGAACCGCACCTGCAGGCCGTGGCCATCATCCCCAGGCTGCCGGACTCCGAACGGCATCGCTTCGAGCAGGCGGCCGGGGCACTGGCCGGGTTCCGGCTCATGGAGGTGGGGGAAAAAGGGGAAATCCGGCCCGCGGCTCGCAGGAGCCAGTACTACCCGGTGCTGGTCGCCGAGCCGCAGGCGCACAACGCGACCATCCTCGGACTGGACCTGGCCACCGCCCCCGGCCTTTGGGAGGCCATGCGGCACGCCATGGAGACGGGGAAGATGACTGTTAGCGGCAGGGATCGCCTGCCCGATCCGCAGGCGGAGCTGTACACCGTGTGGCAATTCCTGCCTGTCTACCAGGACGAAGCCAAACGGGAGCTGAAGGGCTTCGCCGCGCTGGTGTTCCGGGTGGACTGGTTGATGGTGCGCGCCCTGGACGAGGCGCCCACCTTGGACATCGACCTGGAGCTGGCCGACTCCTCAGCGCCGGAGGATCGCCGTTTCGTCTACTACCACCGTGCGCCTTCCCGGAAACAGGCGGCCAGGTACCAGAACCGCACGGAGACCACCTGGAACACGACGCTGCAGGCCGGAGAGCGCACCTGGACCCTCTCGGCGTACGCCACCTATGGTTTCGTGGCCCGTCACCGCACCTGGCAGTCCTGGTTCCTGCTGTTCGCGGGCCTGGCCTTCAGCGCCTCCACGGGGATCTACTTCGCCCGCCGCATCCGCGAGGCCGGCCAAACCGAGCGTTTGGTGCAGGAGCGTACCCTGGCCCTCTCCCGCCAGATCGAAATGCAGAGGCGCCTGCAGCGGGAGCTGGAAAGCTCCCGCCTCACCCTGACCAGCCGGGTGGAGGAGCTGGACCAGCACAACCGGGAGATCCGCCTGCTCAACGAGGTGGGCGACGTGTTCCAGGCCTGCCTTTCCACCGAGGAGGCCTACCCGGTGGTGGCCCAATACGCGCCCAAGCTGCTGCCGGGCACCTCCGGTGCGCTGTACTTGCACGAGCCGGCGAGGGACCTGCTGACCATCGCCGCGGAGTGGGGGCCTTTGCCTCCGGAAACCGCCGCCTTCAAGTCCGAGGACTGCTGGGCCCTGCGCCTGGGCAAGGCGCACGCGGTGAACCCGGAGTCGGGCCAGCCGCCCTGCCGACACGCTCCCTCCGGCCCTGAGGCCGGGCTGCTGTGCGTACCCCTCTCGGCCATGGGCGAATCCCTGGGCCTGTTCCACGTCAGCGGCTGCCCGGATGCCGGCCAGGCCTTCGCCGTTTCCGTGGCCGAGCACATCGGCCTGGCCCTCTCCAACCTGAAGCTGCGCAGCACGCTGAAGGAGCTCTCCATCCACGACCCCCTGACCAACCTGCACAACCGCCGTTACATGGAGGAAGCCCTGGAGCTGGAGCTGCTACGGGCGGAGCGCAAGAAGTCCACAGTCGGGCTGATCATGCTGGACATCGACCACTTCAAGGAGTTCAATGACGGCTTCGGGCACGGGGCGGGCGACGAGCTGCTGCGCAGTCTGGGGGCGGCGATGCGGGGAGAGCTGCGCGCAGGGGACGTGGCCTGCCGCTATGGCGGGGAGGAGTTCCTGCTCATCCTGCCGGAAGCCACCCTGGAGGTCACCACCCGGCGCGCGGAGCAGCTGCGGCTGCACGTGAAGCAGATGAAGGTGGGCTACCTGGACAAGCCTCTGGGGCCGGTGACCATCTCCCTGGGGGTGGCGGTCTATCCCCGCCACGGCCGGCAGCCCGGCGAGCTGATCAAGTCCGCGGACGCCGCCCTGTACCGCGCCAAGGCGGAAGGACGCGACCGGGTGGCCGCTGCCGTGCCGCCGGCTGGCCTGGGGGACCCGGCCGCTCCCTCCGCCCCGGCCTCCAGCAGGTAGAGCCGCCGTGCCCTCAACGGTGCGCCTGCGGGAGGTGACCTCCGCCGATCTGCCCGTGCTCTACGACCATCAGGCGGACCCGGAGGCGGCCCGGATGGCCGCTTTCCCCTCTCGCGAGCGGGAGGCCTTCCTGGCCCACTGGGCCAGGATCCTGGCCGATCCGCAGGTCAACGCCAGGACGATCCAGTTCGAAGGCCGGGTGGCGGGCAACATCGTGAGCTTTGAGCGCTCCGGCAGGCGGCTGGTGGGCTACTGGATCGGCAGGGAGTATTGGGGCAGGGGCGTGGCCAGCCAGGCGTTGTCAGCGTTCCTGCGCCAGGAGCCGACGCGTCCCCTCCACGCCCACGTGGCCAGGCACAACATCGCCTCCAGGCGCGTGCTGGAGAAATGCGGCTTCGCGATTACGGCCGAGGATGCCGAGGAGTTCATACTCGAACTGCCGGCCACGGCGCCCGCACTCCCCACCCCGGCCCAGCAGGTCGTGGCCGCCATGGACAGGATCTACCGCGGCGGCCTGACCACCACCAGCGGCGGCAACGTTTCAATGAAGCTCGACGGGGCGATCTGGATCAGCCCCGGCTCGACGGACAAGGGCTCGCTGCGAGCCGACCAGGTGGTCCGGGTATCCCCCGCGGGGATCGCCGTGGGGGCGGGCCGCCCATCCCTGGAGCTGGTGTTCCATCAGGCCATCTACGAAGCCCGACCCGATGCCGGCGCGGTGATCCATGCCCACCCATCCGCGTTGGTCGCCTTCAGCATCGCCCACGGGGTCCCGGACACCCGGGTCCTCCCCAAGGTCCGCTCCATCTGCGGGCCCGTCGGCTTCGCGACCTATGCCCTGCCGGGCAGCGCAGCCCTGGCGCAAAACATCGCCCGGATCCTTGCCGGCGGGCACGACATGGCCATCATGGAGAACCACGCGGTGGTCTGCCTGGCCGCGAGCCTTCCCGAGGCTTGCCGGCGCCTGGAGACCCTGGAGCTTTGCGCCGGGGCGATCCTCAAGGCCGGCGCATTGGGAACGGTGCACGCCCTGACGGAGGAGCAGCTGGCCCTGGCCGCCGCTCCCGTCGCGGACCTGCCGGAGTCGCCGGCGGATTCACCGGCCGATTCGCCGCCGCCCGCGGCGGAGGAGGCGCGGCAGGAGCTGTGCAGGTTCATCCGCCGGGGCTGCCGGCAGCGGCTGTTTTCCTGCAACGCGGGCACGATTTCCCGCCGCCTCGACGAGCGGTCCTTAGGTCCTTAGGAACGAGCTTGCCGCGGGCGACCTGGTGGCGGTGCGTGACGGACAACGGGAGACCGGGAAAAGGCCCAGCCGCACGGCGCTCCCTTCTGCATCAGCCGCACCCGGCTGGATGCCCGCATCATGCCCGAAAGCTTCGTGCTGCTGCGGGAGGTCGAGCTGCTGCCTTTTGGGGTCCAGTACCGAGACCCGCCAGCCCTGGCTCGCAGCGTTTCCCCGCGGC
This sequence comes from Spirochaetes bacterium RBG_16_67_19, assembly GCA_001829505.1. Lineage (GTDB taxonomy): Bacteria > Spirochaetota > Spirochaetia > SZUA-6 > DRHE01 > MIBK01. Next base: position 13,830 of record MIBK01000139.1, on the reverse strand, counting down.
GGCCGGTGGTCCTGATCGAGAACGAGGGCGTGCTGGTGACCGGGGCGAACCTGCTCCAGGCCTTCGACCGTCTGGAGGTGGCCGAGTTCACCGCCAGCTCGATCCTGCAGGCGCGCCTCCTCGGGGAGGTGGTCGACCTGCCGGAGCAGGCGCGCCGGGAAATCTCCGACGCCTATATCAGGGATTGAGCGGCGGGTCGCCCTGCGCCTGGTCCAGGACCTCGCGAACCTTCCGGGCCAAGGCGTCGAGGGTGAAAGGCTTGCCCAGGAACCTCGTTCCCTCCTTCAGCACCCCGCGATCGGCGATCACGTCCGCCGTATAGCCGGATATGTACAGGCAGCGCAGCCCGGGACGCATGGGCGCCAGCCGCTCGAACAGCTGCCGCCCATTCATCTGCGGCATCACCACATCCGTGATCACCAGGTGCAAAGGCCCGTCATGCTCAGCGACATTTCGTATCGCTTCCTGGGGGGAACTGGCCGTCAGCACGCGGTAGCCCAGGCTCTCCAGGCTCTCCCCGGCCAGCTTGCGGATCTCCGCCTCGTCCTCCATCACGAGAACGGTCTCCGTCCCTCCCCGGAGCGCCGCAGTCTCCGCCTCCTCTTCCGCCACCACCTCCGGCTCCGAAGCCCGCGGCAGGTACACCGTGAAGGTGCTGCCCTGGCCGGGCTGGCTGTGCACGTCGATGAATCCCCGGTTCTGCTTCACTATGCCGTAGACGGTGGCCAGACCCAGGCCGGTGCCTTTGCCCTGCCCCTTGGTCGTGAAAAACGGCTCGAACAAGTGCCCCATCGTCTCTTTGTCCATGCCCCGGCCGTCGTCGCTCACCGCCAGGCGCACGTACTGCCCAGGGGCGAATCCTGGGTGAGCGGCGCAATACTCCTGGTCGGAGATGAAGTTGCCGGTCTCCACCGTCAGCCTGCCCACTCCACCAATCGCGTCTCGGGCGTTCACTGCCAGGTTGGCCAGCAGCTGATCCACCTGGGTGGGATCGATCTTCACCTTCCACAGCTCGCGCCCCGACACCCAGGCGAGGTCGATGTCCTCCCCGATCAGCCGCTGGATCATCTTTCGAGTGGCCGAAACGACCTCGTTCAGATCCACCACCCTGGGACTCACCGTCTGCCGCCGGGCGAAAGCCAGCAGCTGCCCGACCAGATCCGCTGAGCGCTGCGCAGCCCGGCGCACCTCCCGCAGGTACTTCTCCAGCGTGCTTCCCGCCTCCGCCTTCTGCAGCGAAAGCTCCACGTAGCTGGAGATCACCTGCAGCATGTTATTGAAATCGTGCGCCACACCCCCGGCCAGCCGTCCCACCGTCTCCATTTTCTGCGACTGGCGCAGCTGCTCCTCCGTGCGCCTCCGCTCAGTGATATCGCGCGTATATTCGGCGGTGCCGATGATCTGGCCGCCGGCCCGTATCGGAGTGAGCGCCAGTTCGAAGTGGCGGGTGCGGCCCTCGACTTGCCAGGAGAACTCTTCATGGTGGTCCTCTCCTGATAAAACCTTCGCCAGGAGTCCGTCCCAACGGCTCTTTTCCGGTTCCGACAGGAAGTCCGTGGTTTGCAGGCCGGGCCTGGCTTCCGCACCGAACATGCTCCAGACGATGGAGGCGAAGGCCTCGTTGAAGGCGACGACCCGTCCTTCGCGGTCCCGCGAAACGACGATGTCGTCCGTGCTGGCGATCAGGGAGAACAGATTGGCCTCGGAAACCGCCAGGTCCTCCTCCGCTTTTCTGCTCTCGGTGATGTCGCGCGCCGTGGACAAAGCTCCCGTAACCTTGCCCGAGGAGTCGCGTAGAGCGCGACACCACCAGGCCAGGAGCCTCTTCTGCCCGTCCCGCCGCCTCTGCCAGCTCTCCAGGTAGATGGTCTGCTCGTCCCCCCCGAACAGGCGTTCCACCCGGCTGTAGGTGTCCTGCTGGCCCACGAAAAAATCGGCCGCCTCCCGGCCAATCACCTGCTCACCGAAAAATTCCAATCCCGCCGGGTTCGCCCAGCGGTACTTCCTGTCGCGGTCCACCTCCATCACGATGTCCGGGATCGCGCCCAGCAGAGCGAAGTTCCGCGCGGCCAGCGAGCGCGATTCCTCCTCCGCCCGCTTGCTTGCCGTGATATCCACCACCGTGGTGATGAAGTGAAGCGGGCGGCCTTGGGCGTCCCGGCGCATCGCCACGCTGACATCACACCAGATGATATCGCGGTTCTTGTGGAGGTAGCGCTTGTCGAAGCGGGCCGATTCCTTTTCGCCCCTCAACAGCGGGTCGAGGAGGCGCTGGAGTCCAGCCACGTCCTCCGCGGGGGTCAGCTCCTGCCATTTCCTGTTCCTCAGCTCCTCCTCCGTGTAGCCCAGCAGATCGCAGAAGGCCTTGTTGACGTTGATCTCCCCGGTCGGAAGCGTGATGGATTTCCCGACATTCGCGGACTCAAACACATGCTTGAACCTGTCCTCGCTCTCCCACCGCGCCGCTTCGGCCCCGGCCCTCCTGCCTTCCGCCTGCAGGAGAAGGCCGGTGAGCAGGGTGGCCAGGGGGAAGATCAGCATGACCGGCACCCAGATGCGGCCGATCACCGCCAAGCCGGTGGGCCAGGGCAGCAGCAGTTGGCAGGCCAGCATGAGCAGGTGGGCGGCGAGGCCCAGGCCGTACAGAGGAAGGATGCCCAGGTTCTCGGGCTTGCCTTCACAGGCGCGCCGGAATACCAGGCCGACAAGCGCCGGGACGACGATGGAGGCCAGGCCGGCCCAGACCCCGACCCCGCCCAGCAGGGCCCGGTAGGTTCCGGCCGCTACGATCGAGACGGCGGTGGTGATCGCCCCCCCGAACAGCCCGGCCAAGGCGAGGATGATGGATCGGCCGTCGTAGATGATCCCCGGCTGGTATTGGAAGGGCAGCGCCATGCCGATGACGGCCACCCCGCCGAACAGCAGCCCCGAAGCCAGGCGCGGCCAGATCTCGCCCTTCCGCCGTAGCCGGGCCAGCATGCTGTGCAGGCTGGTCAGAGCGACGAGCAGGGCGACATCCTTGATCAGTTGGACGTACATACCGGTTCCTCCGCGCTACCGCCGCGGGCCGGAGTCGTCGGTCATCTCCTCCATGGTGCCGGTGACCCAGAAGACCACCCGCTCGCAGATGTTGCCCACCCGGTCGGCCACGCGCTCCAGATTGTGGGCCACCCAGGTCAGGCGCAGGGCCTGGTCGATGTCGCGGGGGTCGACCAGCAGGCGGCCCATCAGCTGGCGGTAGACCTGCTCGTACAGCTCGTCCACCTGGTTGTCTTCCTCCGGGATGGCCGCCGCCAGCCGGGAGTCCGCCCGGTAGTAGGCCTGCAGCGAGCGGTGCAGCATGCTGCAGGCCAGCTCGGCCATGCGGGCCAGGTCCGCCGGGGGGGCGATGCGCGGCCCGGTCCCGATGCTCACGGTGATGGTGGCGATGCCCTTGGCGTAGTCGGCGATTCGCTCCAGCTCCGTAGCGATCTCGAACACCGCCGCCAGGGCGCGCAGGTCCCCGGCCACCGGCTGCTGGGTGGCGATGACCATGAGGGCCTCGTGCTCCAGGTCGAAGCGCATCAGGTTGATCCGGTGGTCGGCCTCGATCAGCGACTGGGCCTTCGGCAGGTCCTGGCGCTCCAGCGCGCTCACCGAGTCCCGCAGGGCCGTCTCGGCCAGCCCTCCCAGCTCCAGGACCATTCCGGCCAGCCGCTTCAGCTCCTGCTCAAACCTTTCTCGTGGCATCTTGCCTTCCTCCTAGCCGAAACGGCCCGTAATATAATCCTCGGTGCGCCGGTCCCGCGGGCGGGTGAACACCTGGGCGGTGGCGCCGTACTCGGCCAGGAGGCCGGCCTGGTCCTCTCCGATCCAGAAAAAGCCCGTGAAATCCGACACCCGCGCGGCCTGATGCATGTTGTGGGTCACGATCACGATCGTGTAGCGGGCGGCCAGCGTGCGCATCAGCTCCTCCACGCGCAGCGTGGAGATGGGGTCCAGGGCCGAGCAGGGCTCGTCCATCAGGATGACCTCCGGGGCCACGGCGATGGTCCGGGCGATGCACAGGCGCTGCTGCTGCCCCAGGGAAAGGGCCAGGGCGTCCTGGGCCAGGCCGTCCTTCACCTCATCCCATAGATCAGCCGCGCGCAGGCCGGACTCCACCAAGGAGGCCAGCAGGCGGCCGGAAGCCAGGCCCAGCACTCTCGGGCCGAAGGCCACGTTGTCGAAAACCGACTGCGGGAAGGGGTTGGGCCGCTGGAACACCATGCCCACCCGCTGGCGCAGGGCCACCACGTCGGTGCCTGGCGCCAGGATGTCCGCCCCGTCCAGCAGAATGCGGCCCCGGGCGCGCGCGCCGGAAATGGTGTCGTTCATGCGGTTGAGGCAGCGCAGGAAGGTGGACTTGCCGCAGCCCGAAGGGCCGATCAGGGCGGTGATCTTCTTCTCCGCGATGTCCATCGAGACGTCGCGCAGGGCGAGGCGCTCCCCGTAGCGAACGCCGAGCTCCCGCACCGTGAACTTCACTCCCGCCCCGTCGCCCGCCATCAGCCGAACCTTCCGGTGATGTAGTCCTCGGTGCGCTTCTGCAGCGGGGAGGTGAACACCTGCTGGCCGTCCCCCACCTCGAGCAGCTCCCCGCCCAGCAGGAAGGCCGCCCGGTCGGCGATGCGCGCGGCCTGCTGCACGCTGTGCGGTACGATCACGATCGTGCAGGACTCCTTCAGGGCCAGCAGGGACCCCTCGACCTTGGCCGTGGAAATCGGGTCCAGCCCGGAGGTCGGTTCGTCCAGGAGCAGCACCTCCGGTTCCAGCGACAGGCTGCGGGCGATGCACAGGCGCTGCTGCTGCCCGCCCGAAAGGCTGAAGGCCGAGGCCTCCAGGCGGTCCTTCACTTCCTCCCATAGGGCGGCCCGGCGCAGGCTGCGTTCGGTGAGCTCCTCCAGGCGGGCGCGGTCCCGCACCCCGGCCAGGCGCGGGCCGTAAACCACGTTGTAGCGGATGCTGCCCGGAAGCGGCAGGGGCAGGGCGAATACCATGCCCACCTGGCGGCGCAGCGCCGCGACGTCCACTCCGGCGGCGTAGATGTCCTGCCCGTCCAGCAGGACCTGTCCGCTGCGCGAGGTGCCCTCCACCAGGTCGTTCAAGCGGTTGATCAGCCGCAGGAGCGTGGTCTTGCCGCCCCCGGCCGGGCCGAACAGCACGGTAATGGCCTTCTCCGGCAGCTCCAGGCTGACCCGCGCGAGGGCCGGCTCCTGAGCCCCGGCATACGAGTAGGTGAGCTCCCGGACGCTCGCCTTGCTCACCTGGGTCTGGCCCACCTGGGTCGTGCCCACCTGGGTCGTGCTCACCCGGGCCTCGCTCACCAGGGCCTCCGGCGCCGGAAGTGGCGGCGGATCCAGGCGGCCGCGAAGTTGAGCAGCAGCACCAGGGCCAGCAGCACGAAGGCGGTGCCGTTCTGCACGCCGGCCGGCATGCCGGGGACCTGGGTGCTGATCACGTAGAGGTGATAGGGCAGCGCCATGGTCTGGTCCAGGGGCGAGCGCGGCAGCTGCGGCAGGTAGAAGGCGGCCACCGTGAACAGGATGGGCGCGGTCTCCCCAGCGGCCCGCAGCAGGCCCAGCAGCACGCCGGTGATGATGCCCGGCAGGGCCTGGGGCAGCACGACGGTGCGGACGCCCTGCCAGCGCGTCCCGCCCAGGCTGGCGGCTACCGTGCGAAACTCCGTGGGCACCGCGCGCAGGGCCTCTTCGGAGGTGGAGATGACCACCGGCAGGGTCATGATGGCCAGGGTCAAGGAGCCGGCCAGGATGGAGGTGCCGAAGCGCAGGAACAGCACGAACATGCCCAGGCCGAACAGGCCGTACACGATCGAGGGGATGCCGGCCAGGTTGACGATGGCCAGGCGGATGGCCCGGGTGAAGGCGGTGTCGCGCGCGTACTCCGCCAGGTAGACCGCCCCGCCCACGCCGACCGGCACGGCCACCAGGGCCGTGCCCAGGGTGAGCAGCAGGGTGCCCACGATCGCCGGCAGGATCCCACCCTCCTTCATGCCCGCCCGGGGCATGGCGGAGAGGAACTCCCAATCGACGGTGCCGATGCCGCGCGCCACGATCCCCACGACTACGACAAGGATCGGCGCGACCACGACCACGGCGGCCAGCCCCAGCAGGAGGAAACCAAGGCGCTGCACCCACAGGCGGCCGGCGCGTCGGCGGCGTTGGCCGTGTCGCGCGTCCTGCCCGCTCACCGCAGGCCCCCCTTGCGCCGGCGGCGGAGGATGGTCCGGGCGGCGGCCAGGTTGATCAGGAAGGTCAGCACGAACAGCAGGATGCCGATGCCGAACAGGGCGTGGTAGTGCACCCCGCCCCGGGCCACCTCCCCCATCTCGGCGGCGATCGTGGCGGTCATGGTGCGCACCGGCTTGAACAGGGCCGCCGCGTCCAGGGGCAGGCGGGCGGCGTTGCCCGTCACCATCATCACGGCCATGGTCTCGCCGATGGCCCGCCCCATGCCCAGCATCCCGGCGATGATCACCCCGGAACGGCCCGCCGGCACCACCACCCGCCAGGTGGTCTGCCAGCGGGTGGCGCCCATGGCCAGCCCCGCGTCACGGTAGCCGCGCGGCACGGCGTCCAACGCATCCTCGGCTACGCTGATGATCGTGGGCAGGCTCATGTAGGCCAGCACCAGCGCGCCGGTGAAGGCCGTCAGCCCGGTGGGCGCGCCCAGCCACTGCCGCACCAGGGGGGCCACCACGCTCATGCCGAAAAAGCCCAGGACCACCGAGGGGATTCCGGCCAGCACCTCGATCAGGGGCTTCAGGACCTCGCGGGCCCAGCGGGGGGCCACCTCCCGAATGAACACGGCCGAGGCCACCCCCAGGGGCAGAGCGATGAGCACGGCCAGCAGGGTGACCAGCAGGGAGCCTAGGATCAGGGGCAGGGCCCCGAAGCTGCCGAACGTCGGGTACCAGAGCCTGCCCAGCAGGGTGCTGGCCGGCAGTTCGAAGAACACCGGCAGCCCCTCGCGCAGCAGGAAGGCGAAGATCAGCAGCACGAAACCCACGGTGGAAAAACCCAGCACGCGGATCAGGGCCACAATGGCGAACTCCGACCAGCGCGTCCTGCCGGCCGGCGCGCCGCGTGCGCCTCCCCTGCCCTGCTTCACCTGGTCCCCCCCCCGCCGGGGCTCAGCGGCACGAAGCCCAGCTCCTGGATCAGCGCCTGCCCGTCACCCAGGATCCACGACAGGTACCCGGCGATCGCTCCCTGGGGCTCGCCAGCCGTGTACATGTACAACGGCCGGGCGATGGGATAAGAGCCATCCAGCACCGTGGCGGCTTCGGGGCGGACGTAGGGCCGGCCTTCCCCCGCGGCCACGGCCAGCACCTTCTGGTCCGCGGTGACGTAGCCCAGGCCGTCATAGCCGATGGCGTTGGGGTTCTGGCGCACCTCGGCGCTGATCCCCTCGGAGGAGGGCATGAGCAGGGTTTCCGGGGAAGGCAGGTCCTTGTTGTCCTTGCGACCCAGGCGGATCACCTGCTCGATGAAATACACATAGGTGCCGGAATTGGATTCCCGGGAGAGCAGCACGATGGGCCGGTCCTGGCCGCCCACTTCGCTCCAGCGGCGGATGCGGCCCGTATAGATGTCGGCGATCTGGGGGATGGTCAGGCGGTCCACCGGGTTGGCCGGATTGACCACCACCGCAATGGCGTCCAGGGCCACCGTGTGCTGCAGGGGCTCGAAGCCGGCGGCCCGGGCTGAGGAGATCTCCTCCCCGCTCATGGCCCGAGAGGCGTTGGCCAGCGGGATGGTGCGGTTGATCAGGGCGGCTATGCCGGTGCCCGACCCGCCCCCGGTCACGGAGATGCGTACCTGGGGGTGCGCGGCCGTGTAGGCTTCGGCCCAGGCCAGGGCCAGGTTCACCAGGGTGTCGGAGCCGATGTTCTTGACGGAGACCGCCCGGGTGGACGGCTCGGGGTCAGGCACAGCGGTCCGCTCCCCGGCGGGCTGCCCCGCGGCCGCCTGCATCCGCACTCCCCCTTCGGCGCGCCCCTCCCCCCCGGAACCGCAGGCGGCCAAGCCGATCAAGGCGGCTAGGCCGGCCAGGCCGGCTAGGCCGGGAAGCCGGATGGCATGGCGCAGGATGGTCCCCATGACGGTCGGTGAGCAATGTCCCGGAAAACCGCCGGCGTGTCAAGGAAAGCCCTGGGCTCCCGGAGCCCATATAGGTGCTGGTCGAAGCCGGCGCGGACGTGAACCTGCCTGATCGGAGCGGCCGCACACCGCTGCCCCTGGCCAGAGCCAGGGGCTACGAGACGATGTCGGCTTTGCTGCGGCAGGCCGGAGGCAGAGACGGGGCCTAGAAGCTGTACTCCAGCCCCGCCTGCATGGAAGCGTTCCAGCGCTCCTCCGCCGGGTCATTGGCGAAGCGGCGCCCCAGGGAACCCTCCAGCACCAGGAACAGCCGGTTGTTGGGGGTCCAGTCCGCCCGGGCCGTCAGGCCCAGGGAAAGGACGCGCAGCGTTTCACCGGTATCAACTGACGCCGCGGTGAGGGCGGCCCGGGTGAGGTACCATTCCTGGCGCAGGAAGCTTCCGAGCTGCAGGCCGACGGACCGGTGCGGGCTCCAGTCCGCCTCCGCCCGCAGCGCCGCGTACAGGCTGTTCTCGCTGCCCTCCTCCAGGCCCAAAGCAAGCGAAGGGTAGCGGTTGGCGGTGGACCAGCGCAGCCCCGTAGAGGCTTCCAGGCTCCAGTCCAGGAAGAAGCCGGCCAGCCCGTCCAACCCGATCCGCAGCCCGCCCAACACGTCCTGGCGGGGAACTCCGGTGGAAGCCCCCGCGCCGTTCAGCAGGAACCAGTCCGGCCAGTACTCCCAGCCGAAATCCAGTCCGGCCGAGAGGCCGAGACGCAGGGAGCGCTCCCACTCCGCGCCCAGGCTCAATCCCTGGTACAGGAAGTCCTCCACGTCATCCGGCTGGTAGAGGTAGGAGCCCCGGTAGGTGAGGATCCCCTGGAAGTCCCCTGGTCCCAGGCGCAGGCCGGCCTGCCAGCGCGGATGCAGGTGAGCCGGGTCCTCGCCGTCGCCCATGGCCGAGGCATCCAGACCTCCCCCCAGCTCCACCAGGCTCCGACCCAACGGCAGGCCGGCTTGCAGATCCAGCCTTTCGCTGTCGGCGGAGAGCAGGGGCAGGCCGAAGTAGGACAGCAGCCGCGCCGAGGCGGCCAGCTCCCAATAGCCCCCGGGAGGGGTGGGATTGCGCCAGCCGGCCGCCAGGCTCAAGGCGGCCAGCGGCAGGGCGTCTGCGCCGTCCTCCGGCGGCTCGAACCAGATGCCCCCGCCCTGAACTCCGAGCAGGAGCGTGGGCGGGTAGCCGTACGAGGCGGGACCGGGAAAGCCCCACAGGGAGAGCAGGAGGAGGATCCACCGGACGGGTTTCATTTCAGGCTCCCTTGCAGAGCTTCAGCGCAGGATCCTGCGCTTCAGCTCCTCGGTACTTGCCGCCTGCGGAATCTGCAGCAGCAGGCGGCGGGCGAGCTCCTCGGGGGCCAGGCGCTGCCGGCGGCCCTCCACCAGGATTTCCATCACGACCGGAAAGCCCTGGCTCTGCAGCCTGGAATCCAGCAGGGCCCGCAGCAGCTCCCGCGCACGGCCGCGCTCCAGACCCCATTCGACCAGGGACAGGTACAACGAAGTGGCCGGCCGAAAATCCGCCGGACGCCGCGCGCAGTCGCCGGCCAGGAGGCGCACCTCGTCCGCCGGCAGCACTCCGGACAACAGGTTGGCCGTCCGGGCCCAGGACGCCGGGTCGGCCAGCAGGCTGTCGCCTCCAGGGGTTTGCGCCAGCAGGTCTCTGGCTTCCAGCAGCAGACCGGCCTGGAGACGCAGCGCTTCCTGCAGCCGGGCGGAGGGCACCTTCTTGGCGATTCCTTCCTCCAGGCGGGGCAGGAGCAGCGAAACCGGAATGCCCTGGGACTCCGCTTCCCGGAACAGCCCCTCCAGCGCCCTTTGCTGCTCGGAAGCGAAGCGGCCTCTGGCCAGCGCGGCTTCCAGGCTCTGGGCCGGAAGCCAGGCGGCGGCCAGCAGGCCGCCAAAGAGCAGGGGGATCAACAGCAAACGCGGCGGCGAGGCTGCCC
>MIBK01000139.1:2858-3659 GCA_001829505.1 Spirochaetes bacterium RBG_16_67_19 | reverse complement strand
CATTGCTGGCCGCTAGCGCTAGACGGCCCTCCCGGCACCAGGTCTTCCGGGCGGTCGCGCAGCCGGTCCTGGTCCTGCTGGCGCAGGCGCAGCCGGGTCTGGTCATGAGCGGCCAGCCGCAGCTGGTCCTGCAGCCTCAGCCGCAGCAGGTCTCCGGCCTCCTGCACGCTGCCGGTCTCCGCCGTGAGCTGGCGCATGGCTTGCAGCATGGAGCGCGCCGCCACCCGGTCCTGGATGCCCAGGGCGCTCATTTCCTTCAGTCCTTCGGCCAGCTGCACGGCCAGCCGGGCCTGCTCCTGTGTCTCCAGGCCCGCGCTGCGCAGGGCATACTTCAAGACCAGGGCCACGCCTTCGGGGTCGGCCCCTTCGGCCAGCTGCCACCGGGCTTCCTGCTGCACCATGTTCCGGGCAGCCTCTTCGGTCCACCCCATCTGCTGCAGCGCCACGGCCAGGCGGGCGGTGAAGCCGTCCTGGGCCCAAAGCGCCCCGGCCAGCAGCAGCAGCCCCAAAGCGATCGCGATTCCTCGATTCATTGTCTACCTCCTGTCAGATCTGCAGGACCGAGCTGGTCCCGCCGAAACCATCTTCCACTCGCAGCGGGGCCTGCGGATCGTCCAGCCACCGCTCCCCGTCGACCAGGAACTGGTACCGGGCCTCCTGGCCGCGCCGCAGGCGCAGCCGGATTTCCCACACCCCGTCCCCGTCCGGGTCCCGCAGGCGGTCGCGCTGCGGGTCCCAGCCGTTCCAGTCCCCCACCACCGACACACTTCCCGCTCCGGGCGCGGCGAGCATCAGGCGCAC
>MIBK01000139.1:806-2774 GCA_001829505.1 Spirochaetes bacterium RBG_16_67_19 | reverse complement strand
GCCCAGCGCAGCCGGGAGGCGGAGAGCCGCCCCCAGCGGGCCCGCGGGCCGGCCTCGCGGTCCGGCAGCCGTGCCAGCCGCTGCTCCACCCGGGCGGCCAGCCAGGCGGGTGCCTCACGGCGCAGCGCGCCGCCGTCGGCCAGCAGGCGGGCGGCGGCCAGGCGGGCGGCGCAGGCCCGGCAACTGACGGCGTGCTCCAGCAGCGCGGCCGGGGGCTCCCGCTCCTCCCCCGCCCACCGCGCTTCCAGCCAGCGCCCGATTCCTTCCGCGTGCTTATTGCAGTTCATTCCGGTCTCCACCCCCCATATACGCCGCCGGCCGGCGGCGGTTTCACGACCCCATCATTCCCGCCAGGCGCCGGACCAGCTCCTTGCGGGCCCGGTGCAGGCGCACTTTCACCGTGCCTTCCGGCACCCCGAGAGCTTCCGCCGTGTCCCGCACGCCGAGGCCCTCCACCTCGCGCAGCAGGAACACCTCCCGATACAGCGGCGGCAGCCCGGCCAACGCCTCCTGGGCCAGCCGTTCCCCGTCCTCGCGTTCCGCCGCGGCCGCTGGGAGCTCGCCGCGGTCCGCCACCGTGTCCAGCTCCTCCCCCAACCGCACCAGGCGCAGACCCCGGCGCCGGCGCTGACGGCGCGCGACGGTGCGCAGGTAATTCAGGGCAATCGTGTAGAGCCAGGGATGGAAGCGCCGCTCCAGCCGGAAGCGCGGCAAGGCACGGTAGGCGCGCAGGAAGATCTCCTGCACCGCCTCCTGGGCCTCCTCGCCGCGGCCCAGCATCCGGAAGGCCAGGGAGTAAAGGAGAGGGGTATAGCGCTCGACGATCTGCGCGAAAGCGTTGCGGTTTCCCCGCAGGGTTTCCTGGATCGCCAGCAAGTCGCTGGCTTCCTCGAAGCGCCGTTCCCGGGTATTGCCTGATTCCTTAGCCAATCCTTCCATATACGCTCGCCGAGGCGGGGGGTTTCAGGAAAGCAGGCGCACACGCGTGAAAAGGTAGTCCAGCGGCTCCCGCTCCAGCACCTCCCGCCGGAAGGGAGTGCCGGCCAGGGCCTGGCCAGCGTGGCTGCTGCGATTCTGGTCGAACCAATGCACCAGGGCGATGCCTGCCTCGTCGATCTCCAGCCCGGTGAGGCCGCGCTTGCCGATGCAGCAGCCGGAGTTGAACAGGCAGGGCACCAGCAGCGGGGATTCGTAGAGGGTCCCTCCGGGGTCCCGGCCACGCCGGGCCAGCAGGTGCTCCAGCTCCTCCTTGCGCGCGGTCAGCTCCCGCTCCAGCGCGGCCCTGCGCCTGCCTCCAGCCGGGATCTGGCGGCAGAGGTTCTCGATGCGGAAGCGCAGGGCGTCCAGCTTGGAAAGGGACTCGAACAGGGGGCGATGGGTGTGCCCGATCAGGACCACCTGCCGGCGGCCGCGGGCGAAGGCGTACACCCGCCGCTCCACCCGGAAGCGGCGCCGGCTGGAGCGGGACACCGTCCAGTTGCGGATGCCCAGGGGATTGGCCACGTAGCGCAGCAGAACGGCCACCAGGCCCAGGAAACGGGTCTGCAGGTAGGATGCCTGGTGCCCGTGGAACAGCAGCAGGCTCTCCCGGCCGCGCACCAGGCGCAGCGACTCCAGCAGGCGTGGGGCCGGGTAGGAGTCGCCCAGCAGGGCCAGTTCCGCGTCATGGTTGCCCACCAACCGCTCCAGGCGCCCCCGGCGGGCGAACTCGCCCAGCAGCTCGTAGAAGCCGGCCCACTGCCTCCGGATCTGCGGCAGGCGGAAGCGCTGCAGCTCCTCCACGTCCCCGTTGAGCACCAGGGTGTAGCGGCCCGGCAGGTAGTAGCGCCGCAGCGCTCCCGCGAGCAGCTCGGCATTGGGCAGGAAATCGTCCCCCCGGCCGCCGCCGCCCAGGTGCAGGTCGCTGAACACCACCACCTTTTCGCCGCGGGAAAGGCGGCGTTCGGGCGCCCGCTCGGCCAGGACGAC
>MIBK01000139.1:0-655 GCA_001829505.1 Spirochaetes bacterium RBG_16_67_19 | reverse complement strand
CCTCCGATAACCTAGGTAGCAGAAGAGATGGCCGCATGGAACCCATCGCGGATTTATCCTGGATGAAGGACCTCCTGACCGGTCAGGTGGTGGAGCGTATCCCTTTGGGGGACTACCGCGCGGTGGCGCTGCAAATGGAGGACTCCGACGAGCGGCGACACAACCAGTACCACTACCGCCTGCTGATCTTTCCCCACAGGGAAAACAAGCCGGTGCTGTCGCTCAACCTGGAGACCTCCCTGCTGGGCGCTCCCTGCCTGACCGAGCAGACGGGCAGCGAGCACCAGATCCTGGCTGACGCGGAGGAGGAGATGGCCTACGAGAAGTTCCGGCGCTGGGCCCTGGAGAGGGCGCGAGCGGAGCTGCACCTTGGCTGAGGTCCGGACTCCAACCGGCAGGCCCGGCTCATGAATCTGGCCGAGCACCTCAGCCCCCAGCGCATCGTCTTCCTGCGCAACCGCTCCAAGGCGGGGGCGCTGCGGGAGATGGTCGACGCGGTGTGCCGCACGGCCCCCGAGCTGAAGAAGGAAAAGGTGCTGTCGGCCGTGTTGGAGCGCGAGCGCACGGTGAGCTCCTGGATCGCCCCCGGCATCGCCCTGCCGCACGCCCGCCTGCCGGGCCTGGGCAGCTTCCTGGTGGCCCTGGGGCGCAGCCG
>MIBK01000138.1:1074-6538 GCA_001829505.1 Spirochaetes bacterium RBG_16_67_19 | reverse complement strand
GTCCAGAACCAGAAGGACCACCGCCGCATCGACATCCAGAAGGTCGGGGTCAAGAACGTGCAGTACCCGATCGTGGTCCTGGACAAGAAGAACCGCACTCAGTCCACGGTGGCCACCATCAACCTGTACGCCGATCTGCCCCACGACTTCAAGGGCACGCACATGAGCCGTTTCATCGAGGTGGTCAACCAGTACTACGTGGACATCTCGATGAACAACTTCATGACCATGCTGGACAAGATCCGCAACCTGCTGGACGCCCGCAAGGCCTACGGGGAGGTGTTCTTCCCCTATTTCATCGAGAAGCAGGCGCCGGTGTCCGGGGAGAAAAGCCTGATGAGCTACACCTGCGAGTACCTGGGGGAGGTGAGCGACGAGGAGCGCCGCTTCTACGTGGGCATCCAGGTGCCGGTGACCACCGTCTGCCCCTGCTCCCAGGAAATCAGCGAGGTGGGGGCGCACAACCAGCGGGGGGTGGTGCGGGTCAAGCTGCTGCTGGGCAAGTTCTTCTGGATCGAGGACGTCATCCGCATCGTGGAGCAGTCCGCCTCCAGCGAGGTGTTCACCCTGCTGAAGCGGGAGGACGAGAAGTTCATCACCGAGCAGGCCTTTGCCCGGCCGCGCTTCGTGGAGGACGTGGTGCGCGAGGTGACCCAGAAGCTGGAGGCCACGGGCGACTTCGGCTGGTTCAGCGTGGAGGCCGAGAACTTCGAGAGCATCCACAACCACAGCGCCTACGCCTACGTGGAGCGCGGCGCGCGGAGCTAGCCGTGGGCGCTCCGGCGCTGACCGGCAGCCTGCTGGCCGCCCTGGCCTTGGGGGGCCTGCTGCTGGCCGGGAGCCGCCGCGCGGAGGTCGCCGGCCTGGTCGCTTTCGCCTTCCTGGCCGCGGCCCTGCCGCTGGAGCTGGGGCCGGGCCTTATTTCCTGGGGCCTGACCGCCGCGGCCCTGGCGGCCGGCGGGCTGTGCCTCCGGTTGTGCTTCAGGAGCGGGGTCTTCCGCTTCCCGCGCGACAGGGAGATGAAGTGGTGGCGGGTCATCGCCCGTCCCTTCGCCCTGCTTTTCATCCCGATCGATCGCTTTTTCGGCCGCACCCCGCTGTTGTACCTGCTGGGGGCTCTGGCCCTGATCTTCGCCGCCTTGGACCTGGTGCGCCTTTTCAGTCGCGTGCGGATGCGGCAGCTTTTCAAGAAATCCGAAAGCCGGCGCTTCTCCTCGATGACCGCCTTCCTGGTGGCCATTTTCCTGATCTTCCTGGCCTTCCCTGACCACCTGCCCTACCTGGGCCTGGGCTTCATCACCATCGGGGATTTGTTCAGCAAGATCGTCGGCATCCGTTTCGGCCGGCACAAGCTTCTGCGGGGCAGGACCCTGGAGGGAACCATCGCCTTCGCCGCCGGCGGCTTTGCCGCCGCCTGGCTGCTGCGCCTGGCGCTGCGTTTGGCCCCGCTCCAGGCGCCGGGGGTCCCGCCGGTGCCTCTTTACGCCGTGCTGGCCGGGCCGGTTTTCGCCGCGCTGGTGGAGCTGTTCTCCGGGAGGCTGGACGACAACTTCACCGTGGGCGTCATCTCCACCGGCTTCCTTTTCAGCCTGCGCTATTTCCTGGGGGCCTGAGCGCGCCGCCTGCGCCACAGGGGCCGGCTGCCCACCACCGCCAGGTACACGGCCCCAGAGAGGATGATGATGGTGGCCCCGGCCGGCAGGTTGGGCTTGTAGCTCAGGGCCAGCCCGGCGGTCATCAGCACCCCCGAAAGGGCGGAGGCCACGATCATGGTGTGCCACAGGCGGCGGGTCAGGTAGGCGGCCGCGGCCGCCGGCAGGGCCAGCAGGGCGATGACCATCACGATGCCGACCACTTGCAGCAGGATCACGATGGTCAGGGCGGTAAGGACCAATAACAATATGTAGTACAGCTCCACGCGCACGCCGCGCAGCCGGGCGAACTCCTCGTCGAAGCAGACCGCCTCCAGCTTGTAATAGAAAAGGAAGCTCACCACCACGACCAGGGCATCCAGCCCGGCGATCAGGGCCAGGTCCGCCCGGCGTACCATCAGGATGTTGCCGAACAGGTAGCTCATCAGGTCGTCGTTGTAGCCGGGGGTGCGCGAGATGAAGAAGATGCCCACGGCCATGCCGATGGACCAGACCGCGCTCAGGACGGTGTCCTCCCGTTCCCGCCCGTACAGGGTGACCACCCCGATGATGATCGCCGCGAGCAGGGCCGAGGCCACCGCGCCGACCAGGGGGGTGACGAACTCCCAGCCCAGCACGCGCTGCAGGTAGCGGGCCAGGCCCATGCCGCCCAGCACCGTGTGGGCGATGGCCCCGGCGATGTAGCCGATGCGGCGCACCGTGATGAAGCTGCCCACCACCCCGGAGGCGACGGAGGCCAGCAGGCCCGTGGCCAGGGCGTACTGCAGGAACGGGAATGCGAGCAGGTCGCGCAGGAAATCCATCACAGCTCTTCCTCGTGGCGCACCAGGGCGATGTCGGTGCCGTACAGCTCGCTCAGCATCTCCCCGGTCAGGCGGCTCACCGGATGCTTGGCCACCGTGCGGTTTACACACAGCACGCCGCTTACGAACCTGGATACCACGCCGGTGTCGTGCGAGACCAGCAGGATGGTCAGGCGCCGGGCAAGCTCCACCAGCAGCTCGTAGAGCTTGGCCGTGGCCGCGCGGTCCACGCTGGCCGTGGGCTCGTCCAGCAGCAGCAGCTCGGGATGGGTGGCCAGGGCGCGGGCGATGAGCACCCGCTGGCGCTGCCCCCCGGAAAGATCCGAGAAGGGGCGCCGGCGCAGCTCGGGCATCCCGACGGTGGCCAGCGCCTCTTCGGCCGCCTCCCGGTCCTCCCGACGGTACGGGCCGGCGGCGAAGTTGCCCACCCGGCCCATGCGCACCACGTCCAGCACGGTGACCGGGAACAGGGGGTCGAAGCGGGCGTACTGGGGCACGTAGCCCACCCGGCTGCGGGCCCGCTCCGGCGGCCCCCCGAACACGCGCACCTCACCGGCCTGCGGACGCGCGGTGCCCAGGATCAGGCGCAGCAGGGTGGTCTTGCCGCCCCCGTTGGGGCCGACCGCGGACACGAACTCCCCGGGCAGCACCTCGAAGCTGACCCCCTGGAGCACCGGCTCGCCGGAGTAGGAGAAGCTCACCTTCCGGAACTGGACGACCGGGAGAGTCGCGGGGGCGCGGGGCGCGCCGACCGAGCGGGTGGACGGGGCGCGGCTCATGGGGTGGCCAGGGCCTCCCGGACCTTGCGGCTCATGTCGCGCAGATTGGCCAGGTAGTCGCGGGGCAGGTCGTCCAGCGGGACCACGGCGCCGCCGATGGCCTCGGCCACTGCCCTGGCCCCAGCCTGGGAGAACTGCGGCTGCACGAAGACCACGCGGATGCGCCGCTCCCGGGCCAGCCGGATCAGGCCGCTCAATTCGCGGGCCGAAGGCTGCCTGCCGCCGGTTTCCACCGCCACCTGCTTCAGACCGTACTCCGCGGCGAAGTAGCCGAAGGCGGGGTGGTAGACCAGCATCTCCCGGCCGCGGAGCGGAGCCAGCGTCCGGGCGAGCTCGCGGTGCACGTCCTGCAGCTCCGAGGCGAAGCGCTCGTAGTTGGCACGGTAGATCCGTTCGCCGGCCGGATCTTCGCGCACCAGGGCGTCGCGGATGGTTTGCGCCTGGCGCATGGCCAGAAGCGGGCTCATCCAGACGTGGGGATCGGCCCCCTCTTCCTCGGTACGGCCCTCCTCCCCCTGCTCGTGCTCTTCCATGGCCCGCAGGGCGATGCCCTCGCGCGTGTCCACCATGGCCAGGTCGGGCATCGTGCTCCGCAGCCGGGAAACCAGGGCGTTCTCGAAGGGGAAGCCGGAAAGAAAAAACAGGCGGGAGCGCGCCAGCCGAGCCACCTGCTGCGGGGTGGGCTCGTAGGTGTGGGGGTCCTGACCCGGGGCCACCAGGGCCTCCGCTTCGACCCGCGATCCCCCCACGGCCTCCACGAAGTCCTGCAGGGGGGGGATGCCGGCGAAGACGCGCAGCGGGCCTGATGCCGCCGGCGAGCCGGCGCGGGAGCAGCCGGCGGCCAACAGGGCCAGGGCGGCAACGGCGCCCAGGGTGCCCAAGGCCCGTAGGAGCCGTCTCCCCGGCGCCCGGCGTCCCTTTTTCATTGCTGGCCGCCCCCGGCACCGGACCCGCAGGTGAGGTAGAGGGCGTCGCAATCCTGGCAGTGCTTCACCGTGTGGTCCCGGGCGAAGGCGTCCCAGTGCTTCTTCTGCTCGGGGGAGAGCAGGCCCGTGCCCTGGCAAAGGGGGCAGGCGTGGTCCAGGGCCGAGAGCACCGCCGCCCGGATGAACTCCGAGCGGTTGGGCAGCCGCCGGATCACCCTGGCCAGGGCCGCGCCGACCTTGAAACTGATCACCTCGTCCTTGCTGTGCAGCATGAGCCCGTCCTCCGGTAATACTTCGTAATACATACCGCGCCGGGCGCCTCCTCGTCAACCAGGGCCCTCGATCTTGCAGGGCGGGGGCGAGGAAGTGTATTATTGCTGATGGAGGAACGTGGGATGGGACGGAATATCGGCCGCGCCGCGCCGGCGGCCCTGCTGCTCTTGCTGCTCCTGCTGGTGGCCGGCTGTACGAGCGTGGCGGATGAAAAATTCCTGAGCCAGCTTGGCGACCCGGCGAAGGCCCGGGTGGTCACCGAGGAGGGCATCGCCCTGTACCAGCTCGCTCTGATCAAGCGGGCAGAATACCAGCGGGTGGGGGAGGTCCGGCGCTATTTCGAGGTCGCCTTGCGCTTCGACCCCAATAGCCGTCAGGCCCAGGCTTATCTGGAGCTGGTGGACAGCTATCGGACCGCCGAGACCCGGAAGCGCCTGCGGGAGGCGGAGTCGCTGCTGAAGAAGGGCAAGCGCAGTCAGCAGGAGGACTACGCCCTGTGCCTGGCCGTGGCCCGGGCCGGCCAGCTGGCCCCGGAGGACGACGAGGTCGCGGCACTGCGCCGCCAGACCGCGGAAACCCGCGGTACGCTGGTCAGCCTTTACTTGGCCAACGGCCGGCAGGCGCGGTCCAGGGCCAAGACGGAAAGCGTCGCAAATGCCAGAGAAAAGCTGTACATCGAGGCCTTCGCCAGCTTCAACCGGGCCCTGGCCGTCGAGCCCCAGAACTCCGCCGCCCAGACCGAGAAGAACTCACTGGCCACCGCGGTCAAGGCCATAGTGTCGGAGCATCTGGAAGGGGCCAGACTTCTGGCGGCCAAGGGGAAGTTCGCGGAGGCCCGCAAGGAAGCGGCGCTGGTGGAGGACCTGAACCGCCGCTTGGGTCACCCCTTCGACGGCGAGGTCGTGGAGCTCAGCTACAGCCTGAACTACCGTTGGGCCCGCAGCCTTTTCGAGCGGCGGGATTATCCGGCGGCCCTGGTCCGGGCCAACGCGGCGCTGGCGGTGCGCAAGACCGAGGAGGCGGCCGCCCTG
>MIBK01000138.1:637-1052 GCA_001829505.1 Spirochaetes bacterium RBG_16_67_19 | reverse complement strand
GCCAGAAGAGCCAGAGCGGGCTGTCCTACGAGGGGGCCCTGGGCGAGGCGGATCGCCTGCTGGCCGAGGGAGACCTGGCCGGGGCCTACAGCCGCCTCGACAGCCTGGTCCGCGGGACCAAGGACCGTGCCCGCCTGGCCGCTCTGGAGACTCGCCTGGAGAAGGTCCGCGCCCAGGTTCCGGCCCTGTACGAGAAGGCCCTGGGTTTCTACCGGGCGGAAGATTTCCAGAAGGCCGTCGAGCTGCTGGAGACGGTGGTGGCCGTCGACGTGGAGTACGAGCAGGCCGCCGGGTACCTGGACAAGGCGAGGATCAAGCAGAAGCTGCTGGAGCAGTACGGAGCCGACGGGTGAACCGCGACCGCGGCGAGCGGTTCGTCCTGCACGCCCTGGAGATCCTGTACTCCCTGGCCCTG
>MIBK01000138.1:0-545 GCA_001829505.1 Spirochaetes bacterium RBG_16_67_19 | reverse complement strand
CTGCGGCTGCCCGCCGAGCTCTTCAGGCCGGAGGCGCGGCCGGTGGCCGCCGCCCTGCTGTACCTGATCCCGCTCCTCCGGCTTTACAAGCTGGCCTGCCTGTTCCTGGACTCCCGGCTGCCGGCCCTGGCCGATCCCCGGCGCAGCTTCCCCATCCTGCTGAGTCTGGCCAGCTCGGCGCTGGCGCTGGCCGGGATCCTGATGCCGGTGGTGCGCCAGGCCGCTTCCTGGAACTACTTCGCCAGCCTGCCCCCCGCCCTGATCGCCCTGTTCGGCTTGTCGCTGGTCCACAATGCTTTTTTCCTGTCTCTGCTCATCGCCCGTCTGAACAGCAAGGACGAGTCCTACCGGGAATACCTGGAGTTCCGGCGCGCCGGAGCGGAGCGCGGCTTTCTGCGGACGCTGCTGGCCCAGGGAATCCAGAAGCGCCTGGTCATCTCGTTCACCGCCCTGATCCTGGCGGTCATCCTGGTGTTGAGCCTGGTGCTGATGCGGAATTTCAGCCGGACCATCCTGGCTGCGCTGATCGAGAACGGCAATGGGCT
>MIBK01000137.1:5440-5579 GCA_001829505.1 Spirochaetes bacterium RBG_16_67_19 | reverse complement strand
TGGTTCTTCCGGGTTTGCGCCTACGCGCTGATGCTCACTCACGAGTACCCGCCCTTCAGCCTGTCGGAGTGAGCTCGCCGGGCGCCGTATGACCTCACGCGAGCGGGTGTTCGCCGCCGCCGGGGGCCGGGAGGTGGAC
>MIBK01000137.1:5164-5289 GCA_001829505.1 Spirochaetes bacterium RBG_16_67_19 | reverse complement strand
ACCACCTGCGCGACGCGAAGGACTGGCGCCTCTTGGAGGAGTTCGAGGCCCACACCGGCGCCTTCGGCCGCCAGCTGGAGTGCCTGGCCCGCATCCGCGCCGCGGTGGGTCCCGAGGTGCCGGTC
>MIBK01000137.1:171-5141 GCA_001829505.1 Spirochaetes bacterium RBG_16_67_19 | reverse complement strand
CCACGTGGCCCACAAGTTCGCCGGTCGCCGCCTGCTGGAGGACTGGCAGCGGGACCCGGAGGCGGTGGGCGGGGCCCTGGCGACCATCGCGGCCAACTACCGCCGCTTCGCGGACTGCTGCCTGCGGGAGGCGGGGGTGGACGGCTTCTACTTCGCCCCCATCGGCTGTGAGGCCTCTTATATGGATGAAAGCCGGTACATCCGCCTGGTGCGGCCTTCGGACCTGGCGGTGCTGGAGGCGCTGCGGCAGGCGCCGCTGTTGATCCTGCACATCCACGGCGAGCGGGAGGTCATGTTCGACCTGCTGGCCGACTATCCCTGCGACGTGCTGAGCTGGGAGGACCGGGTGGCCGGGCCTTCCCTGGCCGAGGTTCACCAACGCAGCTCCCGCTGCCTGATGGGCGGCATCGATCACCTGGCCGCCCGCACCTGCCCGGCGGAAGAGGTCGTGACCCAGGGCAGGGAAGCCCTGGCCCAGGCGGGGGGAGGGCGGCAGGGAGGCTTCATCCTGGCCCCGGGCTGCACCTTTCCGGCGGGCACGCCGGAGGCCAACCTGCGGGCGCTGGCCCGAGTCGTGCAGGCCTCCTAGCGGGCAGCCGGCCTAAGAAGAGCCCAGGGCCTGCTCCACGGCGCGGCGCACCCGCCCGCTGCCCGGCTCCTCCTTGGTCGCGAAGCGGTCCAGCACCGCCCCGTCGCGCCCGATCAGGAATTTGTTGAAATTCCAGGTGATGCCCCCGGCGAACTGCGGGTTGGTGCGCTTGTCGGTCAGGAAGCGGTACAGCGGATGGGCCGCGCGCCCTTTCACGTGGATCTTGGCGAACAGGGGGAAGCTCACCCCATAGTTCAGCGAGCAAAACTCCTTGATCTGCTCGTTGCTGCCGGGCTCCTGGCCCAGGAAGTCGTTGGCCGGGAAGCCGAGCACCACCAGCCCCCGCCCGCCGTACTCCCGGTACAGCGCCTCCAGATCCTCGTACTGGTAGGTGTAGCCGCAGCGCGAGGCTACGTTCACGATCAGCAGGACCTTGCCCCGGTACTCCTTCAGGCCTATCGGGCGGCCGTCGATGTTCTCGACCTGGAAATCGTATATCGAAGCGGCCTCGGTCGTCGCGCCGGCTAGCGCCGTCATCGCGGTCAGGGCCGCGGCCAGGGAACTGCGGTTCATGGGAACCTCCATTGCCAAGGTACTTCCACCCCCCCGCCGGGGGCAAGGCGAGCGGCCTCCGGGCCGGGCGCATTTGACCGCGGCGGCGCGCTTGAATAGCTTGATCCCATGAACCTGGATTTGGAAGGTTTCCGACGCCTGGTCGGCGGGTTCGCCGCGGAGCTGCGCGCGGTCGTCCCGCCGGAGCTTACGGCAGTCAAACTGGCCGCCGACAAGTGGTCCCTGCGTGAGATCCTCGGCCATCTGGTGGATTCGACCTCCAATAACCACCAGCGCTTCGTCCGGCTGCAGGACGCCGCCCGACTGCAGTTCCCGGGCTATCAGGCCGAGCGCTGGGTGCAGATCCAGCGCCCCAACCTCCTGCCCTGGGAGGTACTGGTCGCCCTCTGGGAATCCTACAACGCGCTGCTCCTCCACCTGGCCGCGGGGGTTCCTCAGGAATGCCTGGGCAACGTCCTGGAAACCCCGGATGGGCCGCGCACCCTGGAATGGCTGATCGCCGACTACTACCGTCACCTGGGCGATCACGCCGAGCACTTCCGGCGGCGCCTGGCCGAGCTACAATAGCTCCCGCAGGCGGCGCAGCAGGTCCGTGCGGCCT
The DNA here is from genome assembly GCA_001829505.1 of Spirochaetes bacterium RBG_16_67_19. GTDB lineage: Bacteria > Spirochaetota > Spirochaetia > SZUA-6 > DRHE01 > MIBK01. Next base: position 3,378 of record MIBK01000137.1, on the reverse strand, counting down.
CTCTCATAGCGGATGGCGGTGAAGCCCAGGGCTTCCGCGGCGCGGCAGAAGGGCGGCTCATCGTCGATGTAGAGGCACTGACCCGCCTCCAGCCCCGCGGTCCGCAGCAGGTGCCGCCAGATGGCCGGGTCCGGCTTCATGGTCCCCACCTTGAAGGAAAACACGTACCCTTCGGGGACGGTGGCCAGCTCCTCGTTCATGAACAAGCGGCGGGCGTGGGTGTAGGAAGTGTTGGAAAGGATGAACGTCCTGCGGCCCGTGCCGGCGGCCAGCCGCAGGGCCGCCAGGCCTTCCGGGTTGGGCTCCAGCCCCGCGGCGAAATCCTCCAGGAACTCCTCGTAGCTCCAGCTTGGCGGCGCCTGGATCCTGTCGCGGACCCGGCGGAACTGCTCCTTCGAGTCGAACCGTCCCGACTCGGCGTCAATCTCCAGGTCATTGTCCCAGATCAGCCGCTCGATCTCCTCGGCCGGCAGAGGGGAGCGGCGGGCGAGCTGCCGGCATTGCGCGGGGCGGTCGAACATGGCCAGCACGTTGCCGAAATCGAAGACGACGGCCAGGATGGGAAAGGCTGCCTGCATCATGAAGCTGGATTGTAGTATATTGCAGGCATGAAAACACGAGTTCTCGCCATCCTGCTTCTGGCCGCCGCGTCGGCCGCCTTCGCCCGCCCCCCGATGGCCCGCGGCCTGGACCCGCACCGCATCCCCATCCAGCACGACTACCTGCGCGCCGAGTTGGACAGCCTGTTCGGCAGGCAGGGGGAGCTGGGCTCCCTCGGCTACGGCGAGCTGCGCGAGCTGGCCGGCCGCCTCTCGGTGGCCCACCAGAAGGACCGCTTCGTGGCCCGCTCCAAGACCATGTCCCTCATGATGCCCGGCAGCGGCCAGTTCCTGAACAAGGACTTTGGCACCGGCGCGGCCTTCCTGGCCGCCGACCTGGCCGTGGTGGCAGGGACGCTGGTCGGGGCCTACTTCCTGCTCCCGGACAGCCTGCGCTTCCAGCAGTTGGACTACTTCAATACTCCGTTCGATGACATCCACGATGCCTGGCTGGACCACACCTTCACGGACTACCTGCCCTCCATGGCCATGCTGGCCGGGGGCGGCCTCGCCAAGGCGATCCTGGGACAGATCTCCTCCACGCACGCGGGGAAACTGGCGCGGCGGAACATCGACGCCGGCACCATCAGCTTCGAGCCGAACCTGCTGGTCCTGCCCCACGGGGGAATGATGATGGGCCTGGGCTGGAGTTATTAGGCACGCTGCGGCTTAAACCCTGACCTTCAGCCACCGGCCGGAGCGGTAGTACCGCCACACCACGGCCAGCTCCACGATCTCGGTGCCCAGGAAACTGGCCCACACCAGGTTCAGAGGCGCGCGGAAGACCAGGCGCAGGAGTAGCAGGAAGGGCATCTGGAAGCCCAGCTTGGAAATCAGGCTGGAGACCAGGAAAGGGAGGTTGAAACCGGCCGCGGAAAAAGCGGAGCCCAGGCCGAAGGTGACGGCCAGGAACAGCAGGGCCAGGCAGAAAATCCGCAGCAGCGGAACGCCCAGCTCGATGGCCTGCGGGTCGGCGGTGAACAGGCCGAGCAGCGGCCGGCTCCAGGCCCAGGCCAGGGCTCCCAACAGCAGCATCAGGCCCAACCCGATCAGGGCCGCCGTCCGGCAGGCGGACCGCGCCCGCTCCAGGCGCTCCGCCCCCAGGTTCTGGCCGGCCACGGTGCCGGCCCCCATGTGCAGGCCCACCAGCATCATCAGGGCGAAGACGAAAAGCCGGTACACGATGCCCAGGGCCGCCACGGCGGCCGTGCCGTAGAGGCTGATCACCTTCAGCACCACGGCCTGGGCCCCGTTGCGCACCAGGTTCTCCGCCCCGGCGGGCAGCCCGATGGTGAGCAGCTGGCGGTCGATTTCCGGCTCCAGGCGCAGGAGCCCGGACCAGGCCAGACGCACCCGCGTGCGGCCGGAGAACAGGAACCAGAGCCCCAGGAAGAAGGACAGGGCTGTGCTCGCCACGGTAGCCAGGGAAGCCCCGAAAACCCCCAGGCCCAGTCCCGGCAGGCCCAGCACGGGCACGCGCCGGAACATCAGCAGGGGATCCAGCACCGCGTTGAGCGCGGCGCAGAAGGCCAGGATGTACATGGGCCGGCGCGCGTCGCCGATGTTGCGCAGGGCGGTGATCACCGAGTAGGAGGAAAACATCAAGGGCAGCGCCAGCAAACGCAGGCGCCCGTAGCCCAGCGCCGCGCCCAGCACCTGCGGGTCCCGGGTGTACAGGCCCACCACGGGGCGCAGGACGGCGAAGCCCAAGAGGCCCGCCGCCAGGGCCACCAGGGCCTTGAAGACCAGGGTCTGCTCGATCACCGTCCGGGTGCGTTCCAGGCGGCCCGCCCCGAAGCTCTGGGAAATCAAGGACACCGAGGAGATGCCGATCACCTCGTTCAGGAACTCCACCAGCCAGAGCAGCTGCAGGAAGATGGTGACCCCGCCCAGCGCGGCGGAAGCTCCCGGCAGCCGGCCGATCCAGAACAGGTCCACCAGGTCGTAGAGGGTCTGGGCCAGGTAGCCCAGCATGACCGGCACGGACATGGCCAGCAGGTGTCCCGGGACCCCGCCCCGGGTGAGGTCGCGTTCCATGGCTGTCCGAGTATAGCGCGCGCTGCCGGCGCGAAACCAGGGCTGGCGCCCCCGGGCTGCGGCCTGCCGCCCGGTCCCGTATTGCCAGGCGGGGGTATTCTGGCTACCTTTCTCCGAGGTGAAAACCGCCAAGTCACGCGCCTCCCCGCGCGCTTCCGCGACACGCGCCGCGGCTGAAGGCCGCATCCGCATCCTGGGAGCCCGCCAGAACAACCTGAAGGGCTTCTCCCTGGACCTGCCCCTGGGCCGCCTGATCGTGGTGACGGGCGTGAGCGGCTCGGGCAAGTCCTCCCTGGCCTTCGACACGCTCTACTCCGAGGGCCAGCGCCGCTACGTGGAGACCTTCTCCCCGTACACCCGCCAGTTCCTGGACCGCATGGACAAGCCGCGGGTGGACCGCATCGAGGGCATCCCCCCGGCCATTGCCATCGACCAGACCAACCCGGTGCGCACCTCCCGCTCCACGGTGGGCACCATGACCGAGTTGAACGACCACCTCAAGCTGCTCTGGGCCCGCGCCGCGCGCCTGTACTGCTCTGCCTGCGGGCGGGAGGTGCGCCGCGATACGGCG
>MIBK01000137.1:0-128 GCA_001829505.1 Spirochaetes bacterium RBG_16_67_19 | reverse complement strand
TGCTGGTCACCTTCCCGGTGACCGTGCCGGAGAACTTCACGGAAGCGGAGGTGACCGAGCTGCTGGCCCGCCAGGGCTACCGCCGCATCCACCGCCGGGAGGGACGGCGCTGGGAGGTCATCCAGGAC
>MIBK01000136.1:19028-20379 GCA_001829505.1 Spirochaetes bacterium RBG_16_67_19 | reverse complement strand
AGCGCCACCCCTTCCTGTCCATTGTGAAAGACCAGGGAGTGGCGCTTCTCCAATCCCTTGTATACCCGGGCCAGGTCGCCCAGGCGGGAAGGCAGCAGGCCGCCGGAGGAAACGTACAGCCCCGCCAGGGCCTGCAGGCTGGCGGCCCGGCCGTCGGCCTTGACGATGAGCTCCAGTTCCCCCTCCTCGATCGAACCGGCCGGGTACTCCAGGTTGTTGGCCGAAAGCAGCGAGGAGAGGTCCTGGATGGACAGACCCCGGGCGCTCATCATCTCCTGGTCCACGTCCACGTGGATCTCTTCCCGCCGTCCGCCCACCAGCTGGACCGATCCCACGCCCCAGACCTGCTGGACCGCGGTGCGGACTTCCCGCTCAGCCAGCTGCCGGACCCGGGAAAGCGGCACCTCGGTCCTGGGAAACAGGCCCAGCACCACCACTGGCTTCTCCGAAGGGTCCACGGGCAGCACGATCGGCCTTTCGGCGTCGCTGGGCAGGCTGAGGTAGCCGATGTCGATCAGCTCACGGGTTTCCGCCCCGGCCACGGCCATGTTCGTTCCCCAGTGGAACTCCAGGTCGATGATGGACAGGCCGTCGGCCGACAGGGAGTGAATGCTCTTCAGACCTTCGGAGGAGGAGAGCGTGTCCTCCAGGGGGATGGTGATCAGCTCGCGGACCTCGGTGGAGGGCAGGCCTTCGAAGCGCGTCACTACGGTCAGCTTGGGGATGTCCAGCTCCGGCAGGAAATCCAGGGGCAGCAGCGCGGTTGCCAGCCCACCCAGCAGGACGAGGGTCACGGTGAGCATCGTGACGGCGACGGGACGCTTGACGGCGAAGGCTACCAGGAAGCGCACGCGGGACCCGCCTCGCTTAATTGGTGGTGACGAGGGTCATCCGCCAGGGGTCTCCCAGTGGGTTCCCCAAGGTGTCCGTGAACCCGGCGTCCAGCGAGATGGTGAGCAGGCCGGGAGAATTGTTGTAGACGCCATCATTGTTGACCCCCAGGATGAAACGGGCCACGTGGTAGTCGGGATCCCCGTACGGAAGCCCCGGGGGAACAGGGTTGTTCACCGAGTAGGTGACGCTGCCGTCGATCTGCAGGCCCAGGGGGGTGAGCGAAGCGTTCTGGCAGCTGATGGAGAAGGCATCCAGGAGGGAGAAGTAGTCGATTTCCGCGCCGGCGGCGAGGTGGAAATACAGGTCCAGGAAGCTGTTGCCGTTGTCCAGATAACCGGCCGCGGGGGGAGCGTAGCCGCCGTCGAAGGTCAGGGAATCGAAGGAGTGCAGCTCCGTCACGGCGTCCGGATTGAGCGCTGTGAGGAAGGCGGCTTTCACCACGCCGGGAGGGCGCGAG
>MIBK01000136.1:18007-19012 GCA_001829505.1 Spirochaetes bacterium RBG_16_67_19 | reverse complement strand
GCAGGCGAAGCGGTCCCTCGAGCTGCAGCCCGTTCCCACGCAGGTCCTTGAGGTCCTCGGACACGGTGAGGGAGTACAAAGTGTCCCAGGCCAGGGGATCTTTCGGCCTGATGGTCAGGGTCGTGTTCCCTCCGCCCCAGGCGGTATCGAAGGCGAACTGCGGGCTCCACTCCAGCGCGGCGGCGCTGCTGGAGGCGTCCATGGCCTCGCTGAAGGTGAGCACCAGGGCCATGTCCTTTTCCCACCCGTCGGTGAACACGAGCGTGCCGCCGTCCCCATCGGGGATCACGCTCAAGCCGCCGGAGTCGCTTTGGGCTGAGAGCAGCTGCGGGGCGTCGGACTCGCTGCCCACGAAGAAGTGGTGCCGGGCGGTCTCCGCCAGGGTGTTCCCGGAGGCGTCGGCCACACCGGTTTCCAGCGTGAGCAGATAGGCGGTCTGCCAGGCGTATTCCTCGGTGGGGGTGAACTGAAACACCGTAGTCGTGAGGTCCCAGGTGATGTACCCGTCCACGGAGGGGGACAGGGTGAAGCCTTCCTGGACCGAGGTCGGGTTCATGGCTTCCGAAAAGCCGATCACAATCGGCGCCCGCAGGTCGTCGAGGCGGGCCTGGTCGGGCGGGGAGATCGACAGGAGGCGGGGCCGGTCGGACTCGGCGCTGCTGCCGAAGCGGTGGGTGAAATCCTCCCGGAGGGAATTCCCGAAGATGTCCTCCGCGGAGGTGTCGACCCGGATCGTGTAGATCCTGCCCTCCTTCCAATCGATCGAGGGCTGAAAGGCGAAGGTGTCCCCGGAGGACCACAGGAAACTCCCGGCCACCGGCTTTCCGGATTCGGCCAGGGAAAAGGCCTCCTCGGCCAGGGTCTTGTTCACCTCCTGGGAAAAGCGGATGGTGATGCCGCTCAAGCCGGCCAGATCCACCTGCTGTTCCCGGGGTGTCCAGTTGATGACTTCCAGGGGCTTCATCGCGAAGAAACGGCATCCTGCGGCGGCGGCGGCCAGCAGCA
>MIBK01000136.1:17657-17930 GCA_001829505.1 Spirochaetes bacterium RBG_16_67_19 | reverse complement strand
CGGTCGCCGTCTTGTCGGCGGGGATGACCAGGCGGTAGAAGTGGCGCACCTGGGCGCTCGGCGGATTCTGGAACCTTCCATAGGTCAGCAGGAGCCGGCGGGGATCGAGGGCCTGGAAGCTGATCCACTCCAGGGTCGGATCGGACAAGGTGGGGGGGTAGGAGGCCTCCAGGACGCCCGCCTGGAGGAGCCGTTCGACGTCGGGGACCTCGTAGGGCTCGCTGAACTGGAGGGTGAAGGTGTGCTCTTCCGCCAGGCTGATTTCGATGGCCA
>MIBK01000136.1:17251-17434 GCA_001829505.1 Spirochaetes bacterium RBG_16_67_19 | reverse complement strand
GGCGGAGAGGTAAGTGGTGAGCGCCTGCACCGAGGGCTGGATGGAAAAGGCCTGCGCCCAGGTCCCCCAGTCCATCTCCTCGCTGAACTCGAACCACAGGGCCATGTCGTTGTCCAGGGCTGCGGGGTCGTAGAGCACGTAGCCTCCGCCGCCGTCGTCCCAGACGGCCCCCTGAAAGCTCTG
>MIBK01000136.1:13804-16951 GCA_001829505.1 Spirochaetes bacterium RBG_16_67_19 | reverse complement strand
AGGGGAGAAGGACAGGAGCCGGGGCGGGCTGTCCCGGGAGCCGCCGTAGAACGGCACGATGAGGTTCAGGGTGTAGGTCAAGCCGTCTTCGGTGTCGATCGACCCGGTGAAGCGCAGCACGTAGCGGGTCCCCGGCACCCACGGCGAAAGCGGCGTGAACTCCAGTCGGTTCTGCGACCAGCGGCGGTCTCCCGCCACGCTGCCTTGCGGGTCCTGGACCTTGAGCAGCGTTTCGGCGGCGGTTCGCTTCACGGCAGCGGAAAACTCCAGCCAAACCGGGTCGCTCGTCGCCACGATGCCGTCTTTCTGCGACGGGGAGGTCTGCACCGACAGCTCTTCGAGGGATACAAAGCCGCAGGCGGCGAGGCTGCAGGCGGCGGCCAAAAGTAATAGGCTACGCCTGCACATCCACCAGGGCTCCCTCCTGGAGCAGCGGCGAGGGGGTCGAGATGACCTCCTCCCCCGGTTTCAGTCCCTCCAGCACCTCGATTTTCCCCTCCCTCTCCGCGCCCAGCCGCAGCTTTCTGCGGAAGACCCGGCCGCCCTGTACGACCAGCGCGGTCCCGGAGTCGCCTTCGCTCTGCACCAGGGCCGAGGTCGGCAGCAGGATCCTCTGGACCGCCTTGCCGGTGTACAGCGTCACCCGGGCGAACATGCCCGGCCGCAGCTCGTCGGTGCCGGTCTGCAGGATGGCCCTGACCATCACGTTGCCGGACTGCGGATCCACCACCGGGGAGACGATGCTGACCGCCGCGCCGAAGCTTCTGCCCGGGAAGGTGTCGATGGCCACTTCGGCCTTCATCCCCCGCCGGATCTCCACGACCTGCTCTTCCTGGACCGGGAAAACGACGTACATGTCCCCGGACTCGAACAGGGTGAAGACCTTCGTGCCGGCCTCGACGCGCTCCCCGATTTCCACGTAGATCGTGCCGACAATGCCCTTCAGTGGAGAGCGCAGTCGGAGCTCTTTCAGCAGCTCGTCGGCGGAAGCCAGTTCCTTGCGGGCCGACTCCAGCTGAGCCCTGGCCACCTGCACCTCGGCCTTCAGGGTCAGGGTGTTCAGCTCGAGGAGCAGCTTCTGCCGGGCGCCCGGGTCCGGAGGGACCCGTTGCCCCCGGTCCTCGATGTCCCGGTTTCGCAGTCCGATGCGCTTGATCTCGATGTCCTTCTCCATTGACGCCAGCGCCGACTGGGCGGCCAGGAGCTGCAGGCGGGCGTTCTCCAGCGCCTCCTTGGAAATGCCGTCCACCTCGAACAGCTGCTGTTTGTCCTGGAGGTTTTTCCGGAGGTTCTCCACCTCCCGCTGCTGCTGCTCCAGCTCGATGTCCGTTTTGGCCAGACTGATGAAGCGCGCTTCGACGCTGCGCTTGCCGTCCTCGTAGCGTTCCCGCGCCAACTCGACGTTGGCCTCGGAGCTGGAAACGGCCGCCTCCGCCTGGTTGCGGCGGATCTCCAGCTGGACGTTGGTAAGCTCCGCCAGCAGCTCGCCCCTTTGCACGGCGTCCCCTTCCTGCACGTATCGGGCGGCGAGCTTGCCCTCCACGGAAGCCGAGACGTCGGCCTTGTGGATGAAGGAGATGCTTCCGAACGACTTGATCAGCGGCACCACGTCGCTCAGCTGGGCCCGCACCACCTGTACGGGCACAGGCCTGGCCTGCTCCGGCGGGGCCTGGTTTCGGCCTGAGCAGGCCCCGAGCGCCAACAGCGCCATGGCGGCCGGCAGGCGGAGGCTTTTCACGGGTAGTCCCCGGCGGCTTCCAGCTCCGCCAACCCGCCGATGTCCAGTCCCAGGAGCCGTTCGAAGGAACGCTCGATGAGGATCAGGTTCAACACCGCCTCCAGCAGCTCGAGCTTGCGGTCCAGCAGCTCGTTCTGGGCCTCGACGTAGTCGATGCGCTTGGCCTGCCCGACCTCCACCTCCGTTTCCAGGATCTTGAGCTGCCTCTCCCGCAGCTGGACGGTTTCCCGCAGCAGCTGCAGGTTCCTGATTTCCCTCCGGTGGGCCTTGAGGGTCCGCTCGACGTTGAACTCCAGGTCGCGGAACAGCTTGTCCCGAGCTTCCAGGGACGCCTGAAGTTCCAGCCTGGCGATATCCCTGTCCACCAGAAACCCGAGATCCTGAACCAGGGGAGCGCTGCCCGTCTCGGATTGCCCGTACTGCCGATGGGTCGTGTTGGACAGGCTCAACGTCGTTTTGAGGGGGAGCCACTCGTAGGGCAGCTCGAAGATCAGGCTGAGGGAATACCCCGGGTCCTGCAGCGGGTAGTCGCTGCCGGACATGGAGGCGGAGGCCTGCATCGAAACGTTGGGTATCCAGCTGGATTGGGAAAGCCGGACCCGGGCCCTGTTTTGAGCCACCTGAAAATGGGCTTGAGCCGCCTCCAGGTTGTTCTGCATCGCCAGGCTCAGGTAGGTTTGAGGAGTGCCGCGCAGTATCAGTCCGGCGTAGTCCCTGTCAATCGCCCCCGCCAGTTGGATCGACCGGCCGGGTTCCAGCCCGAGCAGCAGCTTCAGCGCGTAGGCGGCCTCCTCCAGGCCGGCGTGGGCGTTCAGGATCCTCTGCTCCAGCTCCTTGAGCTGAAGCTGGGTTTCCAGGTAGTCGACTTCCCGGCTGGTCCCGATCCGCAGCTCGACCCGGGCGATTTCCAGCTGGGACTCTCCCAACCCGCGGGCTTCTTCCAGCAGGGCGAGCTTCTGCTCCTCGATCAGGTAGCTGTGGAACCGGGTGAAGCACTCGTCGAGCAGGGACTGGCGCCTTTCCTCCACCCCCTGTTGCTGCAGCAGGATGCCCGATCGCTGGATCTGCCGGGCGATCCTGGTCCTGCCGCCCAGGAAAAGCGGCTGCTGCAGCGCGGCGGACAGGCTGATGTCCCTGCTGTCGGGCGCGAAGTACTGCACCGTGTTCGAGTCCGAGTAGTTGAGCGACACCTGCGGCAGGTAGTCCCTGAGCTGAAGGCGGTAGCGGCGCTGCTCGCCTTTCACCCCATACCGCAGCTTGTTCAGCTCGAAGGAGTTGGCCTCCGCCAGGGTCGTAGCGGTTTGCAGGTCGATCCGCATCGGCTCCCCGCTCGTCCCTGCGGTGAAAAGACACGCACCCAGCGCCGCCAGGAACCACCGCATCGGTCACTGTCCTTTTTTCTTCCGCTC
>MIBK01000136.1:10350-13770 GCA_001829505.1 Spirochaetes bacterium RBG_16_67_19 | reverse complement strand
TGGAAGGTCTTCTCGAAAACCCCCGCCACGAAGCGCAGGGACTGAAGCGAATCCTGCCCGTCCTGCAGGAAGTAGGTCTTGTACAGGCTCACGCCGGCAGGGCTGGTGATCTCGGAAAAGACGCCGATGGAATGCAGGGTGAGGAACTCCCGGGTGTAACACCGGTCGCGCAGATAGAAATGGATCGCCGGCAGCTCCGCGCTCTCGGTGATCGAGAATCCATGCATCCTGCCGATCCCCTGGCACATCCTGCGAATTTCCCGCATTTCCCCGGTGTAGGCGTGGGGCGGGTCGAAGACGATGTCGCCCAGGGCCAGGTTCGTGGGTTTTTCCCCGGCCGTGCCCGTGGTGACGACGTGTATGGCCTGGGAAAGGCAGCCGCCCAGGAGCAGCGCGAACAGCGGCAGCAGAAGAGCGGCGCGTGCTCTGCTCATTGCTTTATCTCCTTCTGGACGCGTTTCTTGAGCTCTACCACGGGGCGGTGCAGGAGGCTAGCCTCGTCCAGGAGGCCCAGGGACTTGTCGATGTATTCGAGGGATTTGTCGTAGACCCGGAAGCGGTTGTAGATCTTGCCGATCGCCAGGTAAGTCTCGGCGAGCTCGTTGCCCGACACCGCGGCGCGCTGGTAGTACTCCAGGGCCTTCTGGTAGTCCCCCCGGCTCTCCCACAGCGACCCGGCGGCGTGCAGGAGCCGGGGGTCCTCGCTGGAAAAGGCCATGGCCTCGGTCAGGGTCTTCTCCGCCTCCGCCAGCGACCCGGCGGCCAGCAAGGCGCGGGCGCGCCACAGCGAGGCGTCGGCATAGCGCGGGTAGTGCTTCAGCAGGGAGGCAAAGCTCCGCGCCGCTTCGGGGTGACGATTGGACAGAAACAGCGCCTTGCCCAGCAGGAAGCGGGCCTGATGGAAGCGTCCGGCCCTGGCGACCAGGGTCTCCAAGCGGGGTACCGCGGCCTCCGCGTCGCCCTTCAGGTACAGCTCCCTGGCCTCCAGGTAGGCCTGCAGGTCGGCCTGCGATGGTGCGTAGCTTCCGCAGGCTGCGGCCAACAGCGCCGCCAGCCCCCACAGCGCCGGAAGGAAGGGCCTGCGAGGCGCGCGGCTCGATGGGCTCGTCGGGGCCATTCACTCCGAATTATCGCATTGGTGAGCCGAAAACACAACGAAATGCGGATTACTCGGGAGCATCAACGGGAATGGCAATGCGCTCCAGGCAACGACGGAAAGCAAGATCAAAGGTGTACACCGGGATTCCCAATGTCTTCGCGGCCGTCGCGATGACCGCGTCCCCGAAGTCCGGCACGAAACCGGGCCAGAGGGAGAGGATCGTCTCCGGGAAGAAACCGTGGTGATACTGCACTCCCGGATGGTTCACCAGGTCGGCGATCATGGCGGAAACCAGTTTTTCCTTCTGTTTGTATACCGAAAGCTGCACGTAGACGAACTCGGAGATCACGTTGGAAACAAGGACGACCTCCTCCTCGAGAATCGAGGCCCGTTCGAAAACCGCGGCCATGCGGCGGTTCTGCTTGAGGTTTCTATCGGTGACGAAGGATAGCAGGCAATTCGTGTCGATTACGTGCTTCACCGGTACCGCTCCGCCCTTCTTGCGCGGGCTTCCGTGACATCGTCCCGACCGTCCCCGGGACCCACCTTCACGATTCCGCGGTGCTTCAAGAATGGTTTCTGCACAGGCTCCACCAGAACCTTGCTGTCCACGATTCTCCAGTCGATGGAATCGGAAACGCGCAGCTTCAACAGGGCCCGGATTTCCCGGGGTATCGTCACCTGAAATTTAGAAGTGATCTTGGACTTCATCTCCGTCTCCTTACAGATTATAAAGTATGTAAGGAATTGGGCAGGTGTCAAGCGATCCAGAGTTTGGCTTGCAATCACGGCCTGCCGGCCTATAATTAGGAGATAGGGACCGATCCGAAAGGCGAGAATGAAACGATTTCTTTGCCTCGCGGTATTCCTCTTCATCGCCATTGCGCCGCTGATCTGCCAGGAACCTCCGGACTACAGCGATCACTTCAACCAGGGAATGTTCGACGCTTATCTCCAGCGGGCCGGAGAGGAAACCTCCCGCCAGGCCTGGAAGGAGCTGGCCGACTACGGCATCCAGGCGGTGGTCAGCGACTGGGAGGCCCGGTTCCTGGCCCTGATCCTCGATCCGGCTGAGTTCGCCCGGCAGCGGGAGCTTCTGCGACGCAACCTTGCTCAGGAGGCCGAAGAGCGCTTCGCCGACTGGCTGGTCCGCGGCTTTTTCGCCGATGTCGGCGATCAGACCCTGGCGGCCCTGCTGGAAGAGGCCGGCCGGCGGGGGCGGCAGTATTTGTTCCTCAGCGACGAGACGGGCAACCTCCTCTACGACGAGGCCGGCGACCCGCTCGTGCGGGGGACCCGGGACGGGGAGCCGGACACCTACGCCTTGGACCGGAAGGCCTGGGGTTCGGCCATGCGCGACCGCATGGGCGCCCTGCTGGTTTCCTGGGAGCAAACCTCGACCGCGGGACTGGACGAACTGCTGGCGGTGGTTCCCCCGGAGCGGCAGCCGGACCTGGAGCGGCAGTGGGCCGTCCGCCTGGCGGACGCCCGGCAGAGCCGGCAGCGGGAGCTGGACAAGATCTTCCTGCTGGAGCAATCCCGCTTCGACCGGTGGAGGCTGCAGGATCGGTACTCGCTGCGCCTGCACAGCGAAGAGCAGACAGCGGCCGCCGTGGCCGTCCAGCTCATCGAGATGACCCAGGCGGAAGTCGATTCCGGCCTGGCCGCCCTGCTGCACGGCCTGAACACCGATTTCGGGGAGGTGAACGTCGAGGGGACGCCGATCGACGGGGAGCAGTGGCAGGAGCAATTCCGCAGCGAGCTGCAAAAGGGACTGACGCTCTGGGACCGGGCGGAGGAGGAGTTCTTCCTGCGCCGCATCGAGTGGGAGCGCAAAGCCGGCTACGACCTGGCGGAGGGGCAGGAAGCCTGGCTGCAAGCCTTCGAGACGCTCCAGTCCAAGCGCAGCCAGTGGCTCAACGAGTTCCGGCAGAGCCTGGACCAGGGCCGGCTGGTGTGGGAGAGCCGAAGCCTGGAGCTGGACCAGGCGGTGCACAAGGCCATCGCCGAGCTGGACAGCAACCTGGAGGCCCAGCGCGCGTCACTGGCCGGAAGGGCCGAAAACCTGGTGGCCATGCTGGGGCAGTCGCTGCAGATGATGGACACCGCCCGGGAGAACTGGGAGTACTGGCTGGGGGGCGGGGAAGCCGTGCCCATGAACGTCTGGGACATGCGGCGCTACTACCTGCAGAGCTTCCTCGACCGGCGGGCCGACACGGTGCTGATCGGCGTGACAGGCGGGGAAGCCGGGCCGTCGTCGCAGGCCGGCAGCCGTCGGGCCGCCGAGCTGGCCCGGTCGTTCCTGACCGACTTCTGCATCG
>MIBK01000136.1:9505-10310 GCA_001829505.1 Spirochaetes bacterium RBG_16_67_19 | reverse complement strand
TGACTGGGAGCGAAGGGTCGACGAGTTCATCGCCGCTCGCGGCCTGGCCTTCGGCGACAGCGAGGAGGCGGGGGGATTCCGCGCCTATTTCACCTCCCTCCTCGGGGAGCTGCGCGAGTACCAGCAGGAGGAGAAACCGGAGCAGGCCCTCTATTGGATGGAGGAGATCTACACCGCGTACGAGCGCTTCGCCACGGATGCCCACCGGGAGCTGGCCTCCACCTACGGCCTGGTGGTGTTCGGCGATCCGCTGGGCTCCGGCTACGCCGATGACCCGGGCATATCCGGAATGATCGGGGCGCTGGAGGACGGCAGCTGGGAGAACCTGTTCCTGGACGACTACCAGGTCGAGCTGCTCAAAGCCAGGGCCGTCCGGGGCTACTGGGAGAAGGAGCTGGAGATCGCCCAAGCGGTCTACGACTACTCGGTGGACACAAGCTCCGGCCGGCCGACGCAAGCGGAGACCCGGGCGTTCTACGAGCGCAGCCTGCGGGAGTACGAAGCGGCGCTGGGGCGCTACAACAGCGCCGTCGATTCCCTGGAGTCGATCAACACCGCCCTGGCCGGCAACCAGCAGCAGCTGGCGGCCCTGATGGACCGCCTGAACGAGCTGAAGGCCGACCTGCAGGAGGCGGAGCAGGTCTACCGGGACTACTACCTGGCCTACCGGCTTGACTCCCCGCAGTACCAGCAGGAGGAGTTCCGCCGTTACTACGAGCGCCTCCTGGACCTCCAGGGGTTGAGCCCGACCGAAGCGCACAACCAGGAGTCCCTGGCGGTCCGCCTGGCCGACTACCACGCGGCC
>MIBK01000136.1:8069-9478 GCA_001829505.1 Spirochaetes bacterium RBG_16_67_19 | reverse complement strand
CTGGCCCTGGTGTCCAAGGAGCTCACCCGGCTGATCGACGGAAACTACGACCTGGAAGACGCCACGCCGACCCACTCCCTGGCGACCCTGCGGAAGATCTTCGCGGACCGGGCCGCGTGGCAGGTGTCCCCATGGCAAAGCGCATCCGTGTTCCTCGCTTCCCTGCGGGAGGGAGGGCTGCACCTGTCCAGCTCGGATGCGGCCTATGAAAAGCTGGAGGACCTGTACCTGGGGTTCCAATCCACGGCCGAACAGGAGGAAAGCGACAAGAACCTGTTTCTGGCGCGGGTGCGTTCGATCGTCGATCCCCTGCTGGAGGCGGCGCGAGGGGAGCTGGAAACCCGGATGGACGCCATCCGGCTGCTCTCCACCGGCACCTTCTCCTCCTGGCTCTCCGGTCTGAGCCCGACCGACTACACGGGCCGCAGCCTCGATCAGGTCGCGGCCGGTTTGGGGCGGGAGGGAGAGCTGGCGGCCAAGGCGGCGCTGATCCAGCGGCTGCAGGTGGAAATCAGGGCCCTGCATTGGCTGCGCGACCAGATGGCCGCCTACCGGACGGCCCACGGGACCCTCCAGGGTTATGCCCCTGCGGGTCCGGAGGATTGGGGGCTGACCGACCGCTTCATGCTGGGAGGGGCGGGCTTCGGATCCGAGCGGGTGCTGGCCTTCGTCGCCTGGTCCGGGTGGCTGGAGGCGCTGCCGGCGGAACAGTTGGCGGCGGGTCTGGAGGAAGCCCTGCAGCGCCTGCAGGGGGTCCGGACCGTGCTGGAGGGTTTGGACGGAACACTGGCGGAGAATCGGGACCGGCTGCGGCAGAGCCTCCCGGAGTACGACTCCCTGTTTGTCCGCGACGGCGTGGACTACACGCGGCTGTTTCTGGACGGGAACCGAGGCGGGCAGGAACGGCTGCAGCAGGCCGCCCTGTTGATCGGGCAGTACAGCGGAAGGGCGCCGTGTCTGCGGGCGGAAGTACGTCGGGAGCAGCTGGCCGTCCTTCGCGGGTGGCTGGTCGACCGCGGACTGGCCTCCGACACGCCGGCCGAAGGGCTGGTCCTGCGGGACCCCCAGGTGCTGTGGGACGGAAGCGCTTTTAGCAGCTTCCGGCAGATGCGCGAGTTCCTCGTGGAGCTGGAGATCGGCTTGTCCCGGACCACCGGGGAAATGCACCTTCCGGACTACGTGATGCAGGGGGTCCAGCGGTGGCGTTCCGCGCTCACCCGCTTTTTCCTGAGCCAGGCGGTGAGCTCCGGCTGGAACGACCTGCCCATCCAGGCCGGCGACGCCGAGGCCGGCCTCGAGGCGCTGTACGCCGAGCTGATGCGATACAGCGAGACGCTGGAACGAATCTATCTGGGCGCCGAGCCCGATAGCGCAGGCGTACGTGAACGCTTGGGGCTGCTGCTGGGCCT
>MIBK01000136.1:7486-8037 GCA_001829505.1 Spirochaetes bacterium RBG_16_67_19 | reverse complement strand
CCTCCGACTTAGCCTTCGTCCGGGAACAGTACGTTGCCACCGTCGCTCTGGAGGTTGCCGCCGCGGCCATGGCGATGACCGACGGGGTCATCGATTTCTCGCCAGCCCCGTTCGCGTACTCCGTGTGGGCGCAATACCTGGATTCGCTGAACCTCGACGGCCCCCGGCCCCAGGCCGACTTGCTCGAGCAATACCGCCAGCGGATCCTGCAGGAGGCGCAAGCACGGGTGAACGAAGCCGAGGCGCTGGCCGACCTCGAAGGCACAACGTGGGACTCCCAGGGGGGAAGGCTGCGCGCGATGGCGCTCGTCAGTCGGCTCAAAGGCCTGCCGCTCGCGGCCTACGTGGAACGGGTACGGTCGGAAGCGGACGTCCCGGGAATCGAAGCGCTGTACCTGCTGGACCGGGAGCTGGAACGGCCGGAGGGGGATCTCCCGTGGGACGTGGAGCGCGCCGACGCGGCGGCCCTGGCGGTGATCTACGGCGGGGATGAAGCCGCCTGGCGCATGGACCGCGGCCCGTACGTCGAGGACATCGTCCGTTCGCTCCTG
>MIBK01000136.1:6044-7473 GCA_001829505.1 Spirochaetes bacterium RBG_16_67_19 | reverse complement strand
CTGGGGGGATTTCGGAGCCTGGCAGCAACCGGCCTATCTGCTCGGGGAGCTGGACTGGGGCGCGTTGGACCTGAGGACCGGGAAGCTCGCGGTGAGGCTTCTGGCCGAAGCCCAGGAGGCGTCGCCGGCCGCGGATCCCGAGCTGCTGGCCTCCTTTTTCGCCGCGAACGGCGTCGACGAGGAGTCGCTGCAGTCCGCCCTGGCTGGCGCCTTGTCAGCCTTCCGGGCCGGAAGCTCCCGGGCCGAGGTGCTGCATTCGGCCTTTTCCTTGCAGGGGTTGATCCATCCATACGACGGGGCCTGGGCGGGATTGGCTCTGGCGGAGTTATCCGCCAAATTGTCCGATTACCTGGCCAACGTCGGCGCGGAAGTGAGTATTGCCGATGTGCTCGCCATGGGCCGCCTCGACATCGGCGTGTCGGGCCAGACCGCTTCCTGGGTGCAGGAGTTCGCGTCGAGTGATTCGCGCGAATCCCTGCTGGCGGGCTTCTTCGCGGACCCCACCCTGCCCGCCGCCTCCAACCTCGCCGAGCGCCTGCTGCACTACCGATACCGCTTTGCGGACGACCTGTCGCGGGCTATGGCCGGGGCCGACGCCCTCGAGGGCTTCGTGCTCGGCTGGAGGCAGTCCAACCTGTGGGACCTGGATGCGGCCATCGTCGGCGCCTTCGACGGCTTTCTGCAGCAGGCCTTCACCGTATCACCGCAGCAGGGGTCGGAAGTGCTGGTATCCGACGTGCGGAGGGAACTGGCCGCTCGCTGGCTGCGGGGGGTTTCCGGAAGCGGCGATACGGCCGCCGCCTTCCGGGAGGCTCCTGGGCAGGCCCTGTACGCGAAAAGCTATGCCTTGGCGGCGGCGGAAATCCTTTCCAAGGAGCTCGGGCGCAGCGACTATCGAGGCGCGTTGAACTGGCTGTTCCAGACCCTGGGCTGCGATGCCCCCCTGGATGTCGACTGCGCGAGCTATTTCGCGGCGGATGCCGGCGCCAGGGTCCGCCTGCTGTACGAGGGCGATGACATCGCCTTGAGCTTCTACCTGAAGAGCCTTGCCACGGCGGGTGAGCTGGAACCCGAGCTGGTCAATCGGTATGCCGCGAAAACCGGAGTCGTCGAATCGCTGGAGCGTTTCCGCTCGTTCCTGGAAGCGGAGAACGGCTACCTCCCGGGAATCGATCCCGACCCCCTTACCTACCTGCGCGAAGAGGGCTATCTCGGGCCGCAGGCGGGTCTGGCCGAATCGGTCGCCTACTTTCAGGCCTTGTCCGGCTCCCCTTGGGACGACGAGTACTTCACGCCGGCGCAGCCCACCGCCGAACAGGCGGCGCAGGGCTACGCCCTGAGCCGGGAGTCGCTGGTCACCTACTGGATCGGCGCGGAGGACCGCGGCGCGGCCCTCGCGGTGCTCCGGGGACTAGAAGGGCCGCTGCAG
>MIBK01000136.1:3564-5953 GCA_001829505.1 Spirochaetes bacterium RBG_16_67_19 | reverse complement strand
ACACCCGGGAGCATTTCCGCGGTTTCCTCAAGGGTGAAGGCTTTCTGCTGGAGAACGGGAGCACCTGGGATTCGAACGAGCGCGACTACGAACAGCCGGTCCGCGAGAACAAGTTGGCCTCGGACCGCAGCGGCTCGCTGGTCAGCGCCGAGCAGGACGTCCTGAACTGGCAGCTGGAAGCCTACAACGACCTCCTGTCGGAGAGCAGCTTCCTGCCTTCCGCGCTCCTGGCCTACGAGCAGAAGGAGGGGGAGGCGGCCTTCACCGCCGCCCGCGAAAGGTTCTTCGCCGGGTATTCCGACATCGAGGAACTGGCTCCGCAGCCGTTCACCGTCGGCGTGGAGGTTTCGGGAGCCTGGCGGGAGGCCGCATCGGAGCTGCAGAGCGCGCGCAACGAGATTGCCCATCTGCGGAAAACCCTCACCAGCTACGGGAAGGTGGTCAGCGACTTCCTGGACAACGTCGCTTTCGACGACATCAGCCAGCCCATCCGCTCGGAGATCGCCGACATCCGGAGCCGCATCGCCGATACCGAAGCCCAATGGGAGCGGCTGATCAACGGTCCGGGCGGTTTCCGGGCCCTGGAGCGGGATTACGCGGAGCGGTACGGGGAAGTGCGCGCTCGCCTGAGCGAGCTCGGCGGGGCCAAACAAGAGCACAAGACCGCCAAGGCCATCCACGAGTACGCCCAGAGCGGCTACCTGGCCAATGCCGTACCGGTTTCGCAGTCCGTGACCGGCCCCGAGGACCTGCAGGCCGAGATGGAGGCGCTGCAGGAATCCATCGACGCCGTGGATCCCGATGCCCGCCTGCTGTACGTGCACGACCGGCTGCGCAACGCCTCGGCGGCGGTGGATGCCCTGCAGGCCATCTTCGAGGACCCCGACACCCAGCGGACCCTCCTGCAGCGCGACGCCGCCTATGCCGAATACCGCAGGAGCCACGAGGAGTACTACCGCAGCGAGCTGGTGCTGCACAAGATCGAGAAGGTGCTCTCCTCCGAGGGGCAGGAACAGACTGTGGCCGTGCGCGACGCGCGCCGCGCCTACAAAGAGGCCCTGCAGGAGTTCACCGGGCTCAGTCTCGAAGGGGAGCGGCAGGCGTTTGTCGACGATCTGCTCGAGAAGATCCAGGACCCGTCCGATGCCAACGACCGGTTCACGAATCTGATAGGACGCATCGCCATCCAATACGACGAAGCCGGCAATGCCTCCATCGGTTTTTCGGCCACCGGCGACGTCGAAGCGCGGAGAGGGGACTTCGAGCGCTACTTCGGCGTCGCGGGACAGCCGTTCGAAGAGGTAGCCTACCTTCGGGAGGTCATGCGCTTTTCCGAGAAGCTCGACGCCAACGCCATCACCCTAAACATGATCCAGCAGTGGGTGAAGGCGATGGCCTTCGAGGAGCTGCAGATTCGCACCGTCGGGGAGTCCGAATACATCGTCGAAACGGGGGACGGCAGAGATAGTGGTTTCAACTGGAGCTATTTCAATCCGGCGGTTCAAAGCGCCATGGAGGAGATCCTCAAAGGCGCTTATGTCCACACCGACGATAAAGTGCGGCAGTACGTCGACGAGCACGTCGTCTACCAGGAGCTTCAAGCCGCCTACAACGCCACCAACCGAAACGACAAGGACTACAAGCTCTTCCAGATGGCCTGTCTTCTCGGCCTGTGGGGGGGGAAGCCGAGAGCTCTGGGAGACGACTATCTGGAATACGTCACCTTCTACAGCTCCGCAAAGGAGCTGAAAGATAAGGTAGACAGCTTCTGGACCTGGCTTAAGAAGAAGTGGAAAAAAATACGGGATAAAGCACGGACCGGAAGGGACAACCAGGAATTCTTAGTGAGGGAAACCTGGGGCCTGCTGGATTCCGGCGGCGGGGATCCGCATGCCAAACTGGCGCTGTTGGAGCAGGCGGAGGCCCGGCTGGCCCTGCTCAATGGGGACGCCAGCGGCGCGCCGGTCGGAATCGCCAATCTGAAACAGGCCATCCTCGATGCTTTCGAGCGCGACCCCTACGAGCACCTGGATCAGGTGCTGGCCCTGACCGGCATCCAGGGACCGGATATCGGAAGCAAGCTGGACCGGCTTCTGAACCCGCTTCGCATCACAGGCAAGACCTTCGCGGGAACCGCCAAGGACGCGCTGCTTCTTCTGCAGGCGGTCATGGAGGAAACGGCCTGGCAGAAGCAAAACCTCCAGAACCGCTTCCAGGCGTACCTGGCGGCCTCCTCCTCGTCGGAGGATCCGGGGATCGCGGTGGCGCAGGGGGAGCGGCTGCGGGAATACGGTGAGCTTCTCGCGCGGTTTCTCCGGGACGGGGCGGTGGCTCCCGAGGGGTCGGAGATGGAAGCCCATGAGTCGCTGGTAGCGCGCATCGGCGATGC
>MIBK01000136.1:2103-3526 GCA_001829505.1 Spirochaetes bacterium RBG_16_67_19 | reverse complement strand
CCTACCTGGCCGAATACTACCGGGATTTCGCTCCCGTCCCCGGCGGCCCCGGTGCAGCCGATCCGGTCGGCCCCGTGCCAAGCGGCTATTCCGTCAACCGCTTCGAGCGGGATTTGCACGTGGCCTACCAGGCCTTCTTCCTCGACCCGTCGAACGAGGATCTGCGCAAGCGCCGCTGGGAAGTCCTGACGGAGCGCTATGTGGCGATGGTGCGCGCCTATAGGCTGGGGGCCGATTTCCTCCATGCCGCCGAGGCGGCGTTGAACAACCCGGTATTCAGCTCCAGGGAACACGCGCTGCGGGGCTTCGAAGATTTCGCTGCCGTGTTTGACAGCCTGACTAAAACCTATGATGGGTACACCTTCGCGGGCGCAGACCTCGCCCTGGGGGACATGCAGGAGGGGCTTGAGGAGGTGCTGGCGGGCCGCAGCCGGGCCTACCGGGAGCTGCGGGTGCAGGAGATGTCGCTGTTGCGCACCGAGCTGGAGGAGCAGCGCTCGGTGTGGGACCAGCAGATGGGCGCCATCCTGGCCCGGGGGCAGATGGAGTGGAAGCAGGCCCAGCGGCAGGTCCAGGCCCGCCAGCAGCAGTGGCAGAAGAGCTTCCAGGAGAGCTTCCAGGTCAAGAAGGAGGCCTGGAACCTGCAATACGCCAATTTCCTGGAGCAGAAGAGGGAGTGGGTGGCTGGGCTCACCGAGCAGGCTACGCGGGTGGGCAATCAGCGGATTCTGGAGCGGTTTGGGGCCGACACCCGGGAGGCGATCGCCCGGGGGCAGGACTTTTTGATCTCGGATGTGGCGGAGCTTCCGGACCCGGATGCGCTGATCGCCCAGACGCTGGGAGAGGGGCTGCTGTCGGCGCTTCTGTCCGGGGCGGGGCATCTGAAAAACGGGATTGTGCAGTTGGAGCCGGTGAGCTTCGGGGCGCTGGGGCTGGCCAGCTTCCAGGGAGCGGATAGCCTGGAGCGGATCCGGGCCTTCCAGTGCCGGCAGAACGAGCAGCTTTCCACGAGGATGGCGGTGCTGCAGTACGGGCAGGCGCTGGAGGCTCTGCGGGAAGCGCGGGAGGGGCTGGAAGGGCAGGTGGCGGATGCCAACCAGGAGTTCTCCGAGAGCATGCGGCGCATGCTGCTGCACGACGGGTTCCGGCAGGAGGGGGTGAACTTCGTCAAGCAGGCGGTGGTGGGGGCCACGCTGTGGAGGACCCTCACCGAAACGCACACGATTGGGAGCTACCGGGACTACGAGGCCCAGCTGAAGGAGGTCGGGCAGCTTCTGCCGGAAGCGGATGCCGGCAGCTTGGAGCAGCTGGGCTTCGCGGGCATCCAGGGGCTGCTGCGCCGGGGTATGCAAGGGTTGGAGCAGGAGCAGGAGCGGGTGTTCGGAGAGCCGAAAGACACCCGGTACCTGCATCAGAGCTATGG
>MIBK01000136.1:1565-2048 GCA_001829505.1 Spirochaetes bacterium RBG_16_67_19 | reverse complement strand
TACGAGCGGGTGCGGGGGGTGGATACGCAGCGCATCCGTGAGGAGGAGTTCGAGCGGCTGGTGGAGGAGCTGGAGGGCTCGCAGGGGGAGCGGGTGGTGGCGCTGGGCGCGGGGGAATTCGGGGCGCACATCGGCTTTGCCCCCACGCTGAAGCCGGAGCCGGACGCGGATTACGCGCTGGAGGAGTATGAAAAGAACCAGCGCTTTGCGGGGCTGGGGGAGCAGGGGCGGATTCTGGGGCTGTACCTGCAGCACAAGCTCATCGAGGCCAAAGGGTACGCGGAGGCCAACCAGCCGTTCTACAACAAGAAGCTGTGGGACGACCGGAATGCGGACTTCAAGGCGTTCACGCTGCGCTCGGTGGTGGACATCGGGGTGACGATTGCCGCGGCGGTGTTTGCCCCGGTGACGGGGGGAGCCAGCCTGGCGGCCTCGGTGGCGCTGAACCTGGTGGATGATGCGGTGTTCACCCTGGCGGACATC
>MIBK01000136.1:398-1491 GCA_001829505.1 Spirochaetes bacterium RBG_16_67_19 | reverse complement strand
CGGCGATCGGGGTGGCGGCCACCGGCCTGGACATCAAGGCGTTTGCCTTTCAGGGGGCGGCGGAGGTGGTGAGCGACGTGGGCATCACGGCGGGG
This sequence comes from Spirochaetes bacterium RBG_16_67_19, assembly GCA_001829505.1. Classification (GTDB taxonomy): domain Bacteria; phylum Spirochaetota; class Spirochaetia; order SZUA-6; family DRHE01; genus MIBK01. The sequence goes on along the minus strand of MIBK01000136.1, from coordinate 1,396 downwards.
CGGGTGGCTGCCAGCGGGTACAGCAGTGCGGCGATCCAGGCGGTGGACTTCACCAAGCTGGGAACCGGGCAGTGGTTTGACCGGGACGCCTTCGCCCAGGCCACCAGCTTCCAGGCCCTGGGCGCCTCGGTCATCGCTTCCAGCGTGGGCACGCTGGTCAGCTCCAGCCTGGATACCCGGATTTCCGGGTACACCAACAACACATACGGGAATGCCAACACGTTGAACAACCTGGCCGGCGGGCTGGCCACGGCCGGCTTGGAGTACCAGCTGACCGGGGAGACCAAGCTCAATGTGCTGAACTTCGCCGATCTGAGCGGAGGCCGGGCGTCGGTCGGGCTGCTGGAGATGCACCTAGGCGGGGAGGAAGGCTTCTCCATGAATCTGGGCATGGAAGGCGTTGCCATCAACCCCCACACCCTGTACCGTGCCTACAAGGGGTTCGATGCCTACCGGCAGAACGAAAGGATACGGGAAGCCGGTGTGGAGGCAGGCTTTGTGAAAGCCATGCGCACCGCCTATTCGGCCGGCTTTGGCGAAACCACGGCTTTATATGAGGAGGTTTTAGCCGGCAGGACGCAGCTGCGCCGGGTCGAATCTCTTGGCGGTGAGGCCCTGACGGAGAGGGTCAACGGAGTGAGGGTGGTGCGGCTGCGAGGCGGGGAGGGGCGGTTTGGGGACCTGCAGCTTGGGGTGGTGCTGACGCACGAGGCCTTCCGCAACGGCCTGGATGACGGGGTGCAGGGACAGCGGGCGGAAACCATGCGGGCGGCCTTTGCGCATTCGGTGGTGGCCAGTTCCCTGGCGGCAGTCAACGACAACGGAGTGCTGAACCCGGAGATGATGCGAGAAGTCCAGATGTTGCGGGAAGCGCAGCGGAGAGGTGACTACGGGCAGTTCGCCGAATATGTGGCGGGAAGCTACGACAGCTCCCAGGATTTCTGGAAGCTGCTGAAGGATGGTACTTTGCTCAGAGATGGGCGCAGCAGTCTGTATGT
>MIBK01000136.1:0-344 GCA_001829505.1 Spirochaetes bacterium RBG_16_67_19 | reverse complement strand
AACGGAAGGTTTGGCATGGATTCTAGGAACAAATGTCGAAAACGCACAAGCTCTTACTCGGAGCATGGAGGCCAACAGGGCGGATGCGCTTCAAACCGAGGTACTCTCTGAGGTGGTGAAGAAGCGGTTGGGCCTCTACTCAATCGTGAATGCCGAAGTCAATTTGAGCGAAGACGCTTTTGACCGGATTGCCTATAACAGCTGGAAGATCAATAACGAGCTGGGGTACTTTGTCGATTTTAGCATCGTAGAGGAGGAGCTGCTCAAGAAGCATTACGAGACCGCGGTTCTAACACGGCGGAACCATGGAATTCTGGATCCTTTGTCGAAGTACCAATTCAACG
>MIBK01000135.1:12388-12551 GCA_001829505.1 Spirochaetes bacterium RBG_16_67_19 | reverse complement strand
AATGGAAGGGCGCGATGAGCGAGATCCCCAAGCAGGCCTGGGACGCGCTAGCCGAGCCCCTGCCCACACCGGCGCTGGAGTGGGAATGGCTGGCCCGCCTGGAGAGCTCCGGCAGCGTGTGCCCGGACACCGGCTGGCTGCCCGCGCACCTGACCGTGTGGCA
>MIBK01000135.1:8135-12178 GCA_001829505.1 Spirochaetes bacterium RBG_16_67_19 | reverse complement strand
GCCTGATGCTGGAGGCCATCGAGAGCTTTCGCGCCGCCAACCGCCTGTCCGGAGTGAGCTTCCTGTACGTGGACCCGGGCTGGCAGGCCGCCATCGAGGCCCACGGCTACCTGGCCTGGCGGCACCAGAGCTTCCTCTGGGAGAACGAGGGCTACGGCAGCTTCGAGGACTACCTGGCCCGCTTCGACAAGAACCAGCGCCGCAACATCCGCCGCGAGCTGCAGGCGGTGGAGAGCCAGGGGGTGCGCCTGGAGCTCGCCAACGGCGAGCGGATCACCCGCCAGGCTCTGGAGCAGATGGTGGGATTCTACGAAGGCACCAACGACCAGTTCGGACCCTGGGCGGCGCGCTACCTGACCCCGCGCTTCCTGCCTTCCCTGTTCGAGGGCTTCCGCCACCGCATCCTGCTGGCCAGCGCCTTCCGCCGGGGGGAGAGCCGGCCCGTGGGCATGTCCTTCCTGCTCACCAAGGGCCAGGGGCTGTACGGGCGCTACTGGGGCAGCCGGGAGCGGATCGACAGCCTGCACTTCGCCGCCTGCTACTACGAGCCGATCCGCTGGGCCATCCAGAACGGGGTGCGGCGCTTCGACCCGGGCATCGGCTCGGAGCACAAGCTGCGGAGGGGCTTCCGGGCCGTGGCCAACCACAGCCTGCACCGCTTCGCCGACCCGCGCCTGCGCGGGATCATGCAGCGGCACATCGACCAGATCAACAGCCAGCAGCAGGAGGAGATCGACTCCCTGAACCGGGCGGTGCCGTTCGCCGAAGCGCGGCCTCAGCCCGGCAGCGTCCGCCGGACGAAGTAAGCCGGGTCCCGGCGCTGGGCCCGCAGCGCCGGCAGGATCTCCTTCCAGGCGCCCCACAAGCCCCGGTAAGGCGGGGGCATGTACGGGGCCATCAGGCGGCGCAGCCGGGGCAGGGCGTGGAACGGCACGTTGGGGTGCACGTGGTGCTCGGTGTGGCTCTCCATGTTCATGAACAGGAAGGAGAGCACCGGGTTCAGGCGCAGGGAGCGGCAGTTGAGGCGATGGTCGGTGACGTTGACGGCCATCCCGGCGTGCTGGGTGACCACGAACATCCAGACCAGGGCCCCGCCGTAGAAGCGGGGCAGGCCGAACAGCAGCACCGGCAGCCAGCTGCCCAGCGCCAGGGACAGGGCGATGGGGGCCAGCCAGAGCAGCAGAGCCGCCCGCGAGGCCCAGAACAGGGCAGGCCATTCCGCCTCGGCCACCACCCGCCGGGCCATGCGGGTCGGCCGGCCCAGGGCGTGCAGCACCATGGCTCCCAGGAATATCGGCCCGGAATAAAGGGCGAAGAACTCGATCCAGACCTTCCACAGCCGCAGGGGCCGGGGCAGCATCTCCAGGTCCTCCGCGGTGATCAGGGTGAAGGCGTGGTGGTTCAGGTGGCTGCGGCGGGCGAACACCACGTCCCGGAAGTCCATGGCCGCCGTGACGAAGTACACCGCCCGGTTCAACCAGGCGGTGCGGAACGGGGTGCCGTGCAGGCTTTCGTGCCAGCGGGAGTTGGAGGTGGTGTAGATGGTCCCGTACAGCAGGAACAGCGGGATGGACCAGGGGGAGGGGTAGGCCCGGGCGGCCAGCCAGCCCAAACCGGCCAGCAAGACCAGCCACAGGGCGTGGCTGGCCAACGCCGGCAGGTCGGAGCGCTTCATCAGCGCCGCTACCTCGGAGCGCTCCAGCGGCGGGGTCCACCAGCGCGGAGGGCGGGGCCGGCTGTCCAACCTCTTACCTGGCCTGGAGGTGGCCCTCGGCCTGCAGCAGCTCGGCGGTCAGCACCGCCCCGCCCGCGGCGCCGCGCAGGGTGTTGTGCGACAGGCACACGAAGCGCCAGTCCAGAATGCGGTCCTCCCGCAGCCGGCCCACGGTGATGCCCATGCCGCCTCCCGCGTCCCGGTCCAGGCGGGTCTGCGGGCGGTTGTCCTCCTCGAAGTAGGTCAGGAACGGCTTGGGGGCGCTGGGCAGCTCCAGCTCCTGGGGCCGGCCGCGGAAGGACCGCCACAGCTCCAGGATCCTCTCCTTGGAGGGCTTGCGGGCGAAGGAAACGAAAACCGCCGCCAGATGCCCGTCGCTCACCGGCACGCGGATGCACTGGCTGGTGATGGTCGGGCCGGCGGCGCTCAGGATCTGCCCGTCGCGCACCTCGCCCCACACCTTGAGGGGCTCGTTCTCGCTCTTCTCCTCCTCGCCGCCGATGAAGGGGATCACGTTGTCCACCATCTCGGGCCAGTCCTGGAAGGTCTTGCCCGCGCCGGAGATGGCCTGGTAGGTGCACACGAACACCTTCTGCGGCCCGAACTCCCGTACGGCGTGCAGCGCGGGCACGTAGCTCTGGATCGAGCAGTTGGGCTTCACCACGATGAATCCCCGCTTGGTGCCGAGGCGCTTCTTCTGGGCGCCCAGGGCCGCCAGGTGCCCGGCGTTGACCTCCGGCAGCAGCATGGGCACGTCGGGGGTGGCGCGGTGCGCCGAGTTGTTGGAGACCACCGGGGTCTCCGCCCGGGCGTAGCGCTCTTCCAGCTCGCGGGTTTCCGCCTTGGGCATGTCCACCGCGCAGAAGATGAAATCCACCGCGCCGGCGATCCCCGCCACGTCCGCGGCGTTGCGCACCACCAGCTTGCCGATGGCCGCGGGAACCGGCCCGGACATGGCCCAGCGCCCGCCCACCGCCTCGGCGTAGGTCTTGCCCGCCGAGCGCTCGCTGGCCGCCAGGACCTCGACCTGGAACCAGGGATGCTCCGCCAACAGGGTGACGAAGCGCTGGCCCACCATGCCGGTAGCCCCGACAATGCCTACCCGCAGCTTGTTCTTCATAGGTCTGGCTACAGTAGTGAATCGCCCCGCTGCGAGTCAATAGCCGTTGACCCGCGCCCGCGCGCGTACTACTCTACGGGGAACCAAGCCATGCCCCACCGACTGGCACTGCTGCTTCTGGCGGCGCTGGCCGCCTGGCCCTGCGCGGGGCAACCCTCGTCCCGTCCGGCCCGCAACATCCTCGTGCTGCACTCCTACCAGGAGGGCCCGGAGTGGGTGCACAGCATCGACGAGGGCATCTCGTCGGTCTTCGCCGCCGAAACCCGCTTCGAGGCTGTATTCCGCTACGAGCACATGAACGTGCTGGACAGCGATCCCGCCGATTATCCGCAGGTCTACGGCCTGCGCCTGGGGCGGCTCCCTTTCGACCTGGTGCTGTGCGTCGACGATCCCGCGCTGGAGTTCGTGCTGGCCAACCGCGACCGCTACTTCCGGGGCGTGCCGGTGGTGTTCTGCGCGGTGGAGAACTTCTCCGCCAAGCTGCTGGAAGGCTTCAGCGGAATCACCGGGGTGACCGAGGAGCAGGACCTCGAGAGCACCCTCTGGCTGGCGCTGCGCCTGCACCCGGAAACCCGGCGCGTGATCATGTTCGTCAACCGCCGCATCGTCTCGGAACGGGCGGCCTACCGCCGGCTGCAGCGCCTGATCCGCGACGAGTTGGCCCCCGGCCTGGACGTGCGCTTCTGGGAGGACCCGCCTCTTCAGGAAGTGCTCGCCTGGGCCCGCGGGCAGCCGGCCGGCCTGGTGGTGCTGGCCGTGTCCTTCTTCCTGGACGAGGACGGCCGCCCCCTGCCCCTGGCCTCCAGCGCCCGGCAGGTGGCCGCGGCGCTGCAAGCCCCCATGTACTCCAGCTGGGAGTCCCTGCTGGGCAACGGCATCGTGGGCGGCATGATCAGCGGCGGCTTCCAGCAGGGACAGGCCGCCGCCTGGCTGGGCCTGCGCATCCTGAGGGGCGAGAGCGCCGACTCCATCCCCGTGCTGCACCAGAGCGCCAACCGCTACCGCTTCGACCATGCCCAGCTGCTCCGCTTCGGCATAGAGCCCAGGCAGCTGCCCCAGGGCAGCGAGGTGATCAACCGGCCGGTGGGCTTCTTCGAGCGCTATCGGACCGTCATCTGGGTGGCGGCCGTGGTCATCGCTCTGCTGGCCACCGCCCTGGTGCTTTCCTGGGTGTACGCCCTGATCCAGTCGCGCCTGCAGCGCCTGATC
>MIBK01000135.1:5395-8066 GCA_001829505.1 Spirochaetes bacterium RBG_16_67_19 | reverse complement strand
CCGCCCACCGGCCGGGTCTGGTTCGACCCGCGCTGGTTCGGCATGCTGGGCTACGACGCCGACGAGCTGCCCCAGGAGTACGCCACCTGGGCCGGCCTGCTGCACCCCGAAGACCGGGAAATGGCCGAGCAGGCCGTGCGCCGCCACGTAGCCGAAGGCACGGACTTCAAGCTGGAGTTCCGCCTGCGGGCCAAGGACGGCTCCTGGCGCTGGATCCAGTCCAACGGGACCATCCTGGAGCGCGACTCCCAGGGCCGGGTGCTGCGCCTGGTGGGCATCCACCTGGACGTCACCTCCAGCAGGAACACCGAGGAGGTGATCCGGGAATCGGCGCGCCGCTACCACTTCCTGTACGAGAGGAGCCCCTCCATCAGCATGGTCATCGGCCTGGACGGCCGCATCCAGGACGTGAACGGCTCCTTCGTGGCCCAGCTGGGCTACGAGAAGGAGGAGGTGCTGGGGCAGCTCACCGTGGACCTGGTGGCCCCCGCGCACCGCGAGCGGGTGGCCGCCCAGCTGGCCCGGGACCTGCGCGGGGACTCCACCCCGCAGCTGGACGTGGACGTGCTGGCCAGGGACGGCTCGGTGCGCACCGTCCTGTTCTCCGAGTCCTCGGCCATGCTGTTCGAGGGGGAAACCCCCACCGGCATCCTGATCACCGGCATGGACATCACCGAGCGCAAGCGGGCCATGGAGCAGGCCCGCCAGCAGCAGCAGCAGCTGATCCAGGCCGACAAGATGGCCTCCCTGGGCGTGCTGGTATCGGGGGTGGCCCACGAGATCAACAACCCCAACAACTTCATCATGTTGAACGGGCGCATCTGCTCCAGGGTCTGGGCGGACATCCAACCGATCCTGCGCCAGTATTACGAGGCCCACGGCGAGTTCCTGCTGGGAGGCATGCCCTATTCGGAGGCCCAGCCCCGCATCGGGCAGCTCATCGCCGGCATCGGGGAGGGGGCCCAGCGCATCAAGCATATCGTGCAGAACCTGCGGGACTTCGCCCGCCGGGACACCGGCGACCTGGACCGCAGCGTGGACCTGAACGGCGTGGTGGAGTCCTCCATCACCCTGGTGCGCAACCTCATCGACAAGAGCACCTCCCGCTTCACCCTGAGCCTGGCCCGCGGGCTGCCCCCGCTGAGGGGCAACTTCCAGCAGCTGGAGCAGGTGCTGATCAACCTGATCACCAACGCCTGCCAGGCGCTGCCGGACCGGGAGCGGGGGATCGTAGTGGAAACCCACCTGGAGGAGGACTGGCTGCTGGTGGAGGTCCGCGACCAGGGCGTGGGCATCCCCGCGCAGAACCTGGAGCGCATCCTGGACCCCTTCTTCACCACCAAGCAGGACACCGGCGGCACGGGGCTGGGCCTGTCGATCTCCTACAATATCGTGAAGAATCATGGCGGGAGCCTGGAGATCCGCTCGCGGACCGGCGAAGGCACCCTCGCCGCGGTGCGCCTGCCAGCCTGGAAGGGAGGCGCGTGAGCGCGACCCTGTTCCCTCCGGACCCCGTGCTGCTTGTGGACGACGAGGAGCTGGCTCTATCCGCCGCGGACTTCGCCCTGCGCTCCCAGGGCATCACCAACCTGGCCAGTTGCCGGGACGCCCGGGAAGTGCCGGGGCTGCTGGAGGCGGGACGGTTCTCGGCCGTGCTGCTGGACCTGTCCATGCCCCACCTCTCGGGCCGCGAGCTGCTCCCGGCCATCGTGCAGGAGCACCCGGAGCTGCCGGTCATCGTGCTGACCGGGGCCAACGACGTGGAAACCGCGGTGCGGTGCATGAAGGACGGGGCCTTCGACTATCTATTGAAGCCGGTGGACGAGTCCCGCCTGCAGAGCACCGTGCGCCGGGCTATCGAGATCGGGGCCATGCGCCGCGAGAACTCCGCGCTGAAGCGCTACCTGCTGACCGACGCCCTGGAGCACCCGGAGGCCTTCGCCGCCATCGTGACCGGCGCCAAGTGCATGCGGGCCATCTTCCAGTACGCCGAGGCGGTGGCCCCCACCCCGCTGCCCATCCTGGTCACCGGGGAGACCGGCGTGGGCAAAGAGCTGATCGCCCGGGCCATCCACGGCTTGAGCGGCCGCCGGGGCCCCTTCCTGCCGGTGAACGTGGCCGGCCTGGACGACGCCCTGTTCTCCGACGCCCTGTTCGGGCACAAGCGCGGCGGCTTCACGGGCGCGGACCGCGACCGCCCCGGCCTGGTGGAGCAGGCCGCCGGCGGCACCCTCTTCCTGGACGAGATCGGCGACCTGAGCCCCGCCTCGCAGGTGAAGCTGCTGCGCCTATTACAAGACAGCACCTACTTGCCCATCGGCTCCGACGTGATGAAGCGCGCCGACATCCGCGTGCTGGTGGCCACCAATCGCGACCTGCGCGCGCTGCAGGCCTCCGGGGGCTTCCGCAAGGACCTGTACTACCGCCTGCAGGCCCACCACCTGCACCTGCCGCCGCTGCGCGAGCGCCGGGAGGACCTGCCGCTGCTGGTGGCCCATTTCCTGGAAAAGGCCGCAGGCCTGCTGGGCCGCCCGGCCCCGACACCGCCGCGGGAACTGGTCCCGCTGCTGGCCCTGTACTCCTTCCCCGGAAACGTACGCGAGCTGGAGGGCCTGATCTACGACGCGGTGAGCCGCCACCGTTCCGGGGTGCTCTCCCTGCGGAGCTTCCG
>MIBK01000135.1:3780-5375 GCA_001829505.1 Spirochaetes bacterium RBG_16_67_19 | reverse complement strand
CCTGGCCGAGAGCGAAGCGCCAGCCGCCCTCGCGGAGCGTGGCGTACCCGCCATCGCGCAGAGTTGCGTACCCGCCATCGACATCCCGTTTCCCGACCCTCTGCCCACCCTCAAGCAGACCGAAGAGGCCCTGATTCGCGAGGCCCTGCGCCGGGCGGAGGGCAACCAGACGCTGGCCGCGGGCCTGCTGGGCCTTTCGCGGCGGGCCCTGAACAACCGCCTGAGCCGCGCCGCGGACGAAGAAGACTGATAGTCAGAAGGCCCTATCCGGGGTATGGTAGCCGGGATGAATTCGCTAGAAACAGCCATCCGCGTAGAGAATCTGGTCAAGGACTTCGGCCCGCGGCGCGCCCTGGACGGGGTGAGCTTCACCATGCACGAAGGGGAGATCTTCAGCCTGCTGGGCCCCAACGGAGCGGGCAAGAGCACGACCATCTCGATCATCGCGGGGCTGCTGCGGCCCGGCTCCGGGCAGGTCCGCGTGTTCGGCCGGCCGGCCGGGACGCCGGCCGTCAAGGCGGCCGTCGGGGTGGTGCCCCAGGAGGTTGCCCTGTACCCGGACTTGAGCGCCCAGGAGAACCTCCTGTTCTGGGGCCGCATGTACGGCCTGTCCGGCCGGCGCCTGGCTGAGCGCGCGGCCCAGGTCCTGGAGCTGATCGGGCTGACCGACCGCCGGGCCGACCGCATCGCTTCCTTCTCCGGCGGCATGAAGCGCCGGGTGAACCTGGGGGTGGCCCTGCTGCACGAGCCGCGCCTGCTGATCCTGGACGAGCCCACCGTGGGCATCGACCCCCAGAGCCGGCGCCACATCCTGGACTCCATCCTGGGCCTGAACGCCCGCGGCATGAGCGTGCTGTACACCACCCACTACATGGAGGAGGCCCAGGAGCTGTCCCACCGCCTGTGCATCCTGGACCACGGCAGGCTCATCGCCTCCGGCACCCACGCCGAGCTGGTGCGCATCGTGGGGGAGCTGGACCGCGTGGAGCTCACCCTGCAGGGTGAGACGGCCGGCGTGCCGGATTCCTGGCGGGCCCTTCCCGGGGTGCGCGCCGCGGACGCCGAGAACGGGCGGATCAGCCTGCTGGCCGACGACGGGGACGTCCTGCTGCCGCGCCTGTTCGAGGAGGCGGCCCGGGAGGGGCTGCACATCGCTTCGGTGCAGATCCGGGAGCCCAACCTGGAGGCGGTGTTCATGAAGCTGACCGGCCGCGGCTTGAGGGACTGAGGGCCGGCCGATGAAACTGCTGGCCATCACCCTCAAGGACTCCCTGCGCGAGCTGCGCAGCGCCTTCACCCTGTTCATGGCCCTGGCCGCCCCCCTGCTGGTTTCCGGGTTGATGTACCTGGCCTTCGGAGGGCTGGGCGGCGGCGCCCAAGGCCGCCCCGCCCCGACCCGCCTGGTCGTGGTTGACCTGGACCGGCCGGATCCCGGCAGCGGGATCGCGCTGGGCCACGTCTTCCAGGAGCACCTGGCCGGGCTGCCCGACCTGGTGGCCGCCAGCGCCATGGAAGACCCCACCAGGGCCCGCGCGGCGGTCGACGCCAGGAAGTTTGACGCGGCCCTGATCATCCCCGAGGGTTTTTCCGCCGCC
>MIBK01000135.1:930-3734 GCA_001829505.1 Spirochaetes bacterium RBG_16_67_19 | reverse complement strand
CCACCCTGACCTACGGGCCTTCGCTGCTGGCTGCGCTGCTGGAGTCCTTCCTGGACGGGGTGCTGGGGGCCCGCATCGCCGGAAGTCTGGCGGCTGAAAGCGGCGGCGGCCCGGCGGCGGCCCAGGCCGCGGCCCAGGAATACGTGCGGTGGAGCCAGCGGGTGACCGCCGCCGAGCTGCAGGCCCCGGCGGCGCAGGCCAAACCGGCGGGGGAGCTGCAGGGCATCATGCGGGCCATCATGACCTCCATGCTGCTGTTCTTCGTGTTCTTCACCGGGGGCAGCGCCGCCCAGTCGATCGTGCGGGAGCGCGAGGAGGGCACCCTGTCCCGGCTGCTCGCCACCCCCACCCGGCCGGCGACCATCCTGGCCGGCAAGGCCCTGGCAGCGGCGCTCATCTTGAGCGCCCAGGTGGCGGTGCTGTTGGGGGCTTCCGCGGTGCTGTTCGGCCTGCGCTGGGGCCGGCCGGCGCCCCTGCTGCTGGCCTCCGGCGCGCTGGTGGTAGCGGCCGCCGGTTTCGGGCTGCTGCTGATGTCCGCCTTGCGCAACTCGCGCCAGGTGGGCATCGTGCTGGGCGTGGGGCTCACCGTCACCGGCATGCTGGGCGGGCTGTTCACCAACTTCATCCCGGGGATCCCCGACCTCTTCCAGACCGTGGGCCTGGCCACCCCGCAGGGCTGGGCGGTGCGGCTGTGGAAGCTGGCCGTCGGCGGGGCGCCCCTGGGCGAGCTGGCCGCCCCGGCCGCGGTGCTGGCGGGGATCGGCCTGGTCTGCTACGCCGCCGGCGTGCTCCTGCAGCGGCGCCGGCTGGCCTAGGGGGTACGGAATGCGCTGGTGGCACTTGCTGGCCAAGGACCTGCTGCAGATGGCCAAGGACTGGAAGTCCGCGATCTTCCTGTTGGCCATGCCGCTGGCTTTCACCCTCTTTTTCGGCTTCGTCACCGGAGGGGACTTCCGCGAAGCCGCCCTGAGGATCGGCTGGCTGGACAGGGACTTTCGGACCCGGGAGCCGGTCACGGGCGCCGCCCTGCGGGACCTGGTGGCCTCCGCCCCCGGAGTCCAGCTCGTGGAGCTGGCCGACCGGGAGGAAGCCGCCGCCCAGGTCCGCGGCGGAAAGCTGGCGGCCGCGGCGGTGGTGCCGGAGGGATTCGCGGAGGCGGCCTGGACCGAGCAGCCGCTGCCCCTCGCCATCATCGCCACCTCGTACGAGCCCGACGACCGGGTGGCCTCCGACCGCCTGCGCTCGGCCGCCACCCGCCTGCTGGGTTCCGTGCGGGGCGCGCGCCTGGCCCTGGGGCCGGCAGGGGCAGCGGACCGCGCGGTCCGGGAGCACGCCCTCGGCAGAGCCCTGGCCGAATGGCAGCGGCCGCGGGTCAGCCTGGCTTCCGAAACTTACCTGCCCGCCGGCCGGATAACCGGGTTCCAGCAGTCCTCCCCGGGCATGATCGTGCAGTTTGCGATTTATGGCCTGATCAGCTCGGCCATGATCCTGGTGCTGGAGCGCAAATCTCGCGCCATGCAGCGCCTGCTCACCACCAGCGCGTCCCGCGCCTCGATCATCGCCGGGCACCTGGGGGCCATGTTCCTGGTCATCTGGGTCCAGGAGGCCGCGCTGGTGGCCTGCGGGCAGCTGGCCTTCGGCGTGAATTATCTGGGTGCCCCGGGGGCGACCCTGCTGATGATGAGCGCCCTGGCCCTGTGGTCGGCCAGCCTGGGCCTGCTGGTCGCCAGCCTGGCCCGCAACGAGCAGCAAGTGGTCATGTACTCCATGATCGCCATGTTCCTGTTCTCCGCCCTGGGCGGGGCCTGGTTCCCGCTGGACGTGGCCGGCGGCGGCTTCGCCCGGGTGGGGCGTCTCACCCCCGGAGCCTGGGCCATGGACGCTTTCCGGGGCATCCTGCTGCGGGGACACGACCTGGCCGCAGTCCTGGCCCCGGTCGGGCTGCTGGCGGCCTGCGCCGCCGCTTTCTTCGGTCTGGCCCTCTGGCGCTTCCGCTTCGAATAGACCGCAAAGGGGTGCCACGTTTCTTCTCACCTGCCACGCTTTTTCCTGCCCCAGGCGCGCAAACCGCCACAAAGCCCCTCTTTCCGGCCTGAAAAACCGGCCTAGAAGCTCCGTTTTTTGGCACAGCTCTTGCTATTAAACAGGTAGGAGAAAATGATGGAAACCGACCGTGCCTATGTGATTGACGCCGAAGCCCTCTACCGCCGCTATTCCCCCATGGTGCTGCGGCGCTGCCGATTCCTCTTGCGCGACGAGGAGCAGGCCAGCGACGCCATGCAGGACGTGTTCGTGCAGCTCCTGCGCAAGCAAGAGCAGCTTCATGGCAGGTACCCCTCCAGCCTGCTGTACCGGATGGCCACCAACCATTCCCTGAACCTGCTGCGGCGAAGCGGCCGGCGCCGCCTGGTGCACAACGAGGAGATGCTGGACAACCTGCCTGGCGGCTCCTCGCCCGAGCAGGAAGTGGAAACCCGCAACGAGGTAGAGCGGCTGTTCGCCGGAGAGCGGGAAAGCACCCGCACCATTGCCACCCTGCGGCACGTGGAGGGGCTGTCCCTGCAGGACACGGCGCGGGAGGTCGGCATGTCGATTTCCGGGGTGCGCAAGCGCCTGGACGGCCTGCGCCGCCGCAGCCTGGCCCTGATGAGCGCCTGAAGCCCGCTATCTGAGCTCCGTGACGCCCAAGACCATCCTGGTGGTGGATGACGAGAGCCACATGCTGGACACCATCCAGTTCATCCTGCAGTCCAATGGCTACGCGGCGGTCACGGCGCGCGGCGGGGAGGAGGCGCTGGAGCGGC
>MIBK01000135.1:0-916 GCA_001829505.1 Spirochaetes bacterium RBG_16_67_19 | reverse complement strand
GCCGAAGGCCGCCGGGTGGACCTGATCCTGACCGACCTGCAGATGCCTGGGCCCACCGGCCTGGAGCTGATCCAGCGCCTGCGGGACGTGGGCGTGCGGGCCCCCGTGCTGGTGATGACCGGCTACAGCGACCAGGAAACCGCCCGCCGGCTGCGCGAGCGGGGCATCGAGCACTTCCTAGACAAGCCCTTCGAGGAAGAGCAGCTGCTCAGGAGGATCCGGGAGCTGGCCTGAGGCGGGCCAGGATCTTCTCGGCCTCCGCCGCGGCCTCATCCAGCAGGCGCTCCACGATCCCGCGCACCGGCAGCACCTCCCGCACCAGCCCGACGCTCTGCCCGGCCATCAGCGAGCCGCGCTCCACGTCCCCCTCCACCACCGCCTTGCGCAGTGCCCCGATCCAGAACTCCTCCAGCTGGCGTCCCGCCTCCCCGGCCCCGATCTGCCGCCGCTCCAGCTGGGCCACCAGCCCGAGCTGCAGGGTGTTGAAATCCCGGGTGCCCTGGTTCTGCAGCGCGCGCACCGGGATCACCGGGATGCGCGGGTCGTACTGGGCCGTGGGCTGGGCGGCGCGGGCGCTGGCCTTGACCATGGCCTGCTTGAAGTTGGGATGGGCCGGGGATTCCTCGGCCACGGCGAAGCGGGTGCCCAGCTGCACCCCCGCGGCGCCCATCAGCAGGTAGTGCAGCATCATCACCCCGCTGCCGATCCCCCCGGCCACGAACACGGGCACTTCCTGGATGGTCGGCAGGATCTGCTCGGCCAGCACGGCCGTGCTCACCGGCCCGACGTGGCCGCCGGCCTCGTGGCCCTCGATGATCAGGGCGTCCACCCCCTCGCGCACCAGGTTGCGGGCCACGCCCACGGTGGGGGCGAAGCAGACCAGGCGGCTGCCGCCGGACTTGACCCGGGCTAGTGC
>MIBK01000134.1:3749-7091 GCA_001829505.1 Spirochaetes bacterium RBG_16_67_19 | reverse complement strand
CAGGCTCACGTCCACCATGATCGGGTAGGCGGGCAGGGTGTACTCGAATATGCCGAAGACCTTGCCGCGGGCGAGGTCCGCCGGGCGGGTCATGACCAGCTGCAATACCGCGCCGTAGGGGACCTCGCCGCCGGCCTCCGGGGTCTGGGACACGATCACCCCGCTCTTTTCCTGGCCCTGGGCCCTGCGCACTGTGAAGGTGAAGGGGAGGTTGGCGCTGGCCAGCTGGGCAATGGCGTCCTGGAAGCGCAATCCGGAGTAGTCCGTTACGCTGATCATCTCGCCGCGCGGTCCGCGGCTCACCACCAGTTCCAGCTCGGTGAGCTCGTCCAGGGCCTTGCCCGCCGGCGGCTTCTGGACCAGGATGGTGCCGGCCGCTGACTCGTCGAAAACGTAGGAGATGGGCTCCTTGATGCGCAGCAGGGCGCGCGAGGAGGCGAACACGTTCTGCAGGTGCAGGCGCACGTCCTCCAGCTTCTCCCCCACGTAGTCCTCGACCCGGTCGATGACCGGACCGCGGCTGACCACCAGGATCACCCTGCGGCCCACGCGCACGCTGGCGCCGGCGGCCGGCTTCTGTTCCAGCACCAGGCCCTTCTCATAATCCGAGGAGAAGCGCACCTGCAGGCGCGGGTACAGGTCCTTTTCCTGCAGCTCGATCAAGGCCGGAATCAGGTCCTTGCCCTCCACGGCGGGAACCGTGACCTGCTCGGAGCCCTTCAGCGAGAGCAGGAAGGTCAGCAGGCCGATCAGGACCATCAGCACGAACATGCCCACGATCAGCAGCACGAACACCTTGAAGGTCCGCCGCTCGGGAGGGTCCCGGTAGTTGGGCAGGAACCTCTCCCCCCAGGCCTTGAAGCGGCCCCGCTCGAGCGAACGCCACAGCGAGCTTATCCGGTCAATCATCGTCCACTCCCAGCTGGGAGCCCACGAAATCCTTCCGTCCGTTGAGGAAGGAACGCCAGTCCATGGGCTTTTTGGCTTGCAGCTGCAGCCGGGTCACGCCAACCGCGCCCTGCCCGGCATGCACCAGGATACCATAGCGGTTGTCGGTGCCGAACACAAGACCCTGGGCGCCTGCCCCCTGCGCACCCTCGGCTGGAGGCGGAAGCGGACACACCCCCGCCTCCAGCAGGTGCAGGACCTGCCCGCGGAAGGTGGTGAAGGCTCCGGGCCAGGGATGATAGGCGCGGATCAGCCGCTCGATGTGCCCCGCCTCCCTGTCCCAGGGAATGCGCCCGTCCTGCTTGCGCACCAGCCGGCAGTAGGTCGCCTCCGCTTCCGCCTGGGGGGTGCCCCGCTCACGACCCTGCTCCACTTCCGCCAACGTCTGGACCAGCAGCTGTGCGCCAAGATCGGCCAGGACCTTGGTCAGGGAGCCGGTGGTTTCCGTGCCGGACAAAGGCAGCCTGCCGGCTTTCAGGATGTCGCCGCTGTCCATCCGCGCGGCCAGCCGCTGCACCGTGACCCCGGTTTCCCGGTCCCCGGCCAGGATGGCGGCGGGAATCGGCGAGGGTCCGCGGTGCCGCGGCAGCAGGGAGGGGTGCACATTGATTCCGCCTCGGGGAAATAGCTCCAGGAATCCCCCCGGGAAGATCCTGCCGAAGGCCACCACCACCAGCAGCTCGCAGCCCAGGGCCTTCACTTCCTCGTCGAGCTTCCCGTCCAGCCGGGCGGGCTGCAGCAGCCGCAGGCCCAGCTCCAGCGCCCGCACTTTCACGGGCGTGGGCGCCGGTTCAGCGCGGCGGCCGGCGGGGCGGTCGGGATTGGTCAGGACCGCTGCCACTTCGTGCCGGGCCCGGACGGACTCCAGGGAGGGGATCGCCAGCTGCGGGCTTCCTGCGAAGAGGATGCGCATTACAGCGGGGCGGCGGTGTAGTACTGCCTGACCAGGCGCTCGCGCTTCTTGGGATCGATGCGGTCGATGAACAGCACCCCGTTGAGGTGGTCGAATTCGTGCTGGACGACCCGGGCCAGCAGGTCCTCGGCATCCAGGGTGAAGGGCCGCCCTTTCTCGTTCCAGGCCTGCACCCGCACCCTCTGGGGCCGCAGCACGTCAGCCTCCACACCGGGAATGCTCAGGCAGCCTTCCTCGTAGGAAGCCTGCTCCAGCGAGGTTTCCAGGATTTCCGGGTTCACGAACACCCGCGGCTTGTCCCCGCCGACCTCGGTGATGAACAGCCGGTACAGGCTGCCGACCTGCACCGCGGCCAGCCCGATGCCCTTGTACTCGCGCAGGCTCTCGAACATCTGCTCGATGAGCGTGTGCACCGTGCCGTTCAGGTCCGGCACCAGGATCGAGTGCTTGCGCAGCTGCTCGTCGCCCAGGGTGATGATATTCAGCATGGCCTTCCCACCTGCGCTTACAGTACTCAAATCCTCCGCCTCCAGTCAATCAAAGCAGGGACACCGGGTCCACGTCCACCTCCAGGTAGACCCCGGCGGGGGGGCTGAAGGCGCGCAGGGCGCGGTGGGCGGCGGCGTGCACCCGGTTGAACTCGGCGGCGCGCAGCAGCACCTGGGTGCGGCTGTTGCCGGCGATCACCGCCAGGGGGCACTCCGCGGGCCCCAGCACCTCCACTCCTGCCGTGGCCTGCAGGGGCCGGCAGAAATCCGCCGCCGCCTGCTGGGCTTTGTCCGCGTTGCGCGAGCGGAAGACCACGCGGATCAGGCGCGTGTACGGGGGGAAGCCCAGGTTCCGCCGGTTTTCCAGCTCCGCGGCGTAGAACTCCTCCAGCTTCCCCTGGGCGGCCAGGGCGATGGTCCGGTCCTTGGGCAGGTAGGTCTGCACCACCACCGTGCCGTCCGGGTGGTACCTGCCGGCCCTCCCGGAAACCTGCACGATCAGGCCGAAGGTGCGCTCCGCGGCCCGGAAATCCGGCAGGCGCAGCCCCGAGTCGGCCAGGACGATGCCCACCAGCTTCACCCCCGGAAAGTTCAGCCCCTTGGCCACCATCTGCGTGCCCACCAGGATGTCGATCTTTCCCGAGCGGAACTCGGCCAGCAGGCCGCGCAGCGCCCCCTTGTGCCGCACGGCGTCCGTGTCGATGCGCCGCACGGTCAGGTCAGGGAACAGGCGGGCCAGCTCCTCCTCGATCTTCTCCGTGCCGAACCCCGAGTAGCCCACTTCCAAGGAGCCGCACTCCGGGCAGACGGTCACCGGCGCGGCGTGGTAGCCGCAATAGTGGCAAACCATCCGGCCTCGCTGCTTGTGAAAGGTGAGGGCCACCGAGCACTGGCGGCACTTCATTTCGAACCCGCAGCTGCGGCAGTGGAAGAAATAGGCGAAACCGCGGCGATTCAGGAACAGGATGGTCTGCCGCCCGGCCTCGTGGGTGC
>MIBK01000134.1:2641-3740 GCA_001829505.1 Spirochaetes bacterium RBG_16_67_19 | reverse complement strand
CCTCGATCAACGGGCGGGAAAGGGGGGTGCTTTCTCCGGCCAGGCCCCGCACCCGCACTTCGGGCAAGATGCCGCCGCTCATCCGGCGGCCCAGGCTCAGGCAGGGGATGCGCCCCTC
The DNA here is from genome assembly GCA_001829505.1 of Spirochaetes bacterium RBG_16_67_19. GTDB lineage: Bacteria > Spirochaetota > Spirochaetia > SZUA-6 > DRHE01 > MIBK01. Next base: position 3,622 of record MIBK01000134.1, on the reverse strand, counting down.
CCGGATGGAGTGCCAGGCCTCCAGGGAAGGGGTGGCGCTGCCCATGACCAGGACCGCCCCTTCGGCGCGGGCCCGGTGCATGGCCACCTGGCGGGCGTGATAGCGCGGGGTGGTGCCAGACTTGTAGGAGCCCTCGTGCTCCTCGTCGATCACCACCAGGCCCAGGTCCCGCACCGGGGCGAAAACCGCGCTGCGGGCCCCGATGGCCAGATGGGCCTGGCCATCGCGCAGGCGTGTCCACTCGTTCAACCGGCGGGAAGGGGAAAGCCCGGAGTGCAGGACCGCGATGTCCGATCCGAAGCGCTTCGAGAAGATCTCCACCACCTGGTGGGTCAGGGCGATCTCGGGCACCAGGTAGATCACGCCCCGCCCGCGGGCCAGCACCGAGCCGGCAGCGCGCAGGAAGACCTCGGTCTTGCCCGAGCCGGTGACCCCGTGCAGGTAGAACATCCCTTCCCTGGCCTCTGAGAGACGCTGCACGGCCTGGTCCTGGTCGGGGGACAGGGTGATCTCGGCCCCGGCCTCCGGCTCCTCCGCCAGCTCCTCCCCTTCCACCTCCCGGCGGCCCCCGGGCAGCATGGCCGCCAGCGCCTCGCCCAGGGCGCACAGGTACATGCCGGAGAGCCATTGCGCCAGGGAGAGCTCAAGCGGGCCGAACAAGGGCTGGGCGTCGATGCGGCGGAGCACCTCCTTGATCTCGGACAGGCCCGCGGGGGCCTGCACGCCTTCGGCCACCACGTAGCCCAGCAGGCGGCGCGAGCCGAAGGGCGCCGTGACGCGCATGCCGGCTTTCACCTCCAGGCCCTGTGGGACCGCGTAGGTGAAACGCCGGTCCACCGGCAGATTGAAGACGACCTCGATCAACTCAGGCATGTCCCAGGTTCGATTTCAGCCGCTTGAGATCTTCCCAGACCGGCCTCTTCAGGGAGGAGTCGCGCAGCACCGCGCTGGGATGGTAGGTGACGGCCAGCGGGATGCCTT
>MIBK01000134.1:2136-2538 GCA_001829505.1 Spirochaetes bacterium RBG_16_67_19 | reverse complement strand
CACGGCAATCTGGGCCCGCAGATACGGCAGGCAGGCGGCGGATTCCTCCGGCTGGGGATCGCGGTTTCCCGGCGGGCGGCATTTCACCACGTTGGCAATGAAGCAGTTCGTGGCCCTGTCCAACTCGATGGCCTTGAGCATTTTGTCCAGCAGCTGGCCGGCCGGGCCCACGAAGGGGCGACCTGTGGCGTCCTCCTCCGCTCCCGGCCCCTCCCCGATCACCAGCACCAGGGGATGGGCAGCCCCTTCCCCGGGAACCGCGTGCTTTCGGCCGCGATGCAGGGCGCAGCGCGTGCAGGAGGTCACCTGGGCGGCGATGTCGGCCAGGCCGGGAGAGGAAGGCGCCGGGTCCTGCGCGGCGGGCTGTGACGGCTCCGGGGCTGCCAGAGCTGCCGGGGCCGC
>MIBK01000134.1:0-2113 GCA_001829505.1 Spirochaetes bacterium RBG_16_67_19 | reverse complement strand
GCAGGATCAGCGACGGGTGCGCCCGCCGGCTGCCGTCCTGCAGGTAATCCTCGGCCAGCTCCAGGAGCTGCCAATATTCAGAGAGGGAAGAGCTCTTCCCCATCGTACACCACCCTTTCCAGGAACAGCCCGCGCGCCGGGGCGCTGGAGCCGGCCTGGGCTCGCTCGCGCGCGGCCAGGGCCTGGGCCAGTTCCGCCGGCGGACGGCCCTCGGCCTCGTATTCCAGCATCGTGCCCAGCAGGCTGCGCACCATCTTCCACACGAAGGAGGTGGCCGCGACCCGGAAAACCAGGAACGGCCCCTCCGGATAGAAGCAGGAGGACAACACCCGGCGGACCTTGCTGCGGCTGGAGTCCCCGGCCGCGGCGAAGGTCGTGAAATCGTGCTCCCCGACGAACACGGCGGCCAGGCGGTTGAGGGCCTCCATGTTGGGACGCCGGAGGATCTTCCAGCAGAAGCGCCGCAGGTGCGGCGGCCCGATCTGCGCGGGCAGCAGGTAATAGGCGTACACCCGCAGGAGGGCGGACTCCTTGGCGCTGAAACCCGGCTCGGCCTCGCTGCTCTCCAGCACCCGCACGTCGGGCGGCAGATAGGAGTTCGTGGCCAGGCTCCAGCGCTCCCCCTGGATGGAGTCCAGGTCGCTCGGAAAGTTGGCCACCTGGCCGGTGGCGTGCACGCCCGTGTCCGTGCGCCCGGCGCCCCGGATGCGCACGGGATGCCCGTGCATGCGCTCCAGGGCCTGTTCGATCACGCCCTGGACCGTGCGCTGGTTCTTCTGCACCTGCCAGCCCGCGAAATCGGTGCCGTCGTAGGCCAGAGTCAGGCGGATGTTGCGGACCGGCACCCGCTCTATCCCTCTCCCTGCAGCTTCTTCATTTCCTGGGTCATCTGGTCGTACAGCTCCCGGGACTTGTCCAGGATGGCCGAGGGCTTGCTCTTGGAAGCCCGCCCGGTGCCGAACAGCCTGGCCACGATGCGCCGGGCGGTCTCCAGGGAGTGCACGCGCCGCTCGCGGTCCTTGCGCGGCCCGTAGCGGAACTCCAGCAGGCCGGTGATGTAGAGGAAGCCCTCGAAGCCGTAGTTCTTGTCCAGGTCCGGGCCCAGGTGCACGGAGGAGTCCAGGGGCTCCCTTCCATTCTGGGCCAGCTCCACGGAGAGCATGTAGAAGAAGCGCGCCTTGCGGTAGAAAAGGCCGGCCAGGTAGTCGTAGTTCTCGCCGAAGTGCTTGTGGTGCAGCGCGTCGAACAGCCAGGCGGCGCGCAGGGCGGACAGGCCCCGCTTCATGGTGGGGGAGAAGTGCCGGCCGAAGTGCTCGTAGCAGGCGATCGCCAGGTAATAGCTGGCCGCCCCTTCCTCCAGGCGCCGGTACTCGGAAAAGTTCAGGTCCTTGAACAGCAGGGCCACCTGCTCCTTGCGCCGCTCCATGGTCTCCTGCAGGCGGCCGACGGCCTCCTCCTCCACCGCGGAGAAATCCTGCGAGTAGGCCGCGAAGTAACAGGAGGGGCAGACCGTCACCGCGTAGGCCAGGGGCTGCACCTCGCCGAACTTCTTGGAAGGCTCGTAGGTGCGGTGCAGCTCCTCGGTCAGCTCCCCGGCGATCAGCCGCCCTCCGCCGGAAAGCAGCTCCTCCCGGAAAAAACCCGCCTCGCATACCGGGCAGGCGGTCTGGGTCTTGCTGAAGAAGGTCAGCTTGGGCGCGGCGTCGGACATCACTCCCCCTCGATCACCACCATGGCCAGGGCGTTGTCGCGCTCGTGGCTCAGGGAAACGTGCAGCCGTTTGCCCCCGAAGCGCTCCAGGACCAGCCTGGCCTCGCCGTACAGGTGGATGTGCGGTTTGCCCCGGGCGTCGTTCAGCACCGAGATCTCGCGCAGGGACAGGCCATGCAGGCCCGTACCCAGCGCCTTGCCCAGCGCCTCCTTGGCCGCGAAACGGGCCGCCAGGGAGAGGATGCCCCCTTCCCCCTTGGCCAGGGCGGCGGCCAGCTCCTCCTCGTTGAAGAAGCGCCGAAACAGGCCGGGCACCTTCTCCCAGCGGCGCATGCGGAGCACGTGCACCACGTCGATGCCCACGCCCAGGATCATGGCCGGCCCGACTCCCGCGGAACCACCA
>MIBK01000133.1:774-8929 GCA_001829505.1 Spirochaetes bacterium RBG_16_67_19 | reverse complement strand
TGTTGATCCCGATGATGATCAGGATCCGCTGCAGGTAATCACCCGCGAAAAAGTGGGCCGCAGCCAGAAGGACGGCCAGAAGGGCGAGCAGCGCTGCTGGCCAGGCCAGGCGGGACAAGAGCGTGGAGGCGCGCGGGGCCGGGGGCGGCATCAGATCTTCTCCCTCTCCGTACCGCCCAGGATGCCGTTGGGCCTCAACAGCAGAAGGGCGATCAGCGCGGTAAAGACGAAGGCGTCCCGGTAGGGAGTAAGCGTGGAAGGAAGCAGACCCTGGAGCAGGATCTCCAGGCCGCCAAGCACGTAGGCCCCCAGCACGGCACCTGGCAGGCTGCCCAGGCCGCCGATGACCGAAGCCACAAAGGCCTTGAGAACGGGGTTGAAACCCATGAGCGGATCCACCTTGCCGACCCGCGCGCTCCACAGCAGGCCCACCACTCCCGCCAGGAGGGAGCCGATGGCGAAAGCCGCGGCGACCACCCGGTTGACGTTGATGCCCATCAGGCGCGCGGCCAGCAAGTCCTGGGAGGCCGCGCGCATGGCGATGCCGACGTTGGTGCTCCTCACGAACACGGTGAGCGCAACCAGCAGCAGCGCCGCCACGGCGATGGCAATCAGGTCCAGACCCGCCACTTGCAGCTTGCCCAGGATGATGACCGAGCGCAGGACCGACGGCGCGGGAAAAGGCCGGGAGGTCGGACGGAACAGGATGATCGCCAGGTTCTCCAGGAAGATGGTCACCGAAAAGGAAGTCAGCAGCATGGCGATCTCGTGGGCCCCGCGCAACGGCCGGTAGGCGACCCGCTCCATGGCCAGGCCGGCCAGCGTGCTGGCCGCCAGCCCAGCGACCGCGGCGACGGCAAACGGCAGCCCGAGCATCATCACCAGCAGCGCCACGTAGCTGCCCACCATGATCAGATCGCCGTGGGCGAAGTTGATCAGACGCAGGATGCCGAAAACCATGGCCAGGCCAATGGCCATCAGGGCGTAGAGGCTGCCGATGCTCACGGCGTTGATCAGCTGCTGCAGCAGCAGCTCCAGAGCGCTCACCGCCGGTCCCCCGGCGCCGCGCTGAGGTAGGCCTGCTCCAACTCGGGGTGAGAGAGCAACCGGGCCCCGCTGCCTTCCAGGATGACTCTGCCGGTGGCCAGCACGTAGCCGCGGTCCGCCACCGCCAGGGCCTGGCGGACGTTCTGCTCCACCAGGAGGATGGTGACGCCCCGGCGGTGCAGCTCGCCGATCACCTGGAAGATGGCCTGCACGACAATGGGCGCCAGTCCCAGGGAAGGCTCGTCCAGCAGCAGCAGGCGGGGCGAGCCCATCAGGGCCCGGGCCATTGCCAGCATCTGCTGCTCCCCCCCGCTCAGCGTGGCTCCGCTTTGGTGCCGGCGTTGCCCGAGCACCGGAAACAGGGATAGAACCCAGTCCAGGTCGCGGCGCACTGCCCCCGCATCCCTGCGGCGGATCGCACCCATACGCAGGTTTTCCAGAACGGTCAGCCCCCCGAAGATCCTGCGCCCCTCCGGGCACTGGATCACACCCAGACCGACGATATCCAAGGGGCTGGCTCTGCTGAGGTCGGCCCCGTTGTACTCCAGTGTCCCGCCGCGCGGTCGCACGATCCCCGAAATGCTCATCAACGTCGTGGACTTGCCCGCTCCGTTGGCGCCCAGCAGCGCGACCAGCTCTCCATCCAGGACCCGCAGGCTGACCCCGGTCAGAGCCACGATGTGCCCGTAGGCGACCTCAACGGCTTCAAGCTTGAGCATCTGCGGCCACCCGTCCCAGGTAAGACTCCACGACCCGTGGATCCACGCGCACCTGCTCCGGGCTGCCTTCGGCGATGATCTGGCCGTAGTTCAGCACCTGCAGGCGCTCGCAAAGGCTCATGACTAATGGCATGTTGTGCTCCACCAGGACGATGGTGAGCCGGTACTGCTCGCGAATGCGGCGAATCAGGTCCAGCACGCGCAGGCTCTCCTGGCCGTTCATGCCGGCGGTCGGCTCATCCAGGAGAAGGAGCGCCGGGCGGAGGGCCAGAGCGCGCACGATCTCCAGCCGGCGCTGATCACCGTAAGGCAGGGAGGTCGCCGGCGCCGAAGCCCGTTCCTCCAGACCGAACATGGCGAGCTGCTCGCGCGCCGACTGCACCAGGCGTCGTTCGGTGCGCCGGAAGGACGGCCAGGACAGCAGCGTGGCGGCCAGGCTGCTGCGATCGTGAAGCTGGCCGGCGCAAACCACGTTTTCCAGGGCGGTCAGGCCGGGAAAAAGGCGGATGTTCTGAAAGGTACGCCCGATACCCAGCCTGGCGATGCGCTCCGGTGCCAGTTGGGTGATGTCCTTCCCGCGGAAGCGGATCGCTCCGGAGGTGGCGCGCAGATGGCCGGTGAGCAGATTGAAAACCGTTGATTTGCCGGCCCCGTTGGGCCCGATGATGCCCAGGATCTCCCCGGCGGCCAGCCGCAACCGGTAGCCGTCCACCGCGCGAAGCCCCTTGAAGCTCTTCGTCAGGCCGTCGATTTCCAGCAAGGTTTCCGGCATGTCGATCGACCCAGGTATAGCAGAATCCAGAGGCAGTGTAAAGAACGGAGCAGATTGGGCGCCGCCGGCTTCGAGCGCCGGGCGGGCGGCCTACCTCTCCACCAGGATCTTGAGCGCCTCCAGGACCACCGCCCAGTTGGCCGCGGAGTGATCGGCGGCTTCCTGGGTGGGGTTGTTGTCCTGGATGATCGTCAGCGTGGTCCGGCCGTCGGACTCGGCCAGCCGGTAGGTCACGGTGCAGTAGTTCTCCGGCCTGTCCTCGCTGCCGGACAGCGAGCTGAAATAGGTCGTCACCAGCAGCCTCTCCGGCTCGAACACCTTCACCGCGCCCTTGTCCAGGTAGGGCTTGCCTTCCCACTGCCCGCGATAGGTGATGGCCCCGCCCACCCGCCAGTCCGCGGTCATCTCCGTGCCGAAAAGGTACTGCTTCACCAGCTCCGGGCGGATGAGCGCCTGCCAGACCTTCGCGGCCGGGGCCCGGATCTGGACGCTCTGCTGGGCGGTATAGGTCTTGTTCATATGGCCAATATCGCCATGACCGGCCTCTGCGGCAACCCTGCGCGCATTGACGGGAGGCGCTCCATCGCCTAGACTATACGGGATGATGGCCAGGTTTCTTCCGGCCTTTCTGGCCTTCTGCCTGCTGGGCCTGCTCGAGCCCGGCGTGAAGGCCATGGCGCAGGAAGATGACACGGTGGAGGAAATCCGGAAGCGGATCCGCGAGCGCGAAGAGGAGGCGGAGGAGCAGGCGCGGGAGGACGAACCGGAGGAGGAAGAAGAGGACGGCTGCTTCGACCTCGGCTGCCAGCTATTCGCCGAAATCCTTGGCGAACTGCTGCGGGACCCCTCCTCACCTCTGCGCGGGGACCCGCCGCCGGGCTATTCCTCCTGGGGCAATCTCGGTCTGGACCTGGACGGCGCCTGGCTCTTGCAGGATCGCTGGAGCCTGGCCGGACGGCTGACCCTCAACCTGAGCTACCTGCACCTGCACGCCTTCGGCCAGGTCCTGTTCGACCCCACCGGCTACCTGCTCTGCGGCGCGACCAACGCCGGACTAGGCTTCCGGGGGCCGTTCCTGTTCCTCAACCTGTTCGCGGGAATTTTCGGTACCGACTCCAGCGACAGGGCCCTGCTGGACTTCGGCGTGGAGGCGCGGATCTTCCTGTCGCCGCAGTGGGTCCTGGAGCTGTACAACCTCAACGCCGCGTATTACGCCCTGCGGTTCCACTTCCTGTGGCTGGGCCTGCGCTACGCCGGCAGCCACGCGGGCCTGGGGGCCGGCCTGAACCTGAGCAATTACGCGGGCATCCTGCTCGTGGGCCCCTCGCTGCGGCTCAGTCTCTGGCTGTGAGGCGCGAAGGCAGGCGGCGCCGCGGCGCTACCTGGGCATGTCCTCCAGGCCGCCGGCGTTGATCACGTCGGTGAAGCCGGCCTGCTTCAGCAGGCGGGCCCCCAGGCCGCTGCGCGCTCCGGAGGCGCAAAACAGGACGATGGGCTTGTCCTTGGAGCCCAGCTCCCCTGCCGGGCCAGCAGCGAGGCCAGGGGGATGTTGATCGCCCCGTCGTAGGAGCCGTCCTTGAACTCGTCGGCCGTCCGCACGTCGACCAGCCGGGCGCCGGCCCGGATCTTTTCTATTACCGTATTTCCCGCCATTTCTACTCTCCTATAAAGCCGAAGGCTTGGGCGGCGATGTATCCGCCGGTGAGATTGCGCACCTGCTGGAATCCGTTCTGCTTCAGGATGCGCAGCGCCAGGTGCGAACGATAGCCGGACCGGCAATGCACCACCAGGCTCCGGTCCCGCGGCACCTCCTCCAGCCGGAAGCGCAGCTCGTCCAGGGGCAGGTGCAGGGCCCCGCGCAGGTGGGAGGCTTCGTACTCGTTGAGGTTGCGCACGTCCACCACCAGGGGTGGCTGGCCGCCGGCCAGCTCCTCCCGGAGCCGGGCGGCCGTGATCAGGGGACTGAAGCCGCTGAGGTCGTTCAAGCCCACGAAAGCCGCCACGTTCAGCGGATCGTTGGCTGAGGAGTACGGCGGAGCGTAGGTCAGGTCCAGCTCCGCCAGGTCCTCCAGGGTGAGCCTGCCCTGAAGCGCCGCGGCCAGCGCGTCGATGCGCTTCTCCACTCCCTCCTCCCCGAAGGCCTGACCGCCCAGCAGGCGCCGGGTCCTGCGGTCGTACACCAGCTTGAGGGCCAGATCCCTGGCCCCCGGGTAGTAGGAGGCGTGATGGTCCCGGACCACGAAGGCGGCGCCGGGGTCGAAACCGGCTTCGCGGGCCGCCGCTTCGCTCAGGCCCGTGGAGGCGGCGGTGGCGTCGAACACCTTCACGACGCTGGAGCCCAGGGCCCCGTTGTACCGCATGGGCAGGCCCAGGGCATTGGAGGCGGCGATCCGCCCCTGCCGGTTGGCCGGCCCGGCCAGCGGGACGCGCACCTTGCGGCCGGATATTTTATGGACGATCTCGTTCATGTCCCCCGCCGCCCAGATGCGCGGGTCGGAGGTGCGCAGGTGCGCGTCCACCCGCAGGCCGCCGGCTTCGCCCATGGCCAGGCCGGCCGCTTTGGCCAGCTCCAGCTCCGGGCGCACCCCGACGGACAACAGAACCAGGGCCGCGGGCAGGCGCCGGCCGTCGGCCAGCTCCACCTCCCGGGAGGCCGGCAGCACCGCCTTCAGGCCCGCGCCGGTCAGCACCGTCACGCCGTGGGCCGCGAGGCGCCCGGCGATCAGTCCACCGAACTCCGGGTCCATGCCCGCCATGACCCGGGGCAGCATCTCCACCACGGTGACGGCGATGCCGCGCCGGGCGAAGGCCTCCGCCATTTCCAGGCCGATGAAGCCGCCGCCCGCGATCACCGCCGAGGCGGGCTTCTCGGCTTCCAGATACGCCTGGATGCGGTCCATGTCCGGGACGGTCCACAGCCGAAAGACGTGCGGCGAGTCCACGCCCGGCAGCGGCGGGCTGGATGGCAGCCCGCCCTGGGCCAGGATGAGCGCGTCATACTCCAGCCAGGATTCCCCCTCGGTGTTGCGGATCCTGACGCGGGTCCCCGCGCGGTCGATTTCCAGGGCCTCCGTGTTCACCAGCACTTTCACCCCGTAGCGGCTGTCGAAGCCCTCGGGGGTCTGCAGCAGCAGGGCGGAGCGCTTGCGGATGTCCCCTGAAAGGAAATACGGCAGCCCGCAGTTGGCGTAGGAAACGTAAGGCCCGCGCTCCAGGAGCGTGATCTGGGCCGTTTCGCTGATCCGGCGGGCGCGGGCCGCGGCGGTCGCGCCCCCCGCCACGCCGCCGATGACAAGGAGCCTGGTCGGCTTTCGTGTACCCATAGGCGATTTCTCTATATATATAGAAATATATATGAAAAGGCAAGCCCTCCGCGCCCGGTCCGCGCGCCAGCCGGCCCAGGGGTTGCGCGGCCCGCTCCGGTCGCCGAGCTTGCCGGGTGGGCAGCCGGGCCTTACCTTCTGGGTATGGACGACCAGGAAATGCTCCTCCAGGAGCTGGAGCGCTACCGCACGGAGAAGGACCGCATCCGCCGCGTTCTCGGCCAGATCGGCGGCGTCTCGAACCTGAGCAAGGACCGGATCATCAACATCCTCTTCCTGACCGTGCTGGTCATCCTGTTCGTCTTCGACCTGGTGCGGGAGCTGCTCCAGCTCGAGCTCGGCGGCTTCCCGCATTTCCTGTCCACCCAGCTGGCCCTGTTCCTGATTTCGCTGAAGATCGTCTGGATGATCCACCGCCAGACGCGCGTGGACCACTTCCAGTTCTGGATCCTGCACTCCATAGAGTTCCAGATCAACCTGATTGCCCAGCGCCTCCAGACGCTGGAAAGCTCGGTCCCCCGCCGGAAGGACGGCGGCAGTAAGCTCGGCCGGGGCGCGGCAAGGACGCGCCGCCCCGCCGGAGGCTCCCGGGCCCCGGAAGGCCGCTGAGCCTCCCCGATTGTTTTTCGGGCCGCCCCGTACTACACTCTTGCTCGTGAACACCGCACGCAATCTGGCCTCTGCCCTGCTTTCCGTCCTGCTGCTGGCGTCGCTCGCCGCCTGCGCCGGCCTGGCCGCGGGCTACGAACCCGCCGCCCTGGGCGCGCCCGAGGGCAAGATGTCCGCTGACCTGGCCGACGAGCTTTACGCCGAGGAGATGGCGGCCCCCACGCCCGTGGCCGCGGCCTCCGACTCGTCCGTGCCCAGGTCGGCCGGCAGCGCGGAAGCCGGCAGCCAACAGCCCTCGCCAGCGCGCGCGGAACGGGCCCGCATCTACTCCGGCTGGTGCCGCCTGGTCGTGGACCAGCTCGAGCAGGCCAAGAAGGAGCTGGAACAGCTGGCCGTGTCGCGCGGCGGTTACGTGGAGTCGGTGAACGGCGCCGTGGTCGGCCTGCGGGTGCCGGCCGCCCGCTTCCAGGAGGCCTTCGCCGCCGCGCAGAAGCTCGGAGAGGTGACCGGCAAAGCCATCGAGACCTACGACGTGACCGACGCCCTGCGCGACCAGGAGACGCGCCTGCGTCTGGCCGAACGGGCCCGCGAACGGCTCTACCAGCTTCTGGAGAAGAACACGGACGTGCAGCAGCGCCTGGCCATCCTGCGCGAGATCCGGCGGCTCACCGAGGAGATCGAGCAGGTCCGCCTGACCCTTGAGCTGCTGAAGAACCAGATCGCCCTGTCACGGATCACCGTGGAGCTCCAGCAGCGCCGGCCGGAGGGGGAGGCGCGCCGGGCGGGGATCCCCTTCCCCTGGATCGCCGCGCTCCAGCCCCTGTACCCCAGCCTGCCCAGGTCCGCGGGCAAGGCGGTGCCCGTGCTGAGCGACGACTTCGCCGTGTTCGCCAAGGAGAAGCGCTACCGCGCCGAAAGCCCGGAGGGCACGCGCGTGCGCGTAGGCACCACCACCAACTCGCCCCGCGCCGACGAGGAGTTCTGGCAGAAGGCGCTACTGTTCCATCTGGGCCCGCGCTACCGACGGGCGGAAGCCCTGGAGCAGGGGGAGTTCCGGGGGGTGCTGTTCACCAGCAAAGACGCCAGGCCGTACTCCTACCTGGTGGCCGTGCGGGTGCAGGAGGAGCTGCTTTACGTGTTCGAGGCCTTCTTCCCCGATCCGGAGGCCCTGGGCCGGCGCCTGGCCACGGTGCAGGGAGCCCTGGGAGGAATGAAATGAAAAGGAAGGGGCTGAGCATCTCCGCCTTCTGCCTGCTGGCGGGCCTGCTGCTGACGGCGCGGCCGGCCGGAGCCGAGGAGAGCTACCTGCACCAGGGCGTGGCGGTCACCATGCTGGTGGCCGACGCCGATCAGGCGGCCGACCGCCTGGAGGCCTGGGTCGGGTCCCGGGAAGGCTACGTGCTGTACAAGTCCCGCGAGCGGGTGAGCCTGCGGCTGCCCCACGCCAGCCTGCCTGCTCTGAGGGGCTTCCTGGAGGAGCTTTCCGAGGACATCCTGGACTTCTCCCCGCGGGCCGTGGACCTGCGCGAGGAGCTGGCCCGCACCCGGTCCAGCCTGGCCAGCCGCCGGGACATCCTGGGGCGCAACCTGGCCCTCCTGGACCAGGCCGACACCGCCGGCACCCTGGCCATCGAGCGGGAGATGCTGGCCCTGGTCCAGGACGTGGAGAGGCTGGAGGCCGCCGT
>MIBK01000133.1:0-632 GCA_001829505.1 Spirochaetes bacterium RBG_16_67_19 | reverse complement strand
CGGCCCTCCGCCCGTCCCACCACCCCCCGGATCACCATCCGGCCCCCCGCTGGCTACGCCGAAGCCGGCAGCTCCCGGGACGGCAGCTACCGGGCGCTCAGCCCCGAGGGCCTGGGCTTCCGGGTGCGCTCCTTCCCCAACCAGCCGGCCAAGGACCTGGCCTTCTGGGGGGAGGCGCTGGAATCGCACCTGACCAAGGAAGGCTATCGACCCAACGGCGAGGAGCGGAGCTTCCAGGCCGGCAACCATCCCGGCAGCGCGCTGGAGTGGGTGGTGCCCTACGACCAGGAGAGCTACGTCTACCTGACCGCGCTGCTGGTGGCCGGGGACAAGATCCTGCTGGCGGAGGCCGGCGGGCCCTACAAGCTGTACCTCGAGTACCGGTCCAGCCTGCTGGAGAGCCTGGAAAGCATGCGCCCCCGCTAAGCGTCGTACTGAAAGGAAGGTTTCCATGCCACGCTCACGCTTTGCCCTGGCCATCACCCTGTGCTGGGCCCTGCTTGCCGCTACCGCAGCCTTTGCCCAGCAGGACCCCGAAGCCCTGTACGATGGGGCGATCCAGCAGTTCCGAGCCGACGCCTTCGCGGAGGCCGTGCGGCTTTTCGAGCAGTTCCGCTCCGTCGCGCCGGAAA
>MIBK01000132.1:6077-6175 GCA_001829505.1 Spirochaetes bacterium RBG_16_67_19 | reverse complement strand
GGCCGCGGCATGCTGGACGGCTGCTCGGTAGGCGGGGTGTTCCAGTCCCCCAGCGCGGAGCAGATGCTGAACGTCACCAAGGCCATCCACGGCGGGGC
>MIBK01000132.1:2344-5843 GCA_001829505.1 Spirochaetes bacterium RBG_16_67_19 | reverse complement strand
CGTGGCAGAGAAGGCCGGGGCCAACGTGCGCACCATGGGCGTGGCCCTGTCCCCGAACATCGTGCCGGAAGTGGGCAAGCCCCAGTTCAGCCTGGGGGAGAACGAGATGGAGATCGGCATGGGCATCCACGGGGAGCCGGGCATCCGCCGCGGAGCGCTGAAGAACGTGGACGCCATCGTGCAGGAGATGATGGACCGGGTGCTCCCGGACCTGCCCTTCGCCTCCGGGGACCGGGTGGCGGTGCTGGTGAACGGCCTGGGGGCCACGCCCAAGGAGGAGCTGTACCTGCTGTACCGCCAGGTCCACCTCATCCTGAAGGAAAAGAAAATTTCCGTGTTCCACGCCTACCTCGGGGAGTTCGCCACCTCCTTGGAGATGGCCGGCGCCTCGATCTCCCTGCTGCGCCTGGACGACGAGCTGCAGAAGCTGCTCGCCAAGCCGGCGCGCACGCCCTTCTTCGAGCAGGTGCAGCTGTAGCCATGGAAGCGCTCACCGCCGCCGATCTGAAGGCGATCGTGTCCCGCATCGCGGACATCATGACCGCGAAAAAAGAAGAGCTCATCCGCCTGGACGGGGCTGTCGGGGACGGGGACCTGGGCCTGACAATGGAGAAGGCCTTCGCCGCGGCCCGTGAGGAATGCACCAGGCTGGAGGAGCCGGACGCCGGCAAGTTGGCGCTGAAGCTCGGCGCGGCCATCGCCCGCGCGGCCCCTTCCACCATGGGCACCCTGGTGGCCACCGGCTTCATGTCGGGGGGCAAGGCGGTGAGCGGACGGCAGGCCCTGGACCTGGCGGGGATGGCCGCCTTTTTCGAGGCCTTTGTGGCCGGCATCATGCAGAGGGGCAAGGCCAAGCCCGGCGAAAAGACTCTCCTGGACGTTCTGCACCCTGCGGCGCAGGCCCTGAAGCAAGCCGCCGCGGAGGGAGCGAGCATAGAAGAGGGCTTCCGCCGGCTCCGGCAGGCCGCGGCCGAGGGCTTGGCCGCCTCGCGCGACATGGTGGCCCAGCACGGCCGGGTCGCCTACTACCAGGAGCAGTCCCGCGGCAAGGAGGACCCCGGCGCGGTGGCCGCCTCCTATATCCTGTCGGGCTTCTGCGAGCACCTGCTGGGACCCTCCGGCGCATGATCGAGGCCGCCTCCCTCGCCAAGCGCTACGGCGCCTTCGAGGCGGTGAAGGGCGTTTCCTTCCGGATCGAAGCGGGCCAGATCGTGGGCCTGCTGGGGCCCAACGGCGCCGGCAAGACCTCCCTGATGCGCATCCTCACCTGCTATCACTTCCCGGACGGCGGGCGGGCCGAGGTGGACGGGCACGACGTGGCCGGACAGCCGCATCAGGTGCGGCGCTCGGTCGGCTACCTGCCGGAGGGCTCTCCCCTGTACCCGGACATGAAGGTGCGCGAGTTCCTGGGCTTCATTGCCCGGGTCCGGGAGCTGGCCCGGGAGGACACCCGCCGGCGCCTGGAGTGGGTGGTGGAGACCTGCGGCCTGGGCGCGGTCTACACCCGGGACATCCGCCGGCTTTCCCGCGGCTACAAGCAGCGCGTGGGCCTGGCCCAGGCCATCCTGCACGACCCCCCGGTACTGGTGCTGGACGAGCCCACCTCGGGGCTGGACCCCAACCAGATCGTCGAGATCCGCGCGCTGATCCGCGACCTGGGCCGCAGCAAGACGGTCCTGCTTTCCACGCACATCCTGCAGGAGGTGGAGGCCATCTGCGGCAGCGTGCTGATCATGAGCGCTGGCCGACTGGCCGCCCAGGGCACCGTGGAGGAGATCGCCCGCGGGCTGAACATGGAGCAGGCCAGCCTGGAGTCGCTGTTCGCCCGGTTGACCGGCGGGGGGAGCGGGGGCGATGCGTAAGATCCTGGTGGTGGCCCGGCGGGAGCTGGGAGCCTACTTCAATTCCCCCATGGCCTACATCGTGGTCGTCTTCTTCCTGGTGCTCACCTCCGCCTGGCTGTTCTACGGGGAGCGCTTCTTCGCCCGTGACGCCGCCACCCTGCGCGGATATTTCGCCGCCTGGCCCCTGCTGTTCATCGTGCTGCTGCCCGCCCTGACCATGAGGAGCTGGGCCGAGGAGCAGCGGCAGGGCACGGCGGAGATCCTGCTCACCTTGCCGCTTCGCGAGCGTGACCTGGTGCTGGGCAAGTTCCTGGCCGCCTGGCTGCTGCTGGCCTTGATGTTCCCGCTGACCCTGCCCCTGCCCCTGGGCGCGTCGGCCCTGGGCTCCTTCGATGCCGGGCCCATCGCCAGCCAGTACGTCGGCGCGTTGCTTCTGGGCGCGGCGGGCCTGGCCCTGGGAGTGCTGGTCTCGACCCTCTCTTCCAACCAGGTGTCGGCTTTCCTGATCGGTGTGGCCCTGATGCTGGGGATGACCCTGATCGGCCGGCTGCCGGCCTTCCTCCCGCTGCCGGCCTGGCTGGCCGGGGTGCTGCAGGCCCTCTCCCTGGACTCCCACTTTGAGAGCTTCCGCAAGGGCCTGCTGGACACGCGCGACGTGCTCTACTTCCTGGTGCTGACCATCGGCTTTCTGGCCTTCGCCTCCCGCTCGCTGTACCTGCGCCGGTTCGGCACGGCGGCGAGCCCGGACAAGCGGCGGGAACAGCTCCTGCTGGGACTGCTGGCCGCCTGCCTGGCACTCCTACTGGCCGACTCCTCGCGCTTCTACGTTCGCCTGGACCTGACGGCCAGCCGGGCCTACACCCTGTCCCCGGTCTCCAGGGCCCAGTTCGCCCGGATCCCGGAGCGGGTGCGCATCACCTACTACCTGAGCGACACGCTGCGCTCCCTATCGGCTGAGCCGGGAAGGGTGATCGACCTGCTGCAGGAGTACGCCGCAGGCTCCCGCGGCAAGGTCAGCGTGGCCGTGCGGGACCCGCAGAAGGACGGCAGCGTGGACGGGGCCCGGAGATTCGGGGTGCTGCCGCGGCAGGTGCAGGTTATCCAGGCCAACGAGCAGCGGACCCTGGACGTGTTCTCGGGCATCGTGGTGGAGTATCTGAACCGCTACACGACCCTGCCGGCCGTGTTCAGCCAGGAGGGGCTGGAGTTTTCCCTGAGCTTCGCCATCCGCAAGCTGCTGGCCGGGCGCCGCCTGGTGGTGGGGGTGCTGGTGGGCCGGCCGGACCGCTCGCTGGCCAGGGACTACGAGAGCCTGCGCTCCGGGCTGGACCGGGACTACTGGCTGCGCGAGTTCGCGCCCGGCGAGCGGGTGCCGCCGGAGGTCGACGCGCTGCTGCTGCTGGGCGGCCTGAAGCTCAGGCCCGCGGAGCTGCGGCCCGTCGAGCGCTATCTGCGGGATGGAGGGAAGGTGCTGTTCGCGGTCAAGGCGCTGGAGGTGCACACCGAGCAGGCCCTGGAGGCCGAGGAGGCCGGGCCCTCCGCCCTGCTGGACCTGATCGAGAGCTACGGGGTGCGCGTCCGGCGGGAGATGGTCCTGGACACCTCGGCCCGGGACTACCGCCTCCCGCAAGCCACCGCCGGCGGCATCCGCTGGG
>MIBK01000132.1:1602-2325 GCA_001829505.1 Spirochaetes bacterium RBG_16_67_19 | reverse complement strand
CGCCTGGGTGTCCGTACGCTCCCCCGGGGTCTCCCCGAGCCACCCCATCACCTCGGGATTCGCCGGGCTGGACCTGTTGTGGCCTTCCCCCCTCCAGACCTTGCCTGTGGATGGCGTGCGGGCTGAGGTGCTGGCGCAAAGCTCCCCTGCGGCTTGGACCATACGCGCACCATTCCTGCTGGATCCTTTCCGCCTGCCCCGCGGCGGCGGACCGGCGGCCGGGCGGCAAATGCTGGCCGTGGCCTTGAGCGGCGCTTTCGGCGGCCTGCCGACCCGCGTGGTGGTGGTCGGCGACGAGGATTTCGCCTCGGAGCTGATGCAGTTCTCCGACAGCCTGTACAACGTGCTGTTTCTGGAAAACGCCATTCTCTGGCTGACGGGCAACGAGGACCTGCTCTCGATCAAGGCCCGAGCCCCGGAGGCCGGGCGCCTGGACCGGGTCGCCGATCCCGTGCTCCGCCGCCGGCTCATGCTGGCCGTGGAGCTGGTCAATGTGGCCGTGATCCCCCTGCTGGTGGCCTTGTTCGCGGCGGTACGCCTGGCGCGCCGCGGGAAGGAAGACGCGTGAGGGGACAACGGTGAGCTTCCGGGCTCGCCTGGCGTCCATCTGCGCCGCCCTGGCCGTGCTGGCGGCGGTGTTCGTCCTGGGCCTGCTCGCCCCGGAGGGCGGGAGGGAAGCCCGCGCGGACGAAGTTCTCCTGCTGCCGCTTTCCTCCCCGGCGG
>MIBK01000132.1:1436-1595 GCA_001829505.1 Spirochaetes bacterium RBG_16_67_19 | reverse complement strand
CGAGATCCAGATTCAGCGCGCAGGCGGCGCGCTGGCGCTGCGCCGGACGGAGGGCGGCTGGGAAGCCCGGGAAGGGGAGCGGGTCTGGCCCGCCTCCGCCGAGCGGGCGGAAGCCCTGGCCGGGCTGCTGGCCGGACTGCGGCAGGGCAGGCTGGTCAG
>MIBK01000132.1:920-1137 GCA_001829505.1 Spirochaetes bacterium RBG_16_67_19 | reverse complement strand
CGCCCATCCGGGGAGGCTACACCCTGGCCCGCGCCGCGGAAGGCTGGACCCTGGACGGAGAGCCGGCCGACGGGCTGGCGGCCCAGGCCATGGCCGAGGCCCTGGCCCGCCTGGAGGGCGAGGAGCTGCTGGAAGCAGGAGAGGCCTCCGCCGCGGCCGGCGACCTGGAAGCCGCGGTGAGCACCCTGGACGGCCGGACCTACGAGTTCCAGGTGCG
>MIBK01000132.1:424-826 GCA_001829505.1 Spirochaetes bacterium RBG_16_67_19 | reverse complement strand
GAAGCGCTCCGGGCGCGCTGAGCGGCTATCCCGTCCACTTCGTTCCGCGCAGGTCCTTCCATGGTCCGCCGTCCGCGTAGCGCTCGGGGTACAGCGTCTTGGGCCGCGGGTCCTCGGCCGCATCCAGCTGCAGGACCATCCACTTGGGGTAGGGCGTGCCGGGGTCCGACACCTGGTCCAGCAGCTTCAGGTCCTTGGGGTCCAACCGCAAGTCGACGGCCTGGATATTGTCCTCCAGGTGCTCCTTGTTGCGGGCGGCGATGATCACGCTGGAGACCGCCGGGCGGGAGAGCACCCAGGCCAACGCCACACGCGCGGGGCTGGCCTCGTGGCGGCCGGCCACCTTCTTCAGCGCCTCCACCACCTTGTAGCCCATCCCCTTGTCGAAGGGCACGAACTGCC
>MIBK01000132.1:0-241 GCA_001829505.1 Spirochaetes bacterium RBG_16_67_19 | reverse complement strand
GCCCCAGCCGCTCCTGGATGGCCAGAGCCGTAGCCCCCTGCCAGGACAGCAGGTTGCTCATACCGATGTAGCGCACCTTGCCCTGGCGCACCAGGTCGTCCAGGGTGCGCAGGGTCTCCTCGAAAGGAGTGATGCTGTCCCAGCCGTGCACCTGGTACAGGTCGAGGTAGTCGGTCTGCAGGCGCTTGAGGCTGGACTCCACCCCGCGCAGGATGTTCACCCGCGTGGCCCCGCTGCGGTT
>MIBK01000131.1:15990-16808 GCA_001829505.1 Spirochaetes bacterium RBG_16_67_19 | reverse complement strand
CCTGACAGATGCCCACTAAGTATCTTGCTCGATCTTGCGAAGCGAAAACCGGCAGCTTGCAGCGCCAGCAGTGCCACTTTCAGCAGGGTCTTCGAATGAAAGGGGGGCCGCCCCGTGTCGGAGTCCACTTAATAACCCGCTTCGATCGCCTCTGTATCCAGAGAATCGATCAGCTCATTGAGCAGAGACACCACGCTGCCCTCCGCAGCTACAGTGGAAAGGTCCACTTGGGTGAGCAGCAACATCTGGTCGCGGTTTGGAATGATGAACGCCGGCATGAAGTCCCTCCCGTGCTTCAGCGCTAACGTTGTCGATCATCACTTTAAATCATCACGCCCTGCTTGGCAATGATTTTGGCGTGCACAGCGGCTTTTCCGACAGCCTGAATGATGTATGGAGCTTATTCTGGACCGTTTCCCCGGGAGGGGATGCCATTCAAAGCTGGAAGAGCGCGGAGGGACTGGACATGTCCGGCCGCAACTCCTTGCTCCCGCCACAGTGCCTACTCCTTGAGGCTTTGCCGATAGGTGTCGTAGCTCAACAGTTCCTTCAGCTCCTCGGGCTTTTCAATGCGCACCCGAGCGAGCCACCCGGCCCCGTGGGGATCCCGGTTGATTGCCTCCGGAGAGTCGCATACCGCCTTGTTTAACTCCACCACTTCTCCGCTCAAGGGAGCAATGAGGTCGGCTATCGACTTCACGGATTCGATGCGCCCAAATATCTTACCCTGGACGAACTGCTTGCCTACCTCCAGAAACTCGACGAACACAACTTCTTCCATTTGCTTCTGGGCATGATCGGTAATCCCGATCCGTGCC
>MIBK01000131.1:15261-15928 GCA_001829505.1 Spirochaetes bacterium RBG_16_67_19 | reverse complement strand
TCCCTGCTTTTTACGGTAAACCGGTTTATGTTTGCCCGCTGACCTGCAGCTGCGGCGTCACTAGGCCTGCCGGATGCTCCAACACCTGCTTCAACTCTGAGAGGAATACCGCTGCGATGGACCCATCGACCACCCGGTGGTCGCAGGAGAGCGTCATTTTCATCCGCTTCCCGATCCCGACGCTGCCGTCTTTCACGACGGGGGTCTCCCGGATCGCTCCGGCGGCCAGAATCAGGGCTTGCGGCGGGTTGATGATCGCGGCGAACTGCTCGATGCCGTACATGCCCAGGTTGGTCAGCGTGAAGGTGCCGCCCAGACTGTCGCGGGGCCGAAGCCTCTTGTTGCGCGCCTTGGCCACCAGGGCGTTGGCTTCCTCGCTGATTTCCGTGATGCTCTTCTTCTCGCAGTTGCGGACCACCGGCGTGAGCAGCCCCCCGGGCACGGCCACGGCCAGGCAGAGGTTGGCCTCCCCGTAGTAGCGGATCTTCTCGTCAATGTACGACACGTTGCATTCGGGGTGCGCCAGAAGAAGCTGCGCGACGGCCTTCAGCAGGATGTCATTGTAGCTGATCTTCTGTTCTCGCGCGGTGTTCAGCGCGTTTCGCAGCTCGATCAGCTTCTCCACCTCCACATCGACGGTCAGGTAGAAGTGCGGGACGGTGAGCTT
>MIBK01000131.1:14948-15253 GCA_001829505.1 Spirochaetes bacterium RBG_16_67_19 | reverse complement strand
TCATCCGCCGGGCGATGACCTTGCGCAGCAGCGAGGCCTCCTCCTCCCGGTACTGCGGTTCGCCTCCCACCTCGCTCATCGGCCGGACCTGGCTTTGGGTGCCGCCTTGGCCTTCGGTTTTGCGGCTGCCACTCTCCCTGCCGCGGCAGCCACCTTGCCCTGCGGCCTGGCCTTCAGCTCTTCCCGGATCGTGCGCCGGATCTTGTCCACGCTCGGGATGTTCTCGGTCTCCATCGGGAAGGCCATCGGCGGGGAAACGTCGTAGGCCGACAGGATGCGCACCGGCGACTTGAGGCTGGAGAAAC
>MIBK01000131.1:14235-14932 GCA_001829505.1 Spirochaetes bacterium RBG_16_67_19 | reverse complement strand
GTGGCTGATGTGGCTGGCGAACCCTCCGGTGTACACGGCCTGGACCACGATCAGCGCCCGGCCGGTTTTCTTCACCGACCGGCTGATCCGCTCGATGTCCAGCGGCACCAGCGTGCGGGGATCCACCACCTCCACGCTGATCCCCTCCTCGGCCTGCAGCTTCTCAGCGGCCGCCAGAACTCGCGACACCATGTTCGAGTAGCAGACGACGGTGATGTCGCTGCCCTGGCGCGCCACCCTGGCCACGCCTATGGGCACGGTATAATCCTCGGTGGGCACCGCGGCCTTTTCCAGGTAGACCCACTGGT
Organism: Spirochaetes bacterium RBG_16_67_19; assembly: GCA_001829505.1. GTDB lineage: Bacteria > Spirochaetota > Spirochaetia > SZUA-6 > DRHE01 > MIBK01. The sequence continues at coordinate 14,624 of MIBK01000131.1, read as the reverse complement.
GCTCGATGAAAAACACGGGATTGTCGTCGCGGATGGCGCTCTTCAGCAGGCCCTTCATATCGTAGGCGTTCGAGGGCGCGATCACCTTGATGCCCGGGAAGTGGGCCACCACCGACTCCAGGCTCTGGCTGTGCTGGCCCGCGTACCCCTTTCCCCCGCCGATCGTCGCCCGGATCACCAGAGGAATCGTGTATTGGCCGCCGAACATGTAGCGGGCCTTCGCGGCCTGGTTGCCGACCTGGTCCATGGCCTGCAGCACGAAATCGATGTACATCAACTCCACCACCGGCCGCAGGCCCGCCATCGCCGCGCCGATCCCCGTGCCCACGATCGCCGATTCTGAGATCGGCGAATTGAAGACCCGCTTCCGGCCGAAAACCTCCAGCAGC
>MIBK01000131.1:4373-14223 GCA_001829505.1 Spirochaetes bacterium RBG_16_67_19 | reverse complement strand
ATGTAGGCGCCGCCCGCCTCCGCCACATCCTCCCCCCAGACGCACACCCGCTGATCGCGGAGCATCTCCTCCATCAGGGCCTCGTTCACCGCATGGCGCGCTAGGATCTTGCCCTCGCTGTCCCGTGGGAAGATCCTCGCCTCCTTCAGCAGCTTCACCGTCTTGTACTTCGCCTCCAGCCCGTCGCTGGTCGACTCCTTCCACATGCCGTCTAGAATGTGGCGCGTGTCCGGGTCGCGGCTCTTGACCGCGCGCAGGGTCTGCAGTTCGATGTTCTTACGCGTGCGGTTCCACTCCTCCTCGGCCTGGGCTTCCGTCAGGATTCCGTTCTCGACTAGCTGCCCCTTGAACCACTCCACGGGATCCGTTTTTAGCCAGGCTTCCTTCTCGGCGTCGGTCCGGTAGGAAGTCCCCTTGTCCTTGAAGTTGTGCCCCCAGTGACGGTAGGTCTCCGCGTCGATCAGCACCGGACCCTCACCCTGCAGGCAAAGCTCTTTGGCCCGCCGCAGGGCATCCCGCACGCTCAGCACGTTCATCCCGCATATCGTCTCCGCGTGCATGCCTTCCTTGTTGTACCCCGCCCCGCGCTGCGACAGATGCTCGATATCTGTCACCTCCCCCTTCTGCTGACCGGTGTACCCGTACTGGTTGTTCTCCACGAAGTAGATCACCGGAAGACCATGGTCGAACTGCGCCATGGTCGAGAAGTTCATCGACTCGTGGGCGATCCCGTTGTTCATCGCCCCGTCTCCCACGCAGCACACCACCACCCGCTTCTGCGCCAGCAGGTCCACCGCCAGAGCGGCTCCCGTGGCAATCCCCATGCTTCCGCCCACGATCGCGTTGGCTCCCAGATTGCCCACGCTGAAGTGGGCGATGTGCATCCCCCCGCCCCGGCCCTTGCAGTATCCGGACTCCTTCCCCAAGAGCTCGGCGATCGTGCGGTAGAGGTGATAGTCGTTCGCCGCCTCCCGCAGGTCCCGATACTCGGATAGAGGGAACTCGTTCTGCTCCGCGTCCTGCACGAACTCTTTCAGGGCCGTCTCGTCCATCTCCAGCAGGGCATACAGGCCCTTGTTGATGCAGTGCCCGTGGCCCCGGTGGTTGCTGGTGATGTAGTCCTCCCGCTTCAGCACCGACATCGCCCCCACCGCGGTGGCTTCCTGCCCCACGCTCAGGTGCGAGGTCCCCCGGTATTCGTAACCCTCATAGGGCACGAAGCGCTTGACCTCCAGGTCGCGCACCATGTATTCCACATTGCGCTGCAGCAGCATCGCCCGGTACAGCCCCAGCGCCTCCTCCCGCCCGATCAGCCCCCGCTCCAGCTCCTCGCGCAGCGTCGGGGTGTAGCGAAAAAGCGTGATCTCGGGCAGCGCCAGCTTGCTGGGCCGCGCGTCACAGGGCAACACGTCGTATGATTTCATCTTAACTCTCCTAGTCCGCCGGTCGGGTTCTGCGCTTCGCTTTTACCATAGACAATGGGATGATATCTGAAAGCCCCCAGCGAGTCAACCTTCGTGCGGTAACGTACTTGCCTGCCCTTAGCGGGTCTGGTCAGATCCGCACAATCCTTTCAATAATATAGCACCTTCGCCGTCGCAAAGGCCGCCTTGAAGAATCGCCAGAAAATCCAGCATTCGCCAACATTTTTCTTGACAACTTAGTGCGTTAATGTTTCACTGTAGGCAGTTTTGAGATTGCGGTTGGTTATTGGGTCGCCGGTTCCCCGAGATTTGCCAGGAGGACGAACGAGCGACGTTTCGGGCGAGAGGGGGTGAGGCCGACAAGGAATTCTTGGTGCGGATTTCCTGGGCAGTTTCTTTTGCAGCATTTAAAACCTAATCAAGGAGGCCGTATGTTCCGAGAGAGAATGTCGAGAAGGAATTTCTTGAGCACCGCCGGCAAAGCCGCTCTGAGCGGCGGGCTGCTGGTGGCCGTCGGCGGAATCGTCTCCAAGCCCAAGGTCTGGGCCGGGGGCAGCAATGAAGCGACACAAGCTGCCAAGAAAGCCGGTGGGGCAGATCTCTGGAGGCAGTATGCGGGCACAAAGCTCATCTTCATGTCCGAGAACACCCCCCCGTCCTCCGCCATCAAAGCCCGGGCCAAGGAATTCTTCGACCTGACCGGAATGGAGATCGACATCCGCCAGGACGTGCTGTCGACCGTTCAGGAGAAAGTCGGCATCGATTTGAAAGGCGGATCGGACGCCTATCATTTGAACTATGCTCAGGACAAGCCCATGGGGACGCTGTTCGCGGACTATTGGGCGGACATGAGCCAGTTCATGAACGATCCCACTTTGCCCCAGGATCCGGAAGGTTACGATTTGGACAAATGGGGATACCGCTGGCTGGACGTGTGCGGGAAATTCTACGAATCCAGCAAGATCGTGGCGCTGCCCTACGACAACGCCGTGGCCGTCATGTTCTATCGGCTGGATCTTTTCGAAAAGTACACCAAGGAGTTCGAGAAGCAGTTCGGTTACCCGCTCGTATACACCAAAGACACCACCTGGAAGAACATGCTCGACTTCATGAAGTTCTTCAACACCGGGAAATACGGGGTGGAGTACGGCTACGGGTTCCAGGGCCTCGAGGGCTGGGCCGGCCAGCTCGACTTCCAGCGGCCCCTGTACGCTCATGGTGAATGGCAGGAATGGGACATGCCGGATCAGTTCCTGGGCACCAGAAACCCGGGTCCCTCCCGCTGGGGTGACGACCAGTCGGTCATGACCCTCGGCAAGATGCAGCAGCTCTACAAGCTGGCCCACCCGGAGAGCCTGAGCTGGGACTGGTCAGGCGTGAACAATGCCTTCCAGACCGGCAAGGTGGCCATGTGCGTCAACTACGGCGAGTTCGCGGCCTCCGTGGAGGACCCGAAACAATCCGTGGCGGCTGGCGGGAAAGTAGGCTACGGGATGGACCCGAAGGGCGAGCCGAGCTGGATCATCAACGGCAAGAAGGCCGTAAACGCCACCAACTACGGCATCGGCGGCATCGCCATCAACGGGAACCTTTCCAAGGACATGCAGCGGGCTGCCTGGATCTTCACCGTTTGGGCGACCTCCAAACCCCTCCAGATGTCGGTGCTCAAGGAACTGGGCGGCACTCCCACCCGGATGAGCGTGCTCACCGACCCGGAGGTCGTGAAGGCCATGAAGCGGCCTACCACGATGCCCAACGCGCTGACCTATCCCCCGATTCTGGAGGCGGTCAAGGCGCCGCACGTGGTGCCGGGGCCCAAGATCCCCAAATGGAACGAGTACGCGACGATTCAGTGCATCGAGATCGGCAGGTGCATGCAGGGCCGGCAGGGGCCGGAAGAGACGGCCAAGATCCTCAAGAAGAAACTGGATACGATGCACGGCGTGTAACCGCGCATCGCCGCTGTGGGTGCGGCAACTGCGCACCCACAGCAATTCTATTTTCATTACTAATCTCGATGTGGAGGAAAACTGTGTCAAAGAAAGACACAAACGCGCGTGAGCTTCCGGCTCTACACAGAAAAATGTTCGGCATGAGTTTCTATGGCTGGATCCTCATGCCGGCGGTCATCCTGCTGGCGTTTATCACATTGTACCCGTGCTTCTGGATGATCGTGATGAGCCTGCTGAAAGTCTCCACCCGCCCTGGAATGAAGAACGAGTTTGTGGGCTTGGCCAATTACGCCGGGCTTTTCAAGGACTCGCTTTTCCTGCAAGGCTGGGTCATCCAGGGCAAGTACGTGGGCATCTCCCTGGTGGTGGAGTTCATTCTAGGCTTCGCTATCGCCCTGTTTCTGAACAATCTGAAGCGCAGCGCGAACGTGATCACCACGATCGTCCTCGTTCCCATGATGATCGCGCCGGTGGCCGTGGGGTTTCTGTACTTGTATCTTTTCAACTCCTCCTTTGGCTGGTACTACTGGTTCCTGCGGTCAATAGGGATTCTGCGCCAGGGCAGTATACTCGGCGACATGAACTGGGCGGTCGCGGCTATAATCATCGCCGACGTGTGGGAGTGGACGCCATTCATGGCGCTGATCTTCCTGGCGGGATTGAAGAAGGTGCCTCTCGACCAGTTGGAGGCCTCCAAATGCGATGGGGCTCCGCCGATCCGGCGTTTCTTCGACGTGGTGCTGCCGAACATGGTTTCGGTCATTGTCATCGGGGTGCTCATCCGCTTCATGGACATCATGCGCTACATAGACACCATCTTCGTCATGACCACGGGCGGCCCGGCCGGCGCGACCAAAACGGTGAGCTACTACCTGTTTGACGTCGCCTTCCGGTTCTTCGATCTGGGACGGGGAGCGGCGCACGGCTTCGTGCTCCTGCTGGTCACGATCATCATCGCCCAGGCCTTCGTCAATATCATGAAGAAGAAGGGAGTACAGCGATAATGGCAGCTAAGTCTCGGGAAACCAAGGCGCCCAGGAAGGCGGCCGCGGGAGCGCAGGAGACCATCGTTCACAAGAGGACGCCTTTCATGAGGATCCTCACCGTCGTCCTGCTCGCCGTCTGGATCGTGTGGACGCTGGCCCCGCTGCTCATCACCGCGCTTTCCTCCTTCAAGACAGCGCGGGAAGCCTTTGCCACGCCAACCTACGGGGATTGGAAGGGAGTCTGGAACATTTTCCGCTTCCAGCCGACTCTCGTCAATTTTAGGACATTGTTCTTGATTGAGGGATTCTGGCCGTACATCTGGCATGGCTTCGTGGCTTCGATCGGCTCCGCCCTTATCGCCGTGGTCATGGGCACCCTCGGCGCCTATGGCCTGTCCCGCGGTAAGTTCAAGAGGGAAGGGGATATCTCCTTCTGGATCATCTCCACCCGTATGGCACCAGCGGTGGTGGTGATCGTGCCCCTCTACTACATCTTCCGCAGAATCGGGCTGCTCTCGACGCTGCCCGGGCTCATCGTCGCCTACACCACTTTCAATCTTTCCTTTTCGCTATGGCTCATCAAGGGCTTCTTCGACGACCTGCCGGTGGAGATCGAGGAGGCCGCCTTTGTCGACGGCGACAGCCACTGGGCGGTGTTCACCAAGGTAGCCGTACCCCTCGCTGCTCCCGGCATTGTCGCGGCCTTCGTCCTGTGCGTGCTCATGTCCTGGAACGACTTCCTGTTCGCCGCGGTGATTGGCGGGCACAGGGCCAAAACGGTACCGGTGGGAATCACCGAGCTGCGCACGACGGTGGAGGTGCTCTGGGGGCCCATCAACTCGGCGACGATCATCCTGATCATACCGATGATCGCCCTGGGGGTGCTCATCCGCAAGTACCTGATTCAAGGTCTCACCATGGGCGCGGTGAGGGAATAGCTATACAACAAAGAGAGGTCAGAAGTAATGGCAAGAGTAAGACTGGAGAAGGTCTGGAAGCGGTACGGGTCGGTCGAGGCGGTAAAGGACCTGAGTCTGGAATGCCAGGATCGGGAGTTCCTGTGCCTGCTCGGACCCTCCGGGTGCGGCAAGTCGTCGACTCTCAGGATGATTGCCGGGCTGGAGTTCATTTCCGAGGGCAGCATCTATATCGATGACAAGGTCGTCAACAACGTGGATCCCTACAAGCGGGACATCGCCATGGTGTTCGAAAGCTACGCGCTTTACCCGCACAAGAAGGTTTTCGAAAACATGGCCTACCCCCTGCGGGTGCAGAAGCTGCCCGAGGCGGACATCCAGAAGCGCGTGCGGCGGGCGGCGGAGATCCTGGACATCGCCGGGTTGCTGGAGCGCTGGCCGCGGCAGCTGAGCGGCGGCCAGAAGCAGCGCGTGGCCATCGGGCGCGCCATCGTGCGCGATCCCAAGGTCTTTCTCCTGGACGAGCCGATCTCCCACCTGGACGCCAAGCTGCGCACCCATATGCGCGGCGAGCTCAAGCGGCTACATCGGGACCTGGATGCGACAATGATCTACGTAACCCATGACCAGCTGGAGGCCATGACAATGGCGGACCGCATTGTGGTGTTGAACCTCGGCGTGCTCCAGCAGGTCGGGACTCCCGATGAGGTTTTTAACCACCCGCGAAACAAGTTCGTGGCCGGGTTCCTTGGCGATCCGCCGATGAACTTCATCCCCAGCCAGCTGCAGAAGAAGGGGAAGGGGTACAAGGTCGTCCACGAACAGTTCACCCTGGAGTTGCCCGACAGCATCAGCCGCAAGCTCATTGCCAGGCAATCCTCCGACTCGGTGGAAGTCGAGCTGGGGCTCCGACCGGAGTCCTTCGATCTTTCCAGCAAACAGCCGGATGGCTGCGACATGCAAGGCAAGATCTACGTCACCGAGCCGCTGGGCGAGGACGTCATCATCGATATCACTCTGGGGAATGAGAAAATCAAGGCCAAGACAGTCATCGGGCAGGCCTGGCAGATCGATGAGCCGATTTACATGCGGGTCAAGCACGATCGCATCCATCTGTTTGATAAAACCACGGGGGAGAGCCTGCTGATGTAGATTGCGGGCGCTCCTGCGGATGAGCTAGAGGGTAACAGGCGGCGGCAGAGAAAGGAGCGTTCTGATGGCCAAGTATTACCTGGGTTATGACTGCGGCACGATGGGCACCAAGGTGGCGATCTACGCCGACGACTCTACGCTCATAACCGAGGCTTACCGCCCTCATGAAATCATCTACCCCAAGCCCGGATGGGCGGAGATGGAACCCAACCAGTTCTACCGCGTGGTCGCCGAGGGGATCAAGGAATGTCTGCAAAAAAGCCGCATCGATTCCAAGGACGTGAGGGGTATTTCCTGCAGCGGGGTGATCTGCGGCTTTCTGCCCATTGACGCGGACTGGAATCCGGTCGGCCCCTACATTCCCTATCTGGACGGTCGGGCGAAGGACGAGGCCAGATTCGTAGCCGAGAAGCTGGAGCCCGTCTGGGCGGAGGAGAGCGGTAACGCGGACATAGGCGCCTACATGCCGCCGATGTTCTGCAAGTGGCTGCTGAAAAACAGCCCGGATTTCCGGAAAAAAGCCCGCAAGCTGGTGACTGCCGCGCACTACGTCATGGGCAAGCTTGGGGGGCTGGCGGCCAAGGACGCTTTTATCGACTGGGCTCACATGTCCGGGTGGGTGATCGGGTTCGACGCGCACAAGCGCGACTGGTCCGCCCGGCAGATGAAGACCCTCGATATCCCCTTTGAGCTTCTGCCCCAAGTGAAAAAGCCCTGGGAGGTGGTAGGGGAGCTTTGTCGCCGCGAGGCGCAGGACCTGGGACTGCGCGAGGGCACGCCGCTGGTGGCGGGCGCCGGGGACATCATGCAGTCGAACCTGGGCTCCGGGATCGTGGACACGGAGACCTGCTCGGATGTCGCCGGCACCGCCTCCATTTTCACCTTCACCGTGAAGGACTTCACCAGGGAGGTGACCGACAAGAAGGTGATCATCAATGCGATGAGCACCCTGGACGACCAATACATGTATTGGAGCTTCATCCCCGCCGGCGGCCTGAGCCTGCGCTGGTTTCGGGACGACGTCGTCGATGACAAGGGGAACGAGGACTTCTACGATCAGATGAACAAGCTCGCCGAGAAGAGCCCGATCGGCGCGGAATACTCCTTTTTCTTCCCCTTCCTGCAGGGGCGCAGCTCACCCGCCTGGCCGAATGCGTCGGCCGCTTGGCTGGGGCTGCACGGCTCGAATAACCGCGGCACCCTGTGGCGTTCCATGCTGGAATCCATCGCCTTCGAGTACCTGTCCTATTCCGATATCCTCCGGAGCGTCGGGGTGGTGTTGAAGAGCGTGGTGGGCACCGGCGGCGGCAGCAAGGGCCGGTTCTGGAACCAGATCAAGGCCGACATCCTGAACGCGCCCTATTCCACCCTCCAGCGCACGGAAGGGGCGGTGCTGGGCAACGCCCTCCTGGCCGCCTATGGGGTCGGCGACGTCAAAGACCTGAAGAAGACCGTTCGCCAGTGGGTGAAGTCGAAAGAGACCTTCCAACCGATACCGGAAAACAACAGGGCCTACCGGAAGATCTACGAGATCCGGCAGGAAATCCTGAACGGTCCGCTACGCGAGATATTTGACAAAATCGCCGCTCTGCATGCCGGCGATCTGCACAAGTAGGCTGAATAAGGGAGGAGCGGGGAATGGCTGCCAGGATCTATATCGCCGGATTGGATATCGGCACTACGGGCGTCAAGGCCATGATCGCCGATGCGGATGGCCAGGTGCTCGGCATCGCCTATCGGGAGTATCCCTGCGCCTACCCGTCTCCGGGCTGGGTGGAACAGGACGTCGAGCTTATGTGGGGAAAAATTTGCGAGGTCTGCAGGGAAATGCTGGCCTCCACCGGGGTGGATCCGCGCGCACTGCAGTCCCTGGGCATCTCCAGCCAGAGGGGCACCTTCATTCCCGTGGACAAGCAGTTGAAGCCCCTCATGAACTCCATCGTCTGGGCCGACGGCAGGGCGGATCGGGAAGTGCGCTGGATTGAGAAGGAAATCGGCGCCGAAAACTACCATCGCCTCAGCGGAGTCCCGATCTCCGGCATGTGGTCTTACCCGAAAATGAAGTGGTACATCGACCAGCGCAAGGAACTGTTCGACAAGACCTACAAGATCCTCAACGGTCAGGAGTATTTCCTTTATCGGCTAGGGGCGGAAAGCCTCAGCACCGATCCGGCTTCCCTCACCCTGAACGGGATGATGGATGTCGCCCGCCTGGATTGGGGCGCCGAGCTGTGCTCGAAGATCGGGCTGCCCATGGAGCTGCTTCCGGAAGTCGGGACGCCCGCCCGGAAGGTCGGGGTGGTCTCGAAGAGAGCCTCCGAGCAAACCGGACTGGCGGCCGGGATGCCGATCGCTATCGGGGCGGGGGATCAGCAATGCGCGGCCATAGGGGCGGGCATCGTCCGGGAAGGGATGGCGGAGATCACCATCGGCACGGCCATGGTCATGGTCGCCCATATCGATTCCCGGAAAGCCGATCCGAAGAGGACCGTGCTGATTGGCGGATCGGGCATACCCCACAAATGGGACATGGAGGGCTTGACCTTTACAGCGGGTGCGGCCCTGCGCTGGTGGCGCGACACCTTCGGCGGCGAGGAGCAGAAAGCCGCGCAGTCCCTGGGGTTGGACGTGTACGACCTGATCACCCTGGAGGCTTCCAAGAGCCCGGCCGGCAGCCGGGGGCTGATGTTCTATCCCTGCTTCCAGGGCCAGGTGACCCCCACCTATCACGATTTCGCCAGGGGCGGATCGATCGGGCTTTCGCTGATCCACGACCGCAAGGACGTGGCCCGGTCGGTGCTGGAGGGCGTGGCTTTCGAAACCAAGATGGTCATCAGCGCCATGGAACAGGTGCTGGGAAAACCCTTCGACGTGCTGCGCCTTTCCGGAGGCGGCTCCAAGTCCGGCTTATGGAACCAGATCCAGGCCGACATCTACGGCCGCACGGTGGAGCGGCTGAGGGTCAGCGAATGCACGACCCTGGGGGCCACGATCCTGGGAGCCGCCGGGTGCGGCGTGTTCCGCTCCGTGGAGGAGGGGGTGTCCCGGATGGTGTTTCCCCTGGACAAAATCCAGCCGGATGAGGGCAGGAGACAGCTTTACGGCGAGCAGTTCGAGCTATACCAGCAGGCCTTCCTCGCACTCAAGGACAACGGGGTGTACGAGCGCATCGCCGGTTTTCAGAAGAAGCACTGGGGTTGAGCTTGAAGGTCGGAGTGGCCCAGATCCGCTTGCTGGAGAGCGTGGCGGGCAACCAAAGCACGATCCTGGCCTTCATCAAGGAAGCCGCCCGCCAGGGAGTGGAGGTCCTCAATTTCCCGGAAACGGCGCTCACCGGATACCGCTTTGAGAGCTTCGCCCAGGTCGATTTCGAGGAGGTGGAGGCGGCGCTGGCGGATATCGGCGGGCAGCTGCGCGGC
>MIBK01000131.1:2364-4303 GCA_001829505.1 Spirochaetes bacterium RBG_16_67_19 | reverse complement strand
CTGGTGCGCCCTGATGGCGGACGCGCCTGCTACCACAAGATTCACCTCGTCGACTATGAGACGGCGTACTTCGCCAAGGGAAGCCGCAGAGTCATCTTCGAGGTGAACGCTCAGCGCTTCGGCATCATGATCTGCAGGGACCAGAATTCCCCCGAGCTGGCCCGGGAATTGAAGGGCTTGGGAGCGCGGGGCGTCTTCATTTCTAGCGCCCATTATTATGAGCTGGTCGAGTCCAGGATGAAGCGGGAGAAGAACTGCGCACTGCCCATCGCTCGCGCCTACGAGAATTGCCTGTATGTCTTCAAGGCGAATGCCGTCGGGACGCTGAAGCACACCGTTAGCTATGGCGGTAGCATGATCGTCGATCCTCGCGGGATCGTCGTCCAAAAAGCCGGCGAGACCGACGAGGAATTGCTGGTCTACGACCTCGATGTCACCCGGGGCAATCCGCACTGGTAAGAGGCAGCAAGGCATGATTCAGGATTTCGTGCACGTGGGTATCGGCGTCTTCGATCTGGAAGCCTCGGTGCGTTTCTACACGGAAGTGCTGGGCATGCAAGTCGATTACCGGGCGCAGCACCAAGGCGACAGGATCAGCCGGGTAGTCGACGTGCAGAACGCGGAGCTGAACATTTGCGTGGTGAGGAAGGGCGGGATGTGCCTGGAGCTGATCGACTACGGGAACGCCGGGAAAAAGATCAGGCAGTACAAGGACCAGGATTCACCGGGGTTGATTCACCTGGCCATGAAGGTGTCCGATGTGGACGGTGAGTACCTGCGCCTGAAGTCCATGGGCTATCCGTTCAACTCCCCGCCCATGGTTACCAGGGACAACGGGCCCAAGATCTGTTACTTCCGGGGGCCGGACAACGTGGTGGTGGAGCTCTATGAGGTCCTGGAAGCTCCGCAGCAGAGATAGCTGTCATGTTGGGCAAGTCCGTGATGACTAAAAGGAGTCCGTTCGAACGCTTAGCGGCGACCCACCCTGAGTGCGAAATCTGGTGGGACGCCTCGCCGCTGGTATTTGAAAACTGGAGCAAACAGGCGCTGGCGGAGGAACAACCCGCCCGCCGGGACCTGATCGAGACCTGGCATGACCGGTATTACCGTCCGGCCGAGCCGGGCAAGCAGCTGTTCCGGGGGGCGAATACCGACCTGTCGCGGTCCTGGGCGGCCGTACAGGAGGAAGGCTGGTTCTGGCGAGAATGGGCTTTCGAATGGAAGCGCAGGGATCCACGGGCGAACGCCCATGGAATATGGTGGCGTATGTACCTGGAGGTCCTTCGGCGCGGCGCCGAGAAATATCTGGGAGCCTTCCATCACAGCGACTGCAGGTTCGGATACCTTTCCGCGCAGGTGGACCCGCACGATGGGGGGAACCAGAGGGCGCTTGAGCGGCAGGCGGCGGAGATTGCCTCGACCGCTTCCAACCTTATCGCCGCCGTACCGGCCACCGCGCAGGGGTTGAGGGCTATCAGCCTCCTGACGGCGCGGGGTATCAGCACGAATGCAATACTGTGCTTCACCATGAGGCAATTCGCGGCGGTGGCCGACGCGGTGGAGGAAGGCTTGGAGAAGGCCCGCAGCAGGCGGGTCGACCTCTCCACGTGGCGCAGCGTCGTTACGGCGAGCGTTTCCGATTACGAGGAGCAGGGAGAGTTCGAGAAAGAGGGAGCGAGAATCGGCATCAGGCTCACTGAGGCGGAACGCCGCTGGGCGTCGATCGCCGTCGTAAAAAGAGCCGTTCGACTTCTCCGGGAGAGGAATTTCCCCGGGAAGCTGATGGTCAGTTCCATCCGCTCCGGGCCGGTCGTCGAGGGTCGGAAGCGGCTTTGGCATCTGGAAAAAATAGCTGGGGCGGATGTCATTTATGCCTGCCCGGGCTGGCTGGTGCAGGAAGCTCATGCTCTAGCGGAGGAGCTGGAATTCGCGCCGGCGG
>MIBK01000131.1:1803-2301 GCA_001829505.1 Spirochaetes bacterium RBG_16_67_19 | reverse complement strand
AAGCCTATGAGCTGCGGGGGCCTTCCGCCGCCAACCTCGGCTTGCATCCGGCTTTGCTGTCGGCGACCGCCGATTCCTGCAGGCAGGCCGAGGAGATGGAGCGCTTTGTCGTGGAGGCCATCGCTGCCCGCCCGTTTGCCAGGCAATAGGAGCGTGCTCCCGTGGGGTCGTCCCTGTTTACGTATCGCCCTTACGTGGTAGGATAGGGGATGAGCAAGGTTAACCCTGCCAGGGACATGACTCTGCTCGAGCATCTGGGCGAGTTGCGCAATCGTTTCCTGGTTTCGGCGGCGGCGATCGTCATCGCCGCGGTGATTTGCTACGCCTTCTACGACGGTCTCTTCGCGATTTTCTTCCGCCCTTACAGCATGCTTAAGAGTTCGATCGGCAACACCCTGTTCATTAATTCCATCTTTGAGGGCTTCGTGGTCAAGGTGAAGCTTTCTTTTTTCGCCGGGCTCATTCTGTCCTTCCCGGTGCACCTGTTCAACGTCGTCC
>MIBK01000131.1:0-1755 GCA_001829505.1 Spirochaetes bacterium RBG_16_67_19 | reverse complement strand
TGAGCCTGCTGGCCAGCCTGATCCTGGTCGTGGCGAGCTTCTATTACGGATATTACTACATGGTCCCGATCTCAGTGCGTTTTCTCACCGGCGCGGGATTCGTCCCCGACAAGGTCGGAATTCTGCTGAACTACGGCAAGAACATTTTCTACATCTTTCAGCTGCTGATGCTTACCATGATAGTTATGCAGCTTCCGGTCGTCGTCGAAGTGCTGATGATCCTGAACGTCATCAAGCGCCGGTCGCTGTTGAAATCGAGCCGTTACATCATTTTCGCAATATTCATCATCGCAGCGGTTTTCACTCCGCCGGACTTCATCTCGCAGCTCTGCGTGGCCATTCCACTGATCGCTCTGTTTTTTCTCACGCTGCTGATCGCCAGGATCTGCCATTTCGGGGAGGGATAACGCAGGTGTTCGGGCTCGACCTGGGTGAAGTGCTGATCCTTGTAGTCGCGCTGGTGGTATTCCTGCGGCCGCAGGACATGCCCAAGCTCGTGAGGAAGGTCGGGAAGATGCTCGGAAAGGTGAAAGCCTACTGGGACACAGTGAAAACCGATATTGAGAACATAGCCGATGAAAATGACGGCAACAGCAAAGCAAGTGAAAAGAAAAAAGATGAAAGCGGGAGGTGAGGCATTATGATTGGGACGACGGAAATCATCGTGATCGCGGTCGCAGCACTCGTGTTATTCGGAGCCACTGCGCTGCCGAAATTCGCGCGTTCTCTAGGTCAGGCCAAGAAGGAGTTCCAGAAGGGAATCAAGGAGGGCGCGGCCTCGGAAACCGAGGACGAACCGGAGAAAGAGACGCCTAAAGCCTCTTCAGGGCGCGGAAAAAAACCGAAGAGGAAAAAGCAGTCTCCGAAACAGAGCAGGAAATCCTGAAAGCCGGCTTTCTACGCAGCCGGAGTCCGCATGCGTACCTGATCAATATGCTTGCTCGCCGCGGCGCCCGTTCCTTGTTCGAATAGAGCAGGCCGGCAACTTTTCTGAAGCCGCCGGCCCGCCGTGCCCGCTACAGCAGCTTCCGCATCCGCTCGGCAACCGCCGGGGCGGTGATGCCGAAGTGCTCGGCCAGCTTGGCGTACGGCCCGGACTCGCCGAAGCGCTCGATGGAGACCACCTCCGTGCCTTCCTCGAACAGCCCGATCCAGCCCTGACGCACGCCGGCCTCGAAGGCCAGCTTGCGGGCCTTGGGCGGCACCAGCTTGCGCCGCCACTCCTCGGGCTGCCGCGCGAACTGCTCGCGGCAGAGCATGGACACGACCCGGATGCGGCGGTCAGCGAGCTCGCCGGCCGCGGCAATGGCCACGTGCACCTCGCTGCCCGAGGCCACCACCACCAGCTCCGGCTCGCCCTGGCAGTCCCGGGCCACGTACGCCCCTTTGCGGACGGTCTTGCGCCAGTCCGCGTCGGCCTTGGCCAGCACGGGCAGGTTCTGCCGCGAGAGGATGAGGGCGGTGGGCCCGTCGGTTCGCTCGTAGGCCATCAGCCAGGCCTCGGCGGTCTCCTCGGCGTCCGCCGGCCGCAGCACCGTGAGGTTGGGGATGCAGCGCAGCGCCGCCAGGTGCTCCACCGGCTCGTGGGTCGGCCCGTCCTCTCCCACGAAGATCGAATCGTGGGTGAACACGTAGATGGCCGGCAGCCTGGCTATGGCCGCCACCCGGATGGAGGCGCGCATGTAGTCCGAAAACACCAGGAAGGTGCCGCAGTAGGGGCGCAGCCCGCCGTGGTAGAGGATGCCGTTGCAGATG
>MIBK01000130.1:4579-4740 GCA_001829505.1 Spirochaetes bacterium RBG_16_67_19 | reverse complement strand
GCCGACCCTTCTCCAAGAAAGCGCGATGGTGCCGGCCGAGAAGCCGCCGATGGGCGCCGGCGCCCCCTACGCCCTGGAGAACCGCCTGCTGTATTTGGAGATTTTCCAGTTCTTCCCCGAGCTGAAGGATCGCTTCCTGCCTTTCGTCAGCGTGGACCCGG
>MIBK01000130.1:1109-4435 GCA_001829505.1 Spirochaetes bacterium RBG_16_67_19 | reverse complement strand
CACGACCTGCCCGTGCTGATTCACGTGACCGTGGCTCCGGCGGAAGAATTCTCCCAGGCCGCGGACGCCTTCCGGGTCGTCGAGCGCCACCCGGAGCTGCGCTTCTGCCTGGCGCATTGCATCGGCTTCCACCGGGATTGGTTGGAGAAGGCCGATGCCCTGCCGAATGTTTGGGTCGACACCTCGGCGCTGAAGATCCAGGTACAGGCCGCCTACGAAGGCCAGGAGTTCATGTCCAAACCCGGGGAGCGCTTCGACTGGGACTACCACGACCATTTGTCGGTCATGAAGTCATTGGTGGAGCGTTTTCCCGACACGATCCTCTGGGGCTCCGATTCCCCGTGCTATTCCTACATCTCCCGCCGCTTGCAGGGTGCGGGCAGCTTCCACGAGTTCAAGCTCAAGGGCACCTATGAGCAGGAGAAGGCGGCCCTGGACGCCCTGGCCCCGGAGCTGCGGCGGAAGGTCGCCTCCTCGAACACGGCCGCTTTCCTGTTTGGAGGTTCGTGAGCCTATGAGCGCGCGCTACGACCTGCTGATCCGCAACACCACGATCGTGGACGGCACCGGGCAGGCCTCCTACCGGGGAAGCGTCGCCGTGTCCGGCGGCCGGATCGCCGCCCTGGGGGAGGTGGAGGGCAGCGCCGCGCTGCAGATCGACGGCGCCGGCCTCACCACCTGTCCCGGCTTCGTGGACGCCCACAGCCACGCGGACCTTTCGATCCTGCAGGTCCCCGGCGCGGAGAACCTGCTCATGCAGGGCATCACGACCTTCGTCGGCGGCAACTGCGGGATCGCTCTGGCCCCCATCCGGGATGACTCCTACTTTGCCGCCACCCTGAAGGCCTGGAACCTGAACCTCCGGGCTTTCTGGGCTTCGTTCGCCGAGTTCCTGCAGGAGGTGGAGTCCGCCGGCCTGGCCCCCAACTACCTGCCGCTGGCGGGGCACAACGCCATCCGCGGAGCGGTCATGGGGTCGGACTACCAGCGCTCCTGCCGCCCGGAAGAGCTCGCGGCGATGAAGGAGCTCCTGCGGGAATGCCTGGAGGCCGGCTGCTTCGGCCTGTCCGCCGGCTTCGACGCCGGCACTCCCGGGCACTACGCGCAGATGTCCGAGGTCGTCGAGCTGGCCCGCCTGGTGAAGGAGCGGGACGGGGTGTTCGCTCCGCACACCCGGCACCACCAGAACCAGTGGCCCGCCAGCCGCGCCGGGGAGAACGCCTACGGCATCTACAGCGGGCCCAAGGGGGAGATCCTCACCGGCCGCTATCACGGCCTCTTGGAAGCCGTGGAGATCAGCCGCCTGGCCGGCGGGGTCCGGCTGCACATCGCCCACCTCACCCCCGCCTACCTGATCCCCCAGCCGCATCCGGAGTACCTGGACGAGGCCCTGGCCCGCGCCACGCTGGAGGCTCTCATCGACGCGCCCCTGGCCGAGGGCCTGGAGGTCAGCTTCAACGTGGTCTGCTCCCCGCACAGCATCGGCGCGGAGCTGCCGATTATCGACTCGCTTCCGGAGGAGCTGCGCGGCCTGGACTGGAAGAGGCGTGCTTCCCGCAACCTCCTGCGCCGGCGGCTGGATTCCGGGAAAGTGAAGCTGGGCATGATCCACCCCGTCACGGATCCCTACTGGTCGGAGTGCTACCGGGTCCTGCGCTGCGCCCGCCGGGAGTACGAGGGGAAAACCCTCTGGGAGCTGGCCCGCGGCCGCGAGCCGGACCATACGGCCAAGGCGGTGTACGAGGATTCCGTGGAGGTCCTGTGCGATATTCTATCGAGCGATCCCGCGGCCACCTGGGCGCTGTGCAAGGACAAGAGGGAATGGGGGACCATGCAGCACTTCCTGCGCCACCCCCGCGGCATCCCCATCACGGACGTGCACGCCCTGCCGGCCAACCCGGGCCCGGGGGCGGGGATCTTCAACTACGGCGTCTCCCCCACGGCCTACGGCGCCTTTGCCTGGTTCCTGCGGACCGCCGTGAGCCAGTGGCGCATCCCCCTGGAACAGGCCGTGCGCAAGATCACCGCCTTCCCGGCCCGGGAGGTTTTCGGGCTGTCGGACCGGGGCGTACTGGAGCCCGGCGCCTGGGCGGACCTGGTGGTCATGGATTTCCCGAACCTGTCCGCCCCCGACGATTTCCGTAATCCCTCGCTCCCGCCGCGAGGCATCGAGTACGTGCTGGTCAACGGGGTGTTGGCCTACGACCGCGGCCGCTTCACCGGCAGCCGCAGCGGGCAGATTGTCCGACGGAGGTGATTTCGTGTCCTGTTCCCCCCGGCAGCAGAGCCTGATCCGCCGCACCTTCATCGACTTCCAGCAGACCGCCGAGTTCCTGGAGCGGCCGCTGATCTTCGATCGGGCCGAGGGGCTGTACCTCTGGGACCTGGAAGGCCGGCGCTACTTCGACGCCATCGGCGGGATCTTCGTGGCGGTGCTCGGGCATCGGCCGCCGCGCGTCCTGGAAGCGGTGAAGCGGCAGATGGACCACCTGACCTTCGCCCCGCCGCTGCACGGCATCGCCGGGGTGACCCTGGCCTTCGTCGAAAAGCTGGGCTCGGTCAGCCCGGGGAACCTCAACTGGATCAAGGGCTTCAGCGGCGGATCGGAATCCATCGAGGCGGCGCTCAAGTTTTCCCGCCAGTACTTCCAGCAGACCGGGCACCCGCTGAAGAGCAAGGTGATCAGCAACTACCTGAGCTACCACGGGGGCACCATGGCCGCCATGTCGGCCAGCGGCGGGGCCAAACGCAAGGTCAAATTCGAGCCCCACATGCCGGGCTTCCTGAAGGCCTTCTCCCCGATCCAGCTGCGGGACCGTTTTCCGAGCTGGGAGGAAACCAACCGCTTCTGCGCGGGCCTGTTCGAGGAGATCATCGTCAACGAGAACCCCGAGACGGTGGCGGCGGTGCTCGTGGAGCCGATCTGCAACACCGGCGGGATCGTCACCCCCACCGAGGAGTACTTCGCCATCCTGCGCGACATCACCAGGCGCCACAACGTGCTGCTGATCTTCGACGAGGTGCTGACCGGCTTCGGCAAGACCGGGGACATGTTCGCGGCCCAGACCTTCGGCGTGGTGCCGGACATCCTGTGCTCCGGCAAGGGGCTGTCCGGGGCGGTGATCCCCAGCGGGGCGATCATGGTGCGGGAGGACCTGGCCGAAAGCTTCTACGGGCGGCCGGAACAGGAGATCCAGTTCTTCCACGGGCACACCTACGCCGGCAATCCCCTGGCCGCGGCCGCCGGCATCGCCGTGATCGAGGAGCTGGTGGAAAAGAGGCTTCCGGAGAAGGCGCGCCGCCTGGGCGAGCGCCTGCGCCGCGGC
>MIBK01000130.1:623-869 GCA_001829505.1 Spirochaetes bacterium RBG_16_67_19 | reverse complement strand
CAGCCTGCAGGCCGCCATCGCGCTCGTGCGCAAGGGCAGTCCGTGAAGGAAATCCCGGCGGCCCTGGTGACCGGCGCCTCCCGAGGGATCGGCCGGGGGATCGCCCTGCGCCTGGCCCGGGAGGGCCATGCCGTAGTCCTCAACAGCCGCACCGCCGACCCGGCCGAACGGACCCGGGGGGTCTACGAGGTGCAGCGGACGATCGAGGCGGCCGGTGGGAAGGCCACCGTCTTCCGGGCCGACATC
>MIBK01000130.1:289-509 GCA_001829505.1 Spirochaetes bacterium RBG_16_67_19 | reverse complement strand
GGTCCGGAAGAACGGCTGGAGCGGGTGCTGGCGGTGAACCTCAAAGGCCCGTACTTCCTGTCCCAGGCGCTGGCGCGCCGCATGATCCGCTTCCGCGAACAGGCGACGGCCCGCGTTCCGCGCATCGTCTTCATCACCTCGGTGCAGGCCTACATGGCCAACCCCACGGGGGCGGAGTACTGCCTCAGCAAGGCGGCCCTGCACATGGCCGTGAAGGCCT
>MIBK01000130.1:0-149 GCA_001829505.1 Spirochaetes bacterium RBG_16_67_19 | reverse complement strand
GGCTGCCCTCGTGGCGGCGATCGCCCGCGGCGACCTGGACTATTCCACGGGCTCCACGATCGAAGTCGGCGGCGGCCTGGGCCTGCGACGACTATGAGGGTGAAAGCATGATGGCGATTGAATGCGTTTTTCCCGGCATCTGCCACCTG
>MIBK01000129.1 GCA_001829505.1 Spirochaetes bacterium RBG_16_67_19 | reverse complement strand
GCTCGCCCAGGTCCACCGTGAACAGGCGGCGCACTTCCTTGGCCGCGTCCCTGCCGGAAAAGACCGTGATCGTCTCCAAGCCGCCCTGGGCCACCTGCTTCTGCACACTGGCCGTGGCGCTCTGGCCCAGGGTGGTGATACTGATGACCGAGCCGATGCCGATCACGATCCCCAGCAGCGACAGGAAGGTCCTCAGGCGGTTGGCGCCGAATTCCCGCAGCGCCATGCGGATGTTTTCCCAGAACATGCTACTCCTCCAACAGGCCGTCGCGCAGGGCAACCCGGCGCCCGCAGAAGGCGCCCACCTGCGGGTCGTGGGTCACCACGATGACGGTCTTGCCCTCGGCGCAGATCGCCGCGAACAGGTCCAGGATCGCCCGGCCCGTCTCCTGGTCCAGGGCCCCGGTGGGCTCGTCGGCCAGGATGATGGACGGGCGGGTGACCAGCGCCCGGGCGATGGCCACCCGCTGCCGCTGCCCACCGGAAAGCTCGGTGGGCCGGTGGCGCAGCCGGTCGGATAGGCCGACCCGGTCCAGGGCCTCCTCGGCCCGCTGGCCGCGTTCACGCCAGCCCACCCCGCCGTACATCAACGGCGTGGTCACGTTCTCCAGCACCGTGATGCGGGAAAGCAGGTTGAACTGCTGGAACACGAAACCGATCTTGCGGTTGCGGATCACCGCCAGCTGCTCTTCGCTCAAGCCGGCCACCGGCTCCCCGTCGAGGGACAGGCTCCCCGTGGTCGGGGTGTCCAGGCAGCCGATCAGGTGCATCAGGGTGGACTTGCCCGAGCCGGAGGGGCCCATGATGGCCAGCAGCTCGCCGGCGGCCACCTGCAGGCTCACGCCCCGCAGGGCGTGCACGGTGCTCTCGCCCATGCGGTACTCCTTGGTGAGCTGAACGGCCGAGATCACCGCTGGCCTCCCGGCGGCGGACCGCCCGACCCCCCGCCCGACCCCCCGCCCGTCCTGGCCCCTCCAGGCGCGCGGAAGCCGAAGATGGACAGCGGGTTGGCGGACTGCCGGCCGGCGGCGCGCCCTTCGCCCGTCGCGGCGGCCGCGGCGGCCAGCACCACGTCCCCTTCGGAAAGGCCTTCCAGCACGCGCACCTGGCCGGTTTCGTAGGCCGCGGTCTTCACCTCCCGCCGCTCGGGCTGGAGCGCGGCCTGCGCTCTTTCAGGGGCGGCCGGAAGCAGCAGCACGTAGCTGCGCCCACCGACCTTCTGCAGGGCCTTCTCGTCGAGCACCAGCAGGCGCTCGTCCTCGCCGGCGAGGATCCGGGCGCTGAAGGAGTAGCCGGGCAGCAGGCTCTTTGGGGGATTATCGATGCGCACCTCCGCATCCAGCACCGCGATCCCCTCCGTGGTCACCCGGCCCTCCAGCGGCAGCAGGGAAACCCGGCCGGTGACTTCCAGGTCGGGCAGCGCGTCGATGTGGAACACGACCTTCTGGCCGACCTTCACGCTGGGCACGTCCAGCTCGTCGATCTCCACTTCGGACTTGAGGGCCGACAGGTCGATGACCCGGGCGATGGGCGAGATCTCCTCCCCCGCCTTCACGTACTCCCCTTCCCGCACGTCGACGTCGGAGACGAACCCGGAGATCGTGGTCCAGACCTTCTTTTCCTGCAGGTCGACCTGCTTCATTTTCCGCTCCAGCTCCAGCAGCTCCAGCTCGCTCTTCGAGCCGGAGATCCTGGCCTTCTCCAGCTTGTAGTCCAGGCTGGCCAGGTC
Source organism: Spirochaetes bacterium RBG_16_67_19 (assembly GCA_001829505.1). GTDB lineage: Bacteria > Spirochaetota > Spirochaetia > SZUA-6 > DRHE01 > MIBK01. Next base: position 3,766 of record MIBK01000129.1, on the reverse strand, counting down.
GTAGCGCTGCTGGCTGTCGTCCAGCTCCGCGATCAGGTCCCCCGCGCGCACACGGTTCCCTTCCTGTACGTACACCCTGGCCACCTTTCCGCTGGCCGCGAAGCCGATGTCCTCGCTCTCAATGGGTTCCAGGTTTCCGGTCACGTCGATGGCCGAGGAGCGGATGACCGCCTGCACCTGGTAGGTGGCGGGCGTTCCAACCGCGGAGGAGGAGCTCTTCTGCCTGCCGAACCAAAGGTACGCCCCTCCCCCGACTACCGGCAGGCAGGCCGCCAGGAGCCAAAGGACCAGGCGTCTGGATTTCTTCGGATTGCTCATGCCTCCCTATAATCAAGAACCATGCCAAACAGGGCCGCGGAATGAGGGCTTTTGCGGCCTTTTGCCTGGTTCAGGAGAGCTCTTCCGCAGGCCGGATGTGCAAAAACTGCGCCTGTCCCCGCCATGCGCGGTTCTTGCACAGTTGGCGCTGGCCGCATCCCCTTCAAAGGGCCTTTTTGCGCCCTGGAATGAGGATAGGATGGCACGGTGCTTGCAACTGCGTGAGCATGAAGATCGTGATCCTCGCCGCCTGCCTGGTTTTGTCCGCTGCGGTTTCGGGCCTATCGGCCCTGGCCGGAGAGCCGGTCCTGCTGACCGAGGGCTCGGCCGTAGAGCAGGCGCTGCGGAACAGCCTGAGCTTGAAATCCACGCGCATTGAATTGGAAACCCTGCGGCGCAAGAGCGCCACGTCCTGGAACGCCTACCTGCCCTCCCTGAGCGCGGGAGCCGGACTGAGCGGGTCGCAAAACTTCGCCGGGTCCAGCCCCTGGGATCTGTCCCTCAGCCTGTCGGCCAGCCTGCCGCTGTCGCTGGCCACACCCTACGGCGCGCGCGCGGCCTTGCTGCTGTATCAGGCCGCGGAGGTGCGGGCGCAGGAGGGGGAAAGCGCCCTGCGCCTGGAGGTGCGCCGGAGCTTCAACGCGCTGCTGCTGGGCAGGGAGAAGATTGCGTTGCTGGAGAGCAGCACCCAAAGCGCCTCCCTGTCCGCCGACATCGCGCGGCGCAACTACGCGGCGGGACTGATCGCCGAAGTGGAGGCCTTGAGCGCCGAGATGACGCTGGAGAAGCTCGGCCCCCAGCTCGCCCAGGCCCGGGCCGGCTTCCAGACCGCCCTGCTGGAGCTGCAGAGCCTGATCGGCCTGGAGCCGGGCACGCCGGTGGAGGTGCAGGGATCCTTCCGCGTGCCGGAAGCCCAGGTGGAAGCCGAGGCCCTGGTCCGGGCCCGGCTGGCCTCCCGCCCGGACGTGCGCGCGGCCGCGCTGGACGTGGAGCTGCGGCGCAGCCAGGCCGGTCAGGCTGCCGCCCAGGCGAGGACCCCCACGGCCTCGCTGTCCTACTCGCTGAACGGCTCCTCGCGGACCGGCACCGGGAGCTGGGACGGGCGGGGCAGCGCCCAGCTCTCTCTGAGCGTCCCGCTGGACACCTGGCTGCCCGGCTCCGCCGGCCGCGTGCAGGTGGCGGAAGCCGGCGACGAGCTGGCCAAAGCGGAGCTGGCCCTGCAAGAAACCCGGTTGTCCGCGGAAGTGGAGATCCGCTCCCTGGTCCAGGAGCTGCAGGCCCTGAGCGAATCCCTGCGCGTTCTGGAGAAAAGCGAGCGGCTGACCCGCAGGATCTACGAGCTGCGCAGCGCGGAGTACGCCGCCGGCCTGACGGAGCTTACGTCGCTCCGCCAGGCGCTGGACGATCATCAGCAGGCCGGACTGGACCTAGCCAGTGCGCGCCAGCAGTACAGCGACGCGCTGGCGGAGCTGGAGCACGCCACGGCGCAGTAGGCGCGCCCGGCACCCTGGGCCCGGGCCGCGCCCCGCTGCCGCGCGCCGCTACCGCTTCTCAAGAAGCTGCGGGTACTCCTTTTCCAGCGCGGCGATCTTGGGCAGGTCCCACATCATGATGTAGGGCTGCGTGGGATGCTGCCGCAGGTAGTCCTGGTGGTAGTCCTCGGCAGGGTAGAAGGCCTCCAGCGGCGAGAGCTGCGTGACGATTTTCTTGCCGTACACCCGGCCCTTGTCCAGCGAGCGGATGTACTCCTCCGCCACGCGCCTCTGCGCCGCATCGGCGTAGAAGATCGCCGAGCGGTACTGGGTGCCGTAATCCGGCCCCTGGAAGTTGAATTGGGTGGGGTCGTGGGCCACGGAGAAGAACACCTTCAGCAGGGTGCCGTAGCTCACGCGGGACGCATCGTAGATGACGCGCACTGACTCGGCGTGGCCGGTGCGGCCCGTGCCCACGACCTCGTAGTGGGCCGTCTTGGCCTCCCCTCCGGAATAGCCGGAAACCACCTCCTGCACGCCCTTCAGCCGCTCGAACACGGCTTCCACCCCCCAGAAGCAGCCGCCGGCGAACACCGCCGTGCGCGTGCCTTTCTCCGCCGGATCCACCGGCGGAGCGGGGAAATCGGCGCGCGCCCGGGCCGCGCCCAACAGCAATACCAGCGCCGCGGCGCCGGCCAACAATGCTTTCATTCTTCCTCCCTCCCTCTTCACTTCTTGAACAGGGCCAGGTACCGGCCGTAGCCTTCGGCTTCCAGCCTGGCCACCGGAATGAAGCGCAGCGACGCGGAGTTCATGCAATAGCGCTGCCCCGTGGGCGGCGGCCCGTCCGGGAAAAGGTGGCCCAGGTGCGAGTCGGCCCAGCGGCTGCGCACCTCGGTGCGCACCATGCCCCAACTGCTGTCCGTCCGCTCCAGCACATTAGCCGCCTCCAGGGGGCGGACGAAGCTCGGCCAGCCGGTGCCCGAGTCGTACTTGTCCGTGGAGCTGAACAGGGGCTCCCCGGAGACGACGTCCACGTAGATGCCCGCCTGGTGGTTGTTCCAGTACTCGTTCTGGAACGCGGGCTCCGTGCCCTCCTCCTGGGTCACGTGGAACTGCAGGCTGCTGAGCTTCTTCTTCAGCTCGACCAGAGGCGGCTTGCTGTACTTGACCTCCTGAGCACCGGCATCCGCCGGGCCCAGCAGCACCGCCGCCAGGAACGCCATGGAAACAATGCCTCTCATTTGTATCTCCTTCCTCGATTCCCGATTCAGCCGAAAGTGAATGCGTACAGGCGCAGGCGGCCCCGCACCTCCAGGCGCAGCACGTGCGCCCCGGCCTCGCCCAAGGAGACCAGCCGGTACAGCCTGCTGGAGCCGGCCTCCAGCAGGCCCTGGCGCACGTCCTGGGTATCCGGAGCCGGGCGCCCGTCCAGGCTCACGCGGATGCTTCCGCCCGGGCCCTCCGGTTCGACCACCAGGAACACGTCGCGGGCCCGGAAGCCCAGCTCCAGGCTGCCCGCGGAATCCGGGACCACGAACTCCCTGTGGATCGTCCAGCCGCCTTCCAGGTTCCATTCCCCGTTGCCCGGGGTCCGCGCCGGCCGGTAACGCTCGCTGGCGTCCGGCTTCGGCGGCACCGCCGAAGCGAAGCCACGCGCCCGCCCGTAACCCAGGTAGGTTTCCGGGGTGCCCGCCGCCAGCTCCGGCTCCGGACCCGAGACCTCCTTGCCGACCAGCCCGCCGGTCTCGCGCAGCAGCATCCGGATGACGGCTTCCGTCTGCTCGTAGGCCCCTTCCCCGAAGTGAAAGTAGCGCAGGCGGCCCTTGGCGTCGATCAGGTATTTCGCCGGCCAGAAGCGGTTGGCATAGGCCTGCCATTGGGCATAGTCGTTGTCCTGGACCACGGGCCAGGTCACGCCCAACTGGCGGATGGCCCGGCCCAGGTTCTCCGCGCTCTTCTCGAACTCGAACTCC
>MIBK01000128.1:5917-6247 GCA_001829505.1 Spirochaetes bacterium RBG_16_67_19 | reverse complement strand
ATGGCCTTCCTGATCATCCTGCTGTTCCTCCGGAAAATCTCCTCGTCGATCATCCTGCTGTGCTCCATACCCGCCTCCATTCTTTCCACCCTGGCCTCGTTCTACCTCCTCGGCATATCGCTGAACATCATGTCCCTGGGGGGACTGGCCATCGGCATCGGCATGCTGGTGGACAACAGCGTCGTGGTACTGGAGAACCTGCAGACCCGGGCCCGGGAGAAATCCGCGGAGGCCCTGGTCCAAGCGACCGCCGAAGTGGCCTCAGCGGTTCTCGGCTCCACCCTGACCACCCTGATCGTTTTCCTGCCCCTGTTCTTCCTGCCCGGCCTG
>MIBK01000128.1:2054-5869 GCA_001829505.1 Spirochaetes bacterium RBG_16_67_19 | reverse complement strand
GGGGTTTCGCTGCTCTTCGCCGTGACCCTGGTGCCGGTCCTGTATCGCTGGTTCGGGACCGCCGACCCGTCGGGGGACCGGGGGAAGCAAAGCCCGGGCCTCCGGCGGCTGCTGCGCCTGCTGCTGCGCCGTCCCGTGCTCTACGCCCTGTTCGTGGCGGTCCTGCTGGCCGGCGGGTACTTCTCCCTGAGGACGATCGGAACCTCCTGGCTGCAGGCGCCGGTGCCCGACCGTGCCGTCCTCACCATCCGCTTCGCCCCCGGCACCGGCATGGACTACCTGCACTTCTTCGCGGCTGACCTGCACCGCCACCTGTCCGCACTCCCCTGGATACGGGACACGGTCATCCGCGCCGGCGGGGATCCCCTGGATCCGTACTACGTCGCCGCCAGCGAGGGAAGCGGGGAGAGCCTGGAGGTGGAAATTGGGCTGAGCGCCCGAGGCCGGGATCAACCTCTGGAGAGATTCCGGGCGGATCTGGAGAGACTCCTTCAGGATGCCACCGCGCAGTGGGACGTCCGCAGGATCGACAACCCCCTGCTGGGCGTTCTTGGCCTTCGAGAGCAGACCAGGACCTTCGAGATCCGCGGGAGCAACCGGCAGATGCTGGAGTCCTCCCTGCAGGAGCTGCTCCGGGAGGAGGAGGGGCAGGGGATAACGGTGTACCCGGAAGGGGAAAAGCCCCAAGTCCACCTCCTTCCCGACCGGGAAGCGCTGTCCTCCTACGGCCTGTCCCTGGCGGCGCTGTCCCGGTTCGGCTCCGGCGCGATTCACGGCAGCGTGGCCGGCCTCTACAGGGATGACGGCAGGAACATCCCGATCATCGTCCGGCTGGCCGAGACCTACCGGGACAATGTGGCCGACCTGGGACGCCTGGTCGTGCTTCTGGAAAACGGCCAGAAGATCCGGCTTTCGGACGTGGTACAGATCCGGCGCACGGCCATCCCCTCCCTGCTGTTCCGCTCCGGAAGGCAGGACGCCTTCCGCCTGCAGGCGCCGAGGGGGGACGCGCGGCTGCTCACCCGGATGACCGGCAGGCGGGCGATCGTGGACATCGACCGGGAAACCTGGGAGAGCCAGCTCCGGCCCATCCTGCTCCTGATGGCGCTGGCCGCGTTCCTCCTGTACGCCCTGCTGGGGGCGCAGTTCGAGAGCTTCTATCTCCCGCTGGTGTTTCTGCTCCTGCTGCCGGTGGGGGTGTCCGGGGCGATCGGCGCGCTGCGCCTTTTCGGGCAGACCCTCAACCTCAACGGCCTTCTCAGCGTGCTGGTGGTTCTCGGCCTGTCGGTGAACAATGCGATTGTCCTGTACCTCCACATCCGGGCCCGCCGGCCCGGGACAGGCAATCCCCTGTTCAGCATCTACCGGGGAACCGAATCGCGCCTGCGGCCGGTGCTCATCACCCATTTCACGACGGTGCTGGCCCTGGTTCCGGTGGCCCTGAACCTGGGGGGCGACAACGGGCAGAGCGGCATGGCTCTGAGCATCATCGGGGGACTCACCACGACCACCGCCGTGAGCCTCTTGGTCTATCCCTGGATCTTCCACCTCTACTTCAAGGCCGGATGGCGCCGGAGGCCGGGGTGAGCGCGCTGTATGGCAGGACCAGATCCCTTTCCCTGCTGTTCTTGACGATCGTTTGCGTATCCGCCTTCCTCCTGCGCAACGCCCGCTTCGGTTCCAGCGTGGACGCCGCCGGCACGTACAGCGTCATCACCTACCACTATGGAGTGAATGCCGAAGAAATCGAGCAGAGCATCACCATCCCGCTGGAGAACCTGGTCGCCGATCTTCCCGGCATCCGCGAGATTCGCAGCGCCAGCGAGTTCGGGCAGTCGAGGGTCATCCTGCGGCTGCACGGCGAGGTCGACCCGGCCCGCTTCTACCTCGCCCTGAGGGACCGCGTGAGCCGGGCCCAGGCCCGCTTCCCCCGGTCGGCCCAGAAACCCCAGATCGCCTCCTCCTCCCGGTCGCATCGACCGGTGTTTATCGCGGCGTTCTCCTCGACTCTGATCGACAACTCCCGGCTGCGGGACCTGATCGAGAAGGAACTGAAGCCGGAGCTCCAGCGGATTCCCGGCACCGGCGAAATCGAGATCGGTGGGGGCGGCCTGCAAGAAATTCAGATCGAGGTGGCGCCGGGCAAAGCTTCTTCGTACGACATCACCCCGCCCTCGGTTGCCTCGGCGCTGCAGTCCCAACACCTGTTCGTTCCGCTCGGCAGCCTGCGGCAACAGCGCTTCGACTACCCGGTGACCCTGACGGGGAGACTCGAATCCCTGGAAGCGATCCGCGGCCTGCGCCTGCCGACCCCCGGGGGCGGAAGCATCCAACTCGGTGAGATTGCCTCCGTCTCCTACACCCATTGCTACCCGGAGTCGGTCAGCAGGGTGGACGGCAGCCAGCGGGTCGTGGCCTACGTGTACGGCGGCGGCAAGGCGAACCTGATCCTGCTGTCGCGCACCATCCGAAACACGATCCGTTCTTTTCGGCAGGCAGGCTACGAGGTGAGCACCATCTACGACCAGGGAGTCCGGATGGAAGAGGGACTCCGGGAGGTGGCCGTGGCCATCGGCGTCGGGATCCTTTCCCTCACGGTCTTTCTCCTGCTGCTTCTGCCCAATCTCCGCCTGGTGCTCCTGCTATCCCTGGAGTTTCCCCTGGTGGTGTATCTGAGCGCCGCCGTGCTGACCGCCCTGGGGGTCTCCCTCGACCGGCACATCCTGGTGGGCATGGCCGTGGGAAACGGGCTGATCATCGACATCTCCCTGGTTATCTCCCACGCCATGACGCAGTCACCCCCCTGGCCCGTGCGGCGGTTGTTCGCGCCGCTGCTCTCCTCCACCGTTACCACCCTGATCGTGTTCCTGCCCCTGTACGGCATGGAGCCCGCCGCCCCCGGGATCCGCTCCATATCCCTGGCCATCTCCGTCATGCTGATCGTCGCCCTGATTTTCAACTTCCTCTTTCTGCCGCCGTTCTTCCTGTCGGGAGCCATCCGGGCAAGCGGAAAGCCCCCGGCGCCCCGGCTTTTGGCCGAACTGAAGTCCCTCTACGCGAGGTATGTGCGCCGGTCCCTGCTGCGCCCGCTGCCGTTCCTTGCCGGGTATGGCCTGGCGCTCGCCGGCTGCGTCCTGGCCTTTGTCCTGGCCCCCAAGAAGTTCTCCTTCTCCGAGCGCGATACGGTGCTGTTCGCGCAATTGGAGTTTCCCAGCGGCACCAACCTCGGAACGGTCGACAGCCGCACCACGGCCTTCGTGCAGACCCTCCTCGACGCTCCCTTCATCACGCGGGTGCAGAGCCAGGCCAAACGGGGAAAAGCGGAGCTCAGCGTGGAGTACCTCCCCTCGCGCATCGACGAGTCCTCCCTGATGCGGTACATGAAGGAAAAGGCCCCGTCAGTTCCTCAGGGATTCCTGTTTTTCGATGAGCCTTCCCCGCGGGAAGGAGCCCGGTTGGAATGCGCCATTACCGGCTACGACCACCGGGCATTGAAAACCCTGGCCAGGAGCCTGGTGCAGGATCTTGTCGCGCAGGATTGGGTCACGGACGGGGTGCTGCACTTCAAGGAGGACCCGCCGGCTTTGATCTTTCGGCCGGACATGGAAAGGCTGTTCGGCAGCAAGCTGACCCTTTCCGAGGTCGCTTCGGCGCTGCGGTGGAACGTGCAGGGACCGGTTGCCCTGAAGTGGATCCAGGAGGGCCGGGAGCTGGACCTGAGAGTCTTCGGGGAGAATCGGCGCCGGCTGGGCAGGGGGGATTTGACTTTCCTTCCGGTCAGCTCCGGCGGGGGGGGGACCATCAGGCTCGCCCAA
>MIBK01000128.1:855-2023 GCA_001829505.1 Spirochaetes bacterium RBG_16_67_19 | reverse complement strand
GCCTGCGCGCCTGTACCGCCTCAATCGCCAGAACGCGATCTTCTTCTCCGTCACGGTGACCGTGCAGGACCTGGAGCTCCTGACCCAGCGCATCCGAGCCGTCGTGGAGCGAGCACACCTGCCGATCGGCTATGGGTTCGTTCTCGACCAGGATCTCAGGGAAACCCAGAAACGGTTCCGATTCGTGTGGCTGCTGTTCCTCGTGGCCATCTTCCTGGTCTACGTGGTGATCGCGGTGCAAACCGAAAGCTTCCAGGCCCCTCTTCTCATCCTGAGCATCGTTCCACTTTCCGTTGGAGTTCCCGCCGTGCTGTTGGCCGTATTCGGGACCGCCCTGGAGCTTTCGGTGATCATCGGGTGCATCATCCTCTCCGGCATGGCCGTAAACAACTCCATCCTGATTTACGACGGCTACCAGGCGGCAAGAGCCGGCGAGAAGGAAGCGGACCAGGGGATCCTCAAGGCCATGTTCGGACGGCTGAAGCCGCTGGTGCTGACCTCCGGGACGACCGTCATCGGCTCCGTACCGCTTTTGATCGCGGCCGGGGGGGTTACCGGCTTTTCGGGGACGCTGGCCTTCGTCATCATCTTCGGAGTCACCGCAGCGGTGCTCGCGTCGCTGCTGTTCCTGCCGGTTCTGCTTCAGTTGAGCACATTGTCCAGGCGCCGCCTGAGGTTGCCCTCGGATTCCTCCCTTCGACGCAGCAGGTAAGTCCGCAGGTCAAAGGAATCAGCCGCCAGTGCCCGGAGAGCCTCTTCGGTGAGGGTGGTGTAGTCGTTGTTCCCGATCCGGAGGGCCTGCAGCATCGGCTCGATGTACTGCAGCTCCCGGGTGCCGCGGTACTTTTCCGCCAGCTCTTTGAGCTCGTAGCCCACGAGCACCCGTTCGCTGTCCGCCGGGGCGAAGCCCATGAGCCGGCCCAGCTCCCGCCTGGATTCCAGGCCGTACGAGGTTCCGCGAGCGGAGTAAACCGCGTTTTCCAGCACAGGCTTCGCCCTCGACAGCGAGTAGCCGGTCTGCCGGCGCTTCAGCGCCCTCCACCACCGGTAGTAGTACTCGGGAAATCCTCGGAAGAAGGATTCCTCGTTGGAAAAGGCAGCCAGCGCCTCGACCAGCGCCTCGGCGTCCCCGTTCTCCAGCCGAACCACCAGGAACCACAGTCGCACC
>MIBK01000128.1:0-844 GCA_001829505.1 Spirochaetes bacterium RBG_16_67_19 | reverse complement strand
GGTGTCCGGGCCGATCTCCTGAAAGACCCTTCCCGCCTCTCCCCACCGTTCGTCCAGCACGTACCGGAGTCCCGCCAGGACCCGCTCGCCCCGGTTCTGATGGGTCCACACGGAAGATTGAAGCTGGCGGCCAAGCTCCTCCAGGTTCTTCCTGACCGTCTCCAGGCTGATCATTCCCCGGAACTGGCCGTAGCGCAAATCGGTAAACGCCGCCAGGATGCTCGAATTGATCCTCCCCGTCTTCTCCAGCAGTGCGGAAGTCTTGACCCCCAGCCCGTATTCGTAACCGAACTTTTCCATGTATGCCTGAACCACCTGGTAGGCTTCCATCCACTCTTTCGCATTCAACAGCAGGACAAAGAAGACGTCGTGGTCCTCCTTGTTCATGAGCTTCCGGTTGTCGGTCCACGCCTGCCGAAACGACTCGTAGGCCTTGTCCAGTTCCCGTCGCTTGTAGTGGACGCGGGCGATGATCAGCCTGTCGCCCAGCTTGTCCTGGCCGTCGATCTGCAGGGCTTGCTGCGCAAAGGCCTGAGCCTCCTCGAAGCGTTCGCGCTTGTAGGAGTATTCCGCCAATCCGGACAGCAGGAGATACCGCTCCTCGCCCGTCAGCCTGGCCCTCTTCAGCTCGTGGGCCCGGCCCAGGTACACGCCGGCTTCGTCCATCTGCCCCAGGGTGAGGCACAGGATTCCCAGGTTCAGCTTGATCACCGCTTTGTCCGGCACGCCCTGGTCCAACTCCAGCAGCCGCTCCTTCATCTCGAAGGGGCTCTTGCTGGTGTCCAGGATCTCCCGCAACTGATCCTTGTAATTCAAGCGATCGCTCCCGCACGAGGCCAAGGCG
>MIBK01000127.1:8127-13207 GCA_001829505.1 Spirochaetes bacterium RBG_16_67_19 | reverse complement strand
GATGCTGACGTTGGCCGAGTATTCGCTGAGGGCCCGGATCTGCAGGGCTTCCTCCTCGCTGACCAGGTCGCCCTTGCGGATGATGACCTGGTCGCGGGAGAGCTTGGCCAGCACGGGTTCCACCTGCTGCACCGCACGGGCCTTGGCCTTGAGGGTCTCGCCCAGGTCCAGGAAGCCGTTCTCCACCGCGAAGGCTGCCAACAGCCGGACGGCCAGCCGGGCCTGTTCGGCGCTCAGGTCCTTCAGGCCGGCCAGGGCCCAGTCAGGCAGGCGCTGGCGGGTGAGCAGGTCCTCGAGCAGGGCGGGTTGCTTTTCCAGGCGCCCTTCCCGCCAGCGCCACAGCTCGATGGAGCCGGCGGAGAACAGCTCGGAGCCCGGATCGGGCAGGCGCAGCAGCCCGATGTCGTAGGCCTGCTCCAGGCGCTCGCGGGCCCTTTGCAGCAGCAGCGCGGCCTGGGGGCGCACCCTGGCCAGGTCCTGCCGCTCGAGCACCCCGGGGAAGGAGAGCTGCAGCTTCAGGAACATGGTGTCGGCGGGCTCCCCCTGGGCGGCCAGCCTGACCAGGGTGCGGCCGAACTCCTCGAACTGCCGCAGCTTGCTCTCCCCGATCTCCTCGTTGATGCGGAAAACGGGAGGCACCAGCTTCTCCACCGCCTCCTGGCGCAGGCGCGTGGCCTCCACGTCCGTGTACAGCACGTCCCGCTCCACGGTGAGCTCCCGGGGGGCCACGCTGCCCACTTCGTAGCTGGCGGGGGAAACGTGCTTGAACAGGGATTTGTACTGCCCGGAAATCAGGACGATGGCCTGCGTGCCGGCCAGGCTCAACAGCAGGATGCCGGTGGCCCGAGGCGGCAGTTTGCCCTGCCGGCGCAGGAAGGCGGCCAGCCAGCCGCGCGGTTCAGCCCTGTTCATGGTCCTGGTAGGCGCGCACGATCTTGCGGACCAGTGGATGCCGGACCACGTCTTCCTCCCCCAGGAAGATAAAAGCGATCTCGTGGATCCGCTCCAGTACGGGGATGACGTTGAGCAGCCCGGAGTTCTGCTGGCGGGGCAGGTCGATCTGGGTGATGTCGCCGGTTACCACGGCCTTGGAGCCCTCGCCGATGCGGGTCAGGAACATCTTCATCTGCTCCCGGGTGGTGTTCTGGGCCTCGTCCAGGATGATGAAGCAGTCGCTGAGGGTGCGCCCGCGCATGTAGGCCAGCGGCGCGATCTCCAGGATGCGATTCTCCTCCATCCGCCGTATGGTCTCCATGGGCACCAGGGATTCCATGGCGTCGTACAGGGGGCGCAGGTACGGGCTGATTTTCTGCTCCAGGTCCCCCGGCAGGAAGCCCAGGTTTTCGCCGGCCTCCACCACGGGCCGGGTCAGGATGAGCTTCCGCCGGCTGCGCCCCAGCACGGCCTTCAGGGCCAGGGCTACAGCCAAATAGGTTTTACCGGTCCCCGCCGGGCCGATGCCGAACACCAGGTCGTGCCGCTCGATGGCCTGAAGGTAAAGAGCCTGGTTGTGGCTGCGCGGGAAGGTCTTGGCCAGGCCGTTGGGCACCACGACCATGGTTTCCTTCAAGATATCGACCCCTTCGCTGCGCCCGCTGGACAGCGAGCTGTGCACCGCCCGGATCAGGTCCGGGTTCGGCGCGTTGCCCAGGCGCAGGTGCTCCTGCAGCTGGGCCAGCAGCTCCTCCAGCCTGCCGCGGATCGAGGCGTTGGCCGCGTCGATGTAGATCTGGTTTCCCTGCAGGTAGATGCGGATGCCCAGCAGCTCTTCGAAAACCGCCAGGTTGTCGTCGTTAGCCCCGAACAGCTCCTGGATGCTCTCCGGATTCTTCAGGGCAACGGCCAGGTGTTTCCGCATACTTATCGCAAAAATCTACTCCCAGCCGGGGACCGCGTCAATCCCGGATGAAGAAGCCGTCCTTGTCCGCCTTCAGATTGCTGCGCAGCTCCGGAATGGGAATCCATTGCAGCAGGATGGAGAAGCTGTCGCTCCAGGTGTAGACCGGTTTCCCGGCCTGGGTTTCCAGCAGGGGTTTGCCCTCGTATCGCAGGGTGAGGTCCCAGTCATGCAGATGGTGGACCATGTCAAGCACCACGCTTTTGATCTTGAAGGCGGAAGCTTTTCGATCATCTGTATTAAAAAAATTGAACGACTTCAACAAATCTGTTATGGGATTGACCCAGGATGGGACCAAGCCCGGAAAATACTGATACGTTCGGTTGTTATATGAGTTTGTGGTAATGGATAACTCCAGAAATTTGTATAAAAAATACTTCAATGTAAAGGAAAATATGAAGCTATTATCATAAAGGCCGATCGAATTGGAGTACAGGTTCATGCTCCAAGAGCTATTGATCGAGCTTTCAAGCCTGGAACGGTTTTTCCAGAAATAGAAGCTGGTCTGGGCCAGTTTGAGCCCGGCGCTTACGTTGGCCGGCTCCAGGGCATCGCCTGTAAGCTGCTGAGCCGTAAAGGACGAGGTGAAGCCTCCCCAAGTCAGGGAGGAGACGCTGCGCGTCCACTGCCGGTCCATCAGGTCGGCCTGCAGTTCCTGGCTCAGCCGGAATTTGTCCGAGGGCTGGAAAGTCTCCAGCAGGGTCAGGTTCCATAGGCTGTCGGTATCACGGAACACGGTGGTGACGGCGGTGCGCAGAAGCCAGACGGAGGCGTCCACCTTGGCGGTGATGGTGGGAGCCAGAGGCGGAAGCTGGGCGCTTACGCTCAAGCTGCTGAGTTTCGGCCCTGCCTGCCACCCGAACGCCGCTTCGGCCTGGTGCTGGCTGAAGGTTTCCGCGTTCCACCCCGGCGCGAGACCGGAGTATACCGGCGAGCCGTACGTGGAGGCCGCCTCGTTCAGCGAGTACCGGAACGGCAGCCAGTTCACCGAATAGGACAGCTTCGTAGCCCGCAGGCGCGGATCCCGATAGAACGGCGAAAGGCTCAGCGCCAGGAGGTTCTTCACCTGGAGCTGCGAATAGCGGTAGTCGCCGAGAACCAGACTCTGCCAGGAGGTGTCCTCCGCTGCCGACTGGCGGTACTTGGTGCGATAGCTTCCCGACAGGCCCATGCTGCCGTTCAGGGTGAAGAGATTCTCGTAGATCTTCAGAGCCCAATCCAGGCTGCCTGCACCCGAAGACTCCAGGCTGGTGTAGTCCAGGTCATAGGACACATCGGAGGGGCTGAGCCAGGAATCCGAGTTGAAGCTCTGCTCCACCGCCACGGCCGGGCGGGCCTGATAGGTAAGGGAAAAGGAAACCGGCACGGGAGCCGGCAGATCCGCCAGCTTTTCCCGGGGCGCCGGCCGGCGCAGCTGGCCCTCTGGCTGCTGCGCGGCAGCTTCCCTGGCGGGTTGGTCAGGTTCCGCGGGCCTGGCGGGCTCAGCCGGTACCTGGGTGACCGAGGGCTGGATCTTGGGAGCAGACCCCGGCAGGCGCAGCTCCCGGGGCGCCTTGGGCGCCTCCCGACTCGCGGGCGCCGGCGCCGCGGTGGTCCCTGTCACCGGCAGGGAAAGCAGGTCCCCGGACACCTGCAAAGCCGCGTTGGGCAGCTTCAGGCTCACCGGGTAATAGAAATAGATGGTCGGGTCGACCAGGTCCTCGTCCTCCGGTATGGGGGTGGGCAGCTTGCTCTGCCAGTAGAGGTTGGCGTTCAGGTAGGGCACGGAGAACCTTTTCAGATAGGGCCCCAGCTTCCCGGTTTTCAGCTCGGCCTGGCTGTTGACCTCCCAGCTCAGGGCCCGCTTTTCCCCTTCACTCAACGTCTGCGCCTGGGTCTGGGCGGCCTCCATGCCCAGCAGGCGGGTCAACCCCGTTTCCTCCGAGCGGTTGTAGAAGTCCTTGGTGAAGAAGGGATCGGAGTAGTATTCGAATTTTCCGGACAGCTTGGCCAGCGCTCCGCTCAGGCTCCACTTGGCGTCCAGGCCGTAGCGAAAGGGGATCTCCGTGCCCAGAAACCAGCTCCGGTTCCAGACCGATTCGTATGAGCCCGGGCTCCAAGGCGAATACCCGTACGAGCCCGTGAAGTAGATGTTGCGGGTCACGCCCAGCCCGGAACGGAAGGAAATTTTCGGGGAGAAGTCGCCGCTGACTCCGGCGAAGACTCCCAGGCGGGTATAGTAGTCCAGGAACACCTTCAGGAAGCGGTTGCCCGTGACCGGCACCTGCTCGCCTTCCGGCTGGCGCAGGAACAGTCCCTGGATCTCCCGGCGGTACTGCTGGCCCTGCTCCTCGGTAGCCGCCAATACGGAAAGGGCGCTGGGGGTGCGCGTTTTCTGGCCGATCAAGTAGGTCGTGGTCTGCAGGAAATTGCCTTCCCGATCGCGGAAGCCGATGGCCGGGTGGAAGAAGAACTCGTCGCCCGGCCGGAAAAAGAAGGGCAGGTACATCACCGGCACCCGCCCGATGTGCAGGACCGCGCTGGCGATGGCCCATTCCCCGGGGGCCAGAACCCAGATCTTGCGGGCCTTGATGTGGTAGTGGGGGTTCGCGGGCAGGTCGCAGCTGGTGATGGTGCCGCGATCCAGCACCACCGTGCTGCCGCGCAGCTTGGATATCGAATCGGCCTCGAAGCGGAAGCGGACCTGTTTGCCCGCCACCGGGCGGTCCCCCTCCATCCCGCCGCTGAAAAAGACCCCTTCCCAGGACTCCACGTCGAAGGTCAGCCGGTCGCCGTGGAATACGTCCTCCTTTCCGCCGCTCTTGAAGGTGTATTCCAGGCCGCCCTCCGCGGTGAGCAGGTTCGCCGATTGGTTCAGGAGCACCTTCTGGGCCCTGATGCGGTGCACGACGTCCTGCTCCCGCAGCTCCACCAGCACGTCCCCCTGCAGCAGCACGTTGTTCTCGTCCACCTCTTCGATGGTGAAATACTCCGTGGAGCGCGCCGACATGATCTCCAGCACTCGCTTGCCGGCCTTCTCTTCGACGGGAGCCGGCTTCAGCCCATAGTGGGAGTACAGCCGGGAGCGCAGGTCTTGGCTGGAGCCGGTGTCGGCCAGCCCGAGCTCCCGGCACCAGGCGACCAGCTCGTAGTAGCCGGCCGTGTCGATGTCCTCGCCGAGCGTGGCCCGCACCAGGTCTTCGG
>MIBK01000127.1:4577-7986 GCA_001829505.1 Spirochaetes bacterium RBG_16_67_19 | reverse complement strand
ACGGCCTCCCGCCCGCCTGGCGCAGATAGGCGGCGGTGTGCGAGTGCGGCGAGCGGGCCACCTCCTCGGGGCTTCCTTTGGCGACCAATTCCCCGCCGGCCTCCCCTCCTTCGGGCCCCAGATCGATGATGTAGTCAGCCTGCCTGATCATGTCCAGATTGTGCTCGATCAGGACCACGGTGTTTCCCTGGTCCACCAGGCGGTGCAGCACCTCGAGCAGCTTTTTCACGTCGGCGAAGTGCAGGCCCGTGGTAGGCTCGTCCAGGATGTAGAAGGTCCGGCCCGTGCTGCGCCGGGCCAGCTCCAGGGAAAGCTTGACCCGCTGGGCCTCCCCTCCCGAGAGGGTCAGCGCCGACTGTCCGAGTTGCACATAGCCCAGGCCCACCTCCTGCAGGATCTTCAGCTTGTGGGCCAGGGCGGGCAGGCGGCGGAAAAACTCGTAGGCCTCGTCCACCGTCAGCTGCAGCACCTCGTGGATGTTCTTCCCCTTGTAGCGCACCTCCAGGGTCTCCCGGTTGAAGCGCCTGCCCTGGCACACGTCGCAGGTGACGTAGACGTCCGGCAGGAAGTGCATCTCGATCTTGATGGTTCCCGCCCCCTGGCAGTTCTCGCAGCGCCCGCTCTTCACGTTGAAGGAAAAGCGCCCGGGTCGGTAACCCTTGGCCTTGGCCTCCGGGAGCGAGGCGAACAGCAGGCGGATGGGGGTAAACAGGCCGACGTAGGTGGCGGGATTGGAACGCGGGGTGCGGCCGATCGGGGACTGGTCGATGTTGATGACCTTGTCGATCTCCTCCACCCCTTCCACCGTTTCGTAGTGGCCCTCCGGCAGGCGGCTGCGGTTGACCCGGTTGGAGAGCACGGGGAACAGCAGGTCGGTCAGCAGGCTGGACTTGCCGGAACCCGAAACCCCCGTGATCACGGTGAGCAGGCCCAGGGGAAAATCCACGTCGATGCTCTTCAGATTGTGCTCCGCCGCGCCGCGCAGACGCAGGCTCCGCCCCGTCCCGCGCCTGCGCTCGGGGCGGCCCTCGATGGCCAGGCGGCCGGAAAGAAACTGCCCGGTGAGGGAGCGCTCCGAGCTCAGGATTTCCGGATAGGTGCCGGCAAAGATCACCTCTCCGCCGTGGCGCCCGGCCCCCGGCCCCAGGTCCACGATGTAGTCGGCGGCGCGCAGGGTCTGCTCGTCGTGCTCCACCACGATGAGGGTGTTGCCCAGGTCGCGCAGCCCGAGCAGCGTGCTCAACAGGCGCTGGTTGTCGCGCTGGTGCAGCCCGATGGTGGGTTCGTCCAGGATGTACAGCACGCCGACCAGGGAGGAGCCGATCTGGGTGGCCAGGCGGATGCGCTGGGCCTCCCCCCCCGACAGGGTGGAGGCTCTGCGCTCCAGGGTCAGGTACTCCAGGCCGACGTTGGCCAGAAACTCCAGGCGCGCGCGGATCTCCTTTAGGATCTGGGCGGCGATCGCCGCCTGGGTGGGAGGCAGACTCAACCCGGCGAAGAAGTCCAGGCCGGCCCGCACCGAGAGGCTGGAAAGGGCGTGGATGTCCCGGCCGGCCACGGTCACCGCCAGGCTTTCGGGTTTCAGGCGCCGTCCGCCGCAGGCCGGGCACTCCCGCTGGCGCATAAAGCCCTCCAGCCACTGCTTCACCCCCTCGGAAGTGGTCTCCAGGTAACGGCGGCGCAGGTCGTTCAGGATGCCCTTGAAGGGCGAGGTGTACTCGAAGCGTCCCGTCTGCTCGCGGTTCACGTACTTGACGTGGATGGGCTCCTTGGAGCCCGACAGCAGGACCCGGTAGGTCGCTTCCGGCAGCTCGGCCAGGGGAGTGTCCAGGCTGAAGCGGAAGCGGCGGGCCACGGCCTCCAGGATGCTGCGATGCCAGTTGGCCTTGGGGTTGTGCGTGAGAATGGCCCCGGCGTTGATCGAAAGGGAGCGGTCGGGGATGACCAGCTGCGGGTCGAACTCCAGGGTGACTCCCAGGCCGGAGCACTCGGGGCAGGCGCCGAAGGGGCTGTTGAACGAGAACAGCCGGGGCTCCAGGTCCGGCACGCTGATGCCGCAGTCAGGGCAGGCGCCGGACTGCGAAAACAGCTCCTCCCGCTCCTCCTTGCCGTCCCGGCACAGGGCCACCAGCTCCCCGCCGCCCACTTCCAGGGCGGTTTCGATGGAGTCTGCCAGGCGCTTGGCCACCCCCGGGCCAAGCACCAGCCGGTCCACCACGATTTCCAGGCTGTGCTTGCGCGTCTTTTCCAGGCGGATGGGCTCGTCCAGGGTGCGCATCTCACCATCCACCCGCAGTCGCACGAATCCCGCCCGCCGGGCGTCCTCGATGACCTTCTGGTGCTCGCCCTTGCGCCCGCGCACCACGGGGGCCAGCAGCCACAGCCGCGAGCCGGCGGGCAGGCCCATCACGGCGTCGATGATCTGGTCCACGGACTGCTCCCTGATCTCCCGCCCGCAGCGCGGGCAGTGCGGCACCCCGACGCGGGCGTACAACAGCCGCAGGTAGTCGTAGATCTCGGTCACCGTGCCGACCGTGGAGCGGGGATTGGAATGGGTGCTCTTCTGCTCGATGGCGATGGCCGGGGACAGGCCGTCGATGTGGTCCACGTCCGGCTTGTCCAGGCGGCCCAGGAACTGGCGGGCGTAGGAGGACAGGGACTCCACGTAGCGCCGCTGGCCCTCGGCGAAAATCGTGTCGAAGGCCAGCGAGGACTTGCCCGAGCCGCTGATGCCGGAGACCACAATGAGCCGGTCTCTCGGCAGCTCCAGGTCGACGTTCTTGAGATTGTGCTCCCGGGCCCCCCGGATGACGATCTTATCCACTGGTTTGCGCGGGGGCTATTGGCCGGTCTTCTCCGCCGGCGGTACGAACTGGCGAAGGCGCCTGCCGCGGGTTTTCACGGCCGCCAGGTAGGAGACCAGCGGCAGGAGCAGGATCACCGCCAGCGCCACCAGCTGCAGCTGCCAGAAGGAGAAAAGCCGGATTATTATCAGCGGGCTCATGGAGGGTCCTACCGGTCCTTGATTTCATCATAGCGTCCGCCGCCGCCCCTGGCAAGGCCGAGGCATCTCAGGCCAGGCGCACCACGGTCTTGCCGAATCCCCCCTCCTCCGGGGTGGCGAAGTAGTAGTCCTTGACCAGGGGGCTGCCCCGCAGGTACCGATGGATGCCCCTCTGCAGGATCCCCTCCCCCAGGCCGTGCACCACGCTGAACTCGTTCAAGCCGCGCACCACGGCATGGTCCAGGTGCTGCTCCAGACGGCGCAGCGCCTCCTCCAGCCGCAGACCGCGCAGGTCCAGCTGGTGGGGCAGGTCGCGCTCGGCCAGCTCCTCGCTCACGCTGGGCGCGGCCGGGGCTTCCTGCGGCCGGATAGGCGCCGCGGTGAGTTCGGAGGGCTCCAGCTCCG
>MIBK01000127.1:3137-4560 GCA_001829505.1 Spirochaetes bacterium RBG_16_67_19 | reverse complement strand
GCCACGACCCAGCGCCGCCCCTTGCCCCGGCGCAGGATCCTCCCCGCCTTGCCCGTGGAGCGGATCACCACCTCCATGCCCTCCGCCAGGGGCTCCTCCGGGGGCCCCGGCTCCGGCACCTCGGCCCGGATCCGCTCCTCCTGGCTGTGGGCCCGCTGCTCCAGGCCGTGCAGGAAGTCCAGTGTCTCGCGTCGGCCCGCTGACTCCCCCTCCTGCCTCAGCCGGCGCACCAGCTGCTCGTACTCCCGGCGGCTGTCGCGCAGGAAGTTCTCCAGCTTGGCCAGGCCCTGCTGGTCCAGCTCCCGCTCCCTCTGCCGGAGGCGCAGGTTGAGCAGGTCGTTCTGGCGCCGGCGCTCCGCCAGCTGTCTCTCCTTCTCGCCCTGCTCCCGCTCGGCCTCCGCCAGCTCGCGCTGCTTGCGGCCGAGGCGGTTGATCAGGTCGGCGGCCTCGCCGCGCTCCTGCTGCAGGTAGGCGGCCGCGCTCCGGATCAGCTCCTCCGGGATGCCGCTGCGCCGGGCGATTTCCAGGGCGTGGCTCTCCCCCGGCACCCCCATCAGGATGCGGTAGGTGGGCTGCAGGCTGGCCAGGTCGAACTCCATGGAGGCGTTGCCCACCCCGGCGCGGGTGTATCCGTAGTTCTTCAGCACGCCGTGGTGGGTGGTGGCCAGGCAAAGGCAGCCCTTCTGGATGAAATGATCCAGCAGGGCCATGGCGATCGCCACTCCCTCCTCCGGATCGGTGCCCGCGCCCAGCTCGTCGAAAAGCACCAGCGAGCGCTGCCCGGACTCGCGCAGGATGCGCGCGGCGTTGATCACATGGGCGGAAAAGGTGGACAGGTTCTGCTCGATGGACTGCTCGTCCCCTATATCCGCCAGCACCTGGTCGAACACGGCCAGGCCGCTGCCTTCCGCGGCGGGGATTTCCAGGCCGAACTGGTTCATCAGGGCCAGCAGGCCGACGGTCTTCAGGCTCACCGTCTTGCCCCCCGTGTTGGGGCCGGTGACCACCAGCACCCGGATGCCTCCCTCGAGGGCCAGGCTGATGGGCACGGCCGTCCGGCCCAGAAGCGGATGGCGGGCCTCCAGCAGGTTCAATCCCTGGGCCAGCGGCAGCGCCCGCGCGCAGCGGTGCGCCGCCGCGTAGGCGGCGCGGGCGTAGTAGCTGTCCAGCTCGGCCACCGCCGCCACGCTCGAGACGACCTGGCCGCCGGCCCGGACGACGGCGGCGCACAGGCCCCGCAGCAGGCGGGTGAGCTCGCGGCGGTACTCGTTTTCCCGCTCGGTGACCTCGTTGTTCCTCTCCACGATGTCCAGCGGCTCCAGGAAAAGGGTGGAGCCCGTGGCGGAAACGTCGTGCACGATTCCCGGGATGCGGCCCTTGAAATTGGAGCGCAGGGGCAGCACCAGGCGGCCGTTCTTCTGAC
>MIBK01000127.1:0-3125 GCA_001829505.1 Spirochaetes bacterium RBG_16_67_19 | reverse complement strand
TCTGCCAGAAGGTGCGGTAGTCCGGATGGCTCAGGTAGCCCTGGGCCAGGCGCTCGGCCTCCCGGCGCAGCGCGCGGATGCGGTCCCGGATGACCCGCAGGCTGGGTATGCGGTCCTCGCGGACCGCCCCCTCCCGATCGACATGGGAGAAGATCTCGCGGGAAAGGTTGCGCAGGTCGGCGATTCCCGCGGCAATGGCCTCCAGGCCGGGCTGGCCGTCGACGTGGCGCTTCAGGCGCAGGGCGGAAACCAGGAACCTGCCCAGGGCGGCCAGCTCGCCGGCTTCGAACAGGGCGCCCTGCTTGGAGCAGCGCGCGAGCAGCGGCCCGACGTCCGGGAAATCCAGGGCCGGGAAGCTCTTGCCTGATTCCAGCAGGCGGCGGAAGACGGAAGAGAGCTCCTTGCGGCGCTCCACTTCCGAAGCGTCGTCGCTGATGGCCTCCCCGGCGAGGCGCTCGCGGCCCTGGGCGCTCAAGGCCAGGTTCTGCAGCTCGCGCAGCACCGCGGGGAAGTCCAGCAGCTCGGCCGCGCGCCCGTCCATCACTGCGGCTTCAATCGCCACCGAACAGCTTGCGGAAGTCGTCCCGGGCCTTGGCGGGCTTCAGCTGGCCGCCCTGGCCCTGCCCCTTCTCCCCGGGCTGCGAATCCCGGAACTGGAAGAACTCGCAGAAATTGGCCCGCTCCTTGTCCGCCACCGGATCGTGGATGGTCTCCAGGCATTCCCAGTGGGCTCCGGCGCTGTAGAACCGGCAGTTGCGGCAGATCTTCAGGTCCTTGCCGCACCCGGCGCAGGTCGAGGAGCGATATACCCGCTCGCCTGCGGGCTGCTCCCGGCCGCAGAAATGGCACGCCTTCATCGAATCCCACTTTACAGGCATTGACCGCCTCTCGTCTATTCCGCTACGCTCTGCAGCATGTTCCTGCAAACCGGCTGCACGAGCGCGGGCTGCGGCCGCCCCTGCGCTTTTCTTCTGGAAACCTGCCTCCAGCACGCGGCCGACCCCGGGGGCTACGCCGCCCTGGTGCGGGAACACCTGGCCGGCTCAAGCCGCCTGGCCGACCTGAACCTGGAGGGCCTGGAGGCGGAAGGTCTGGACTTCCGCGGCCGGCGCATCCGCTGCCTGCTGCTCTCCCGGGCCCGCCTGGCCGGCGCGCGCTTCGACGACGCCCGCATCCGCCTGCTGTTCCTGGATTTCGCCTCCCTGACGGACTGCAGCTTCGACGGCTGCAAGGCGCATTGCCTGGTGCTGGGGGGAGCGACGATGGAGCGCTGCAGCTTCCGCGGCACGGACCTGCTGCGCTGCAACTTCGTGGGGGTCCGCGGCCGCGACTGCGTCTTCGACGGCTCGGACCTGTACGCCAGCCGCTTCACCTCGGCCGTGCTGGAACGGGCCAGCTTCCACGACTGCAACTTGAAGCGGGTGCGCTTCGAGGGGGCCAGCCTGAGTGAGGTGGACTTCCAGGCCTCGAACGCGGAAGAAGCCTTCTTCGAATGAAGTTCTACAGCTACTACTCCGTGACCAACTTCTCCAACTGCTACCTGCTGGGCGGGCAGGCCGGGCGGGAGGCGCTGCTCATCGATCCGGGGATTTTCGACGAGAACCTGCTGGGGCTGATCGAGGGCAACGGCTGGTACGCCCGGCACGTGCTGCTGACCCACTCCCACCTGGCCCACGTCAACGGCCTGCGCACCCTGCGCAAGGTGTACGACCTCCAGGTCCACGCCTTGGACCCGGCGGCGCTGGAGTTCCCTGCGGAAGCGCTGGAAGAGACGGATGCGCTGGACCTGTGCGGCTTTCCCATCCGGGTGCTGGCCACCCCCGGGCACTCCAACGACTCGGCCTGCTTCCACATCGGCCGCATGCTGTTCACCGGCGACACTCTCTCGGCCGGGGGGATCGGCGAGACCTCCAGCGGCTACGAGCGGGCCCTGCTGCTGTCCTCGATCAACAGCAAGCTGCTGGATCTGCCCGGTGGGGTGTTCGTCTTCCCCGGGCACGGCCCCCCCAGCACCCTGGAAGTGGAGAAGCGCTTCAATCCCTATCTAGCCGACCCCAGCCCGCGCCAGTAGGAGGCGAAGCGCGCCGGCAGCGGGCTGCGGAAGCTCGTCGCCTGCGGGCAGCCCGGCAGCCGCAGCCGCAGGCGGCAGGCGTGCAGCATCATCTCCGCCCTGACCTTGCTGCCGTACAGGGAATCCCCGACGATCGGGCAGCCCAGCGAGGAAAGATGCACCCGCAGCTGGTGGGTCCGGCCCGTATGCGGCCTCAGGCTGAGCAGGCAGTGCCCGGCCTTGCGCCGCAGCACCCGGTACAGGGTGACCGCCCGCTTGCCATGGATCCCCTCGCGGAAGCGCTTGCGGTTGCGCCGGTCGCGGGCCAGGCGGGATTCGATCCGGCCGGCCTCCGCCGGCGGCTGGCCCTGTACAATGGCCACGTACAGCTTGCTCACCCGGCGCAAGCGGAACTGGCGGGCCAGGAACTCCCGGCTGGCCAGGTTCTTCGCGGTGATGATCACCCCGGAGGTGCCCTTGTCCAGGCGATGGACCACCCCCGGCCTGACCTCCCCCTCGGGAAACTCCCCGCCCAGGCGGGAACAGTGGTACAGCAGGGCGTTCACCAGGGTGCCGGAGGGATTGCCCGCCGCCGGATGCACCACCAGGCCCACCGGCTTGTCCACCACCACCACGTTGCGGTCCTCATACAGGATGCTGAGGGGTATGTCTTCCGGCAGCAGCTCCACCACCGGGGCGTCCCGGTACTCGACGAACAGCAGGTCTCCCGGGACAAGGCGCCGGCTCAGCTTGACCGGCTTCCCGTTCAGCAGCAGCCGCGTGACGCGCTTGCGGGCCTGGCTGCGGCTGAAAAGGCGCAGGGTGTCGGCGATGTAGCTGTCCGCCCGGGTGCCCGGCGGTACCTGCTCAGCGATCCGGACTTCTACGCTTCGCGGCTCGGCGCTCAAGGGCCTTCCCGATCAGGTAGTCCGTCAGGGTCAGGGTCAGGGACAGCGAAACGGCGGTCACCAGCACGCCGACGGTTTCCCAGTCCTCGTAGTCCACCGCGTCCGCCGGGCGGGCCGGCCACGGCCGGTACTGGGGCAGCATGTCGTTGGCGAAAAACCGGTAGATG
>MIBK01000126.1:27307-27570 GCA_001829505.1 Spirochaetes bacterium RBG_16_67_19 | reverse complement strand
TCCCCGTGCAGCTGCAGGGCGTCCAACAGGCCGTGCTCCAACAGCTCGCGGGCCTGCGCCGTGCCTTCCACCTCCGTCACCACGCCCACTTTCAGGATTTTCAGGTTGGAGAGCTCGCGCAGGAGCGCGGGGTCGGCCCGTCGCGGCGAGGGGGCGAATACAAAGCCAAGCAGGTCCGCGCCCAGGCCCGCGGCCAGGCGGGCATCCGCCGCGCGGGTGAGGCCGCAGATTTTCACCAGCGGCCGGGGGCTGCCTCGCCCGCC
>MIBK01000126.1:26967-27219 GCA_001829505.1 Spirochaetes bacterium RBG_16_67_19 | reverse complement strand
AGCCCCTCCACTGCCTGCGGATTGCGCACCGCGGCCTCCCCGACCAGCACCGCCTCGAATCCTCCGGAGCGGGCCAGCAGCACGCCCTCCGGGCCGCGCACGCCGGACTCGTATACCAGGGTCGTTTCCCAGTCGATGGCCGGGCGTAGGGCCAGGGGGACCAGCGGGTCCACCCGGAAACTGGCCAGATCACGGCTGTTCACTCCGGTCAGCGCCGGGCTGGCCTCCCGCGCCCTGTCCACTTCCTCCAGG
>MIBK01000126.1:26163-26397 GCA_001829505.1 Spirochaetes bacterium RBG_16_67_19 | reverse complement strand
GGCCTGCCCGGCCCGGCGGTAGCCCTCTTCGATCCCTCCCGCCAGACCGGCCACGGTCAGGGCCGCGCCGGCGTTGAGCAGCACCGCGTGCCGGATGGCCGCCGGCTCCGCTTCGCCGGCCAGCAGGCGGCGGGCGATCTCCGCGTTGTCCTGGATCGTGCCGACCTGCAGGGCTTCCAGCGGATACGCCTCCAGCCCCAGGGAGGAAGGCTCGAACAGGCTCTCCCGGATCTG
>MIBK01000126.1:22946-26063 GCA_001829505.1 Spirochaetes bacterium RBG_16_67_19 | reverse complement strand
CCCGCCGCCTCGGCCACGGGCCGGCACAGCCCCTCGGCAAACACCCCGATCAACTGGAAGCAGGCCTCAGCCGGATTGGCCAGGGGCCCGACCAGGTTCATGATGGTCTTCATGCCCAGCTCGCGGCGCACCTGGGCGGCGTGGCGCATGGCCGGGTGGTACAGGGGCGCGAACAGGAAGACGAAGCCGGTGGCCTCCAGCAGGCGCTCCGCCCGTTCCGGCGGAAGATCCGTGGGCAGGCCCAGGGCCTGGAAGAAGTCGGCGCTGCCGCTGGCCGAGCTGACTGCCCGGTTGCCGTGCTTGGCCACCCGGGCCCCGCAGGCGGCGGCGGTGAGCGCTGCCAGGGAGGAGATGTTGAAGGTGCCGATGCCGTCCCCCCCCGTGCCGCAGGTGTCCAGCAGAGGGCCCGCAGCCCGGAAGGGGGTCTTCTTGCGGCGCAGCACCGAGGCCGCGCCGGCGATCTCCCGTGGCGAGAAGCCCTTGGCGTTCAAACCCACCAGGAAGCCGGCGATCTGCGAGCCGTTCAGGTTGCCGTCGGTCAGCTCCTCCATGAACTCTTCCATCTCCAGGAAGGAGAGGTCCACGCGCGAGAGCACCCGGGCCAGGAGCTGGGCGGCGGGGAAGGGCTCGCGCTTGTAGGCCAGGAAGTTGGACAGGATGCGCTTGCCCAACGGGGTGCCCACCGACTCGGGGTGGAACTGCACGCCCTCCACCGGGTGGGTCCGGTGGCGCAGGCCCATGATCTCCCCGTCCAGGGAAGTGGCCGTGACCTCCAGCTCCTCCGGCAGGCTGTCCGGTTCCACGACCAGGGAATGGTAGCGGGTCACGGTGGCCGGAAGAGGGATGCCGCGGAACAGGCCGCGGCCGTCCAGGTTGATCTGCTCGGTCTTGCCGTGCACGATGCGCCGGGCCTGCACGATGCGCGCCCCGAAGGCCTGGCCGATGGCCTGGTGGCCCAGGCAGACCCCCAGGATGGGGATGCGCCCGGCGAAGCGGCGCACGGCCTCCAGGGTGATGCCGGCCTCCTCCGGCCTCCCGGGCCCCGGGGAAAGCACCAGGCGGGAAGGGGCCAGTGCCTCCACCTCCTCGAGGCTGATGCGGTCGTTGCGCACCACGCGCACCTCTTCCGGGGTGAGCTCGCACAAGTACTGGTACAGGTTCCAGGTGAAGGAGTCATAGTTGTCGATGATCAGGATCATGGCTTGCCCTCCAGCCCGCAGGAGGCCAGCAGCGCGGCCAGCTTCTCCCCGGTCTCTTCCAGCTCCCGCTCGGGCTTCGAGTCGTACACCACCCCGGCCCCGGCCTGCAGGATGAGGCGGTCGCGCAGCTTCACCGCGCTGCGGATGGTGATGCAGGTGTCCAGGCCGCCGCCGGGCTCCACGTAACCCACGATCCCGGCGTAGAAGCCGCGGCGGTGGGGCTCCAGGGCATCCACGGTCTGGATGGCCCGGATCTTGGGCGCGCCGGAGACGGTGCCGGCCGGGAAGGTGGCCCGCACGGCGTCCAGCCCGGTCTTGCCGGGGGCCAGCTGCGCCTCCACCTGCGACACCAGGTGCATGACGTGGGAGTACTTCTCCACGGCCATGCTCTCCGTGACCCGCACGCTGCCGGGGGCGGCCACCCGGCCCAGGTCGTTGCGGGCCAGGTCCACCAGCATCAGGTGCTCGGCCCGCTCCTTCTCGTCGCGCAGGAGATCCTTCTCCAGCGCCCGCTCCTCCTCCTCGCTGCCGCCCCGGCGGCGGGTGCCGGCGATCGGGCGCATGGTGAGCTTGCCGCCCTTCACCTTCACGTGCACTTCCGGGGAGGCCCCGAAGAGCTGGAAGCGGTCGAAGTCCAGGTAGAACAGGTACGGGGAGGGGTTGAGCGAGCGCAGGCTGCGGTAGGCCTCCAGTGCGGGCAGGCTGGAGCGGACGTTCAGGCGCCGCGAGAGCACCCCCTGGAGGAGATTGCCCGCCGTGATCTCCTCCTTCAGACGCCGCACGCCCTCCAGGAAGCCTTCCCGCTCGCCGGCTTCGGCCACGATTTCCGCGGGGTAGCTGACGCGCCGCTCGGTCAGGAAGTTGAAGTCCAGGTCCGCGATGCGGGCCACGGTTTCCTCCATGGCCTTCTCCAGATCGATCTGGTGCTCGCGGTAGTTGAGGCCCACCAGGGTGATGCGCTCGGTGTAGTGGTCGTAGACCAGGTACAGGTGCCCGAACAGGAAGCAGGCCTCCGGCAGGCCCAGGGGGTCGCCGCGCTCCCGGAAACTCACCGTGTCGAAGCGCCGGGCGTACTCGTAGGCCAGGTAGCCCACCCCCCCGGCGGGAAAGGGATAGGACGGCCGGAAATCCTCGTGCTCCGCGGCGTAGCCGGCCAGGACGTCCAGGATATCGCCTGGGCCTACGGGCTGCCTCTTCCAGCCCTCCCTCCCGCTGTCCTTGAGCACCCGCAGCTCCTCCCCCTCCTGCTGCAGGGTGAAGGCTTCCTTTAACAGCAGGATCGAATACCGCTCGCGTCCCTTCTGGAAGGAGGCGGACTCCAGCAGGGCGCGGGCCCGCAGCTTGAGCGCCAGCCCGAGGGGGGTGTACTTGTCCCCGGGGAACTCGGCCAGGACGCGCCCCGCGCCCTGAGGCTGGATCTTCACGTTCATCGTTACCTCCCGCAGGCTCCAAAAAAAACGGCCGCGACGCCCGAACGGGCCCGCGGCCTGTAAAAAAAACAAGCCTTGAAGCCCGGGCTACCACGGTAGCCGGAGCTTCCAGGCTGGCACGCCTGGATGGCCCCGGTTACCGCCGGAACCACCACCAACCCGAGAAATCGCGGATTGCCGCTCGCGCCTGCTTCATGCTGGGCTTAATGTAGCCTCCCGCTCGCCGAGAGTCAAGCGGGGGTGGTATAATCCCGGGCGGGGGGAAGCGATGGGCATTTTCAAGTCGTACGACATCCGCGGGGTCTGGGGCCGGGAGTGGGACGCGGGCCTGGCCTATCGCATCGGGCGCAGCCTGCCCGCGCTGCTGCAGGCCTCCGACATCCTGGTGGGGCGCGACGCGCGAGAAAGCTCGCCGGCGGTCTTCGAGGCCCTGAGCCGGGGCATCCTGGAGGCCGGCTGCGACGTCACGGACATCGGGCTGGCCACCA
>MIBK01000126.1:18991-22747 GCA_001829505.1 Spirochaetes bacterium RBG_16_67_19 | reverse complement strand
GCCCGGCCGCGGCACGCTGAAGCGCCTGGACATCCGCGGGGACTACCTGCGGCACTTGAGCGCCTACCGGGAAGGCATCCGCGGCGTCAAGGCGGTGGTGGACTGCTCCGACGGGATGGCCTCGCTCTATATCCACGAGCTGGCGCGGGGCCTGGAGCCGGAGATGGTCACCATGTACGACACGCCGGACGGGCGCTTCCCCCACCATCCTCCCAATCCCCTGGTGGAGGCCAACCTGGCCGATCTGAAGGAACGGACCTTGCGCGAGAAGGCCGACCTGGGGATCTGTTTCGACGGGGACGCGGACCGGGTCATGTTCGTGGACGAGGGCGGCAGGTTCATCTCCCCGGACCTGATCATCGGCCTGCTGGGGCTGGCCTTTTTCCGCCACCGCCGGGAGGACCACCGCGGCGAGGTGGTCAGCTACGACGTGCGCTCCTCCCGCGGCGTGGTGGAGTACCTGGCCGAGCTGGGGGCCGAGCCGGTGATGTGCCCGGTGGGCCACTCCTTCGCCAAGCGCCTGCTGCGGGAGCGCGACGGGATCTTCGGCGGCGAGCTGGCCGGGCACTACTACTTCCGGGAGCACTTCTACTGCGACTCCGCCCTGATGGCGGCCCTGCTGGTGCTGGGCATCCTGGCCCGCGAGGGCCGGCCCCTTTCGGAGCTGGTCGCCGGGATCCGCCGCTACCACTCCTCCGGGGAGCTGAACTTCCACGTAGAGGACAAGGACCGCATCTTGGCGGGCGTGCGCCAAGCCTACCGGGACGGAACGCTCAACGAGCTGGACGGCATCCGCATCGACTACCCGGACTGGTGGTTCAATGTGCGAAAGTCCAACACCGAGCCCCTGCTGCGCCTGGTGCTGGAGGCCGCTTCCGCGCGGGAGCTGGAGCGGCGCACCGCGGAACTGAAAGCCCTGTTCCGCTCCCTGGACCCCTCTATCGCGGAGGAATGACCAGCTTCCAGCCCGGATAGATCAGGTCCGGATGCTGGATGAGCTTGCGGTTGCGCCGCCAGATCTTGGGCCACAGGTACGGGTTGCCATAGATGAAGTCGTACTCCGCGATCCGCCACAGGCAGTCGCGGCGCTCGGGAATCAGGCGCACCACGTACACCGGGTATTCGGAGTCTACCGCCTGGACCGTGTAGGCCTCGGCCAGGCGCCGGGCCTCGTGGAAGTAATCCTCGGCCGCTCCGTAGTTGCCCTGGTTCCACTCCAGCACGCCCTGCTGCCAGAGGTTCTTG
Organism: Spirochaetes bacterium RBG_16_67_19; assembly: GCA_001829505.1. Classification (GTDB taxonomy): domain Bacteria; phylum Spirochaetota; class Spirochaetia; order SZUA-6; family DRHE01; genus MIBK01. The sequence goes on along the minus strand of MIBK01000126.1, from coordinate 21,502 downwards.
GCCTGCTCCAGCAGGTTCTCCTCGGCCACGTCCGCCAGCACCACGGTCCGGCCCGGTCCCGGCAGCAGGGACTGGTCCGGCTCCAGGAAGCTCTCCCCCGACCAGGGCCGCGGCGGGATGACGGTGCCCTCCTCGTCCACCACCGTCAGGTTGGAAGCCTCCTCCAGCTGGCGCATGACCTCCAGCATCAGCTGGCGGGTCTGCTCCTTCTCCTCCTGCCGCCGGCCGCCCGCCAGGCGGATGGCCTCCTGGGAGGCCTCCCTGGCCTGGGCCAGGGTCTCCTCGCTGTCGGTCAGGCGATAGCCCTGGTACTCGTCCAGGCCCTGCAGGTACAGCCGGTTGGCCAGGGCGAAGGCTTCAGGGGCCCGGGCGGGGGCTCCCTGCTGCTCGGCCTGCTGCAAGTTCTGGTTGATGTCCCGCTGGAGGGTCTCCACCCAGCGCTTGCGCTCCCGCAACCGCTCCAGAAGTCCGGACATTTCCGCCAGGGTGGCGTAGGCCTTTTCGCGCGCGTCCACCAGCTGGCCCTCGCCGTACAGCCGCTGGACCTCCGGGATGCCGCCGACGGCCCGCTCGTATTCCTCGGGCAGGAAGCGGTCGGCCTTCTCCTCCAGGAGGGTGGCCTTCAGGCGGGCCAGGCGCTCCTCCAGGTCGGCCGCGGACTTGGCCACGGCCCCGTCGAAGGCCTCGTCCGCCCGGGCCTTGGCCTCAGCCAGAGCCTCGCGGGCTTTGGCCGGATCCGACCCGCGGGCCGCCAGCGCGGCGCTCAGGGCTTCTTCGGCCTGCCGGAGCAGGTCCGGCTCGTAATACTCGGCGTCGGCCTCCCGGGCGCGGGCGATGGCGCTGCGCGCCTGCCGCACCTCCTCGTTGCTGACGGGGTTCACCGCGGCGGATTCCGTGGCTTGGGAGGACTCGGTCGTCTCAGGGGCCGCCTCCGCCTCCATCGAGGTAGGCTCCCCGGCTTGTTCGGGGGCTTCCGGAGCGCTCTTGCACCCGAGCATGAAGGCGGCCAGCAGGACCGCAGCCAGCCACAGCTTCCCCGCGCGCGCTGCCATGTCGACCCCCTTGACGGAAGGCGTTGCGGACAATACTACCATCGGGCCAGGTACCCGTCAAGCAAAGCGCTTCCATGGTAGGATCGGGGCCATGAGCGGGCCGCAGGAATCTCGCGAAGTCCTCGAGGTGCGCTTCACCTCCCTGGTATATGGCGGGTGGGCGCTGGGCCGGCTGGAGGATGGCCGCGCCCTGTTCGCGCCGTACCTGTTGCCGGGGGAACGGGCCCGGGTCCGGATCATGGAGAGCCGGCCCGGCTACACGCGCGGCCGGGCGGTGGAGCTGCTGGAGGGCAGCCCTCGCCGGGTGACCCCGCGCTGCCGGCATTTCGGGGAGTGCGGCGGCTGCCACTACCAGCACCTGGGTTACGAGGACCAGGTGGAGGCCAAGCAGGCGGTGCTGCGGGAGCAGCTGGCCCGCCTGGCCGGCCTGCGGGAGCCGCCGCTCCGCGACCCGCTGGGCTGCCCCTCCCCGTGGAACTACCGCAACCACCTGCAGTTCCACCGCGCCGAGGACGGGCGGCCGGGGTTCCGCGCCTTCCGCTCCTCGCGGGTGGTGCCGATTGTCGAGTGCCACCTGCCCGAGCCGGCCCTGGCCGGGCTCTGGCCGCGCCTGCCCGCCTCGCCGGGCGGGGGGCGCTGGATCTTGCGGCGTGGGACCGAGGGGCCGCCCGCCGCCTGGGAGGAGCCGGCGCGCTCCGCCCTCCCTGGCCGCGCCGGCTTCCGCCCTCCGTGCCTAGAGCAAGGAGCAGGGCACGGCAGCCATGGCGCCTCACCCGTGCAATTCAACCTGCCCTGCGGGAGCTTCCGCGTTTCACCCGGCTCCTTCTTCCAGGTGAACACTCCGCTGGCCGCTCGGCTGGCGGAAGAGGTCCTCCGCGAGCTGCAGGCCCACCTGCCGGAGGGCGGCCGGAGGGCGGAGGTGCTCGACCTGTACTGCGGGGTGGGTCTTTTCAGCCGCGCCCTGGCCCCTCATGTCGGTCGGGTGACCGGCGTGGAACTGTCCCCCGCGGCCTGCGCGGATTTCCGGCGCAACCTTATCGGGCAGGACAACGCGCGCCTGCTCCCGGGGGAGCTGGCAGAGGTCCTGCCCGGGCTGTCACTGCGGCCCGACGCGGCGGTGGCCGATCCGCCCCGCGCTGGGCTGGGCCCCGGGGTGGTCCGGGCCCTGGCGGCCCTGGCCCCCTTGATCGTATACGTTTCCTGCGACCCCGCCACGCTGGCGCGCGACGCCAGGGAACTGGGCCGGCAGGGTTACATCCTGCGCTCGATCCGGATGCTGGATCTCTTCCCCCAGACCTACCACCTGGAGACCCTGAGCGTCTGGTCGCGCGCCTCCGCCTCTGGTATCCTCCAGCCGTGAGCCAACAACCCTCTCTGCTGTACGCCGATGCCAAGGGCAACATCCTGGACTGCCTGGACCTGGAGGCCGTCGGCTCGGCAGCCGGACGCTGGCAGCGGC
>MIBK01000126.1:17354-18876 GCA_001829505.1 Spirochaetes bacterium RBG_16_67_19 | reverse complement strand
CCCGCGCGACGGCGGGCCGGTCAGCGCGGTGGCGGCCTTCCTGGCGCCGGCCCACACCCAGCTCTCCTCCGCCGCTTACGTGCGCGCGGGGGACGCGCCCCTGCTGCCCCTGTTCGCCTACGCCGCCGCCGGCTGGCTCGGGGAGGGCTTCGTGGCCGCCGGCCTGCGCGTGGACCCGGATCCGCGGCAGGACATTGGGAGGTTCGACCCGGAGCGGGTCGCCCGGCAAACGCGGGAGCGCCTGGAAAGACAGCCCGCCAACCGCCTGCTGCAGCACCTGGGGCGCTGCTCGCTCTCCTACGGCTGTCCGGCCGCGCGCAACCTCTTCCTGGGCCGCTGGGAGGCGCCGCTGCCCACCTCGCCCACCTGCAATGCCCGCTGTCTGGGCTGCATCAGCCTGCAGGAGCAAAGCGGGGTTTGCGCCACCCAGGACCGGATCGACTTCGTGCCCACCGTCGAGGAGATCTGCGAGGTGGCCGTGCCGCACCTGGCCCGCGCCCCCAAGGCGGTGGCCAGTTTCGGCCAGGGCTGCGAAGGGGAGCCGCTGATGCAGTGGCAACTGCTGGAGCAGTCCGTCCGCGCCATCCGGCGGTCCACCGGCCGGGGCACCCTGAACCTGAACACCAACGCCAGCCTGGCCGAGCCCCTCACTCGCCTGCGCGACGCGGGGCTGGACAGCATCCGGGCCAGCCTGAACTCCTGCCGCCCGCGCTTCTACGAGAGCTACTACCGGCCCCGGGGCTACGGCTTTGCGGACGTCCTGCGCGCGGCGGCCGGCTTCAAGGCGGCCGGAGGTTTCCTCTCGCTGAACTACTTCGTGCTGCCCGGCTTCACCGACGAGCCGGAGGAACTGGAAGCCCTCTATGGATTCCTGGCCGAGAGCGGCGCGGACCTCATCCAGCTGCGCAACCTGAACATCGACCCGGAGTGGTACCTCTCCGGCATCGAGCACTCCCCCGTCGGGGAGCCGCTAGGGATTCGGCGCTGGCTGGACGCCCTGAGGGAGCGCTTCCCCTCCCTGGCCTTCGGGTACTACAACCCCTGCCTGGACCCCGGCGCCTGAGAGCTCCTCCTCCGGCACCGGTCCCGGGGGAGGCGGCACCTCCCCCGGCGTAGCGCCCGGGTCGGGGAAGGCGGCCAGCAGGTAGGCGTAGCGCTCGGCCAGGGCCCGGCGCCGCAGGAAACTGCGCGGGTCGTAGCGCAGCGGGCTGGCCACGATGACCGCCAGGCGGCGGAACTCGTCGCGCTCCAGGCGGGCCGCGCTCTTGCCGAAGTGGTAGCGGGCCGCCGCCCCGATCCCGTACACCCCCGGTCCGAACTCAATGCTGTTCAGGTACAGCTCCAGGATGCGCCGCTTGGACAGCAGCAGGTCCAACTCCAGGGCCGCCCAGGCCTCCGCGTACTTTCTCAAATAGGTGCGGTTCTGGCTCAGCCAGAGGGTCCTGGCCAGCTGCATGGGGATGGTGGAGCCGCCGCGGTACACGTAGCCCAGCGCGCGGTTCACCTGCCAGGCTTCCCGCAG
>MIBK01000126.1:15684-17239 GCA_001829505.1 Spirochaetes bacterium RBG_16_67_19 | reverse complement strand
GGGCCGCCGCCATGGAAGCTGCGGCCCAGCATCAGGGAGCTCACCGGAGGATTGACGAAGGACAGCAGCAGGCTGGCCACGGCCACCAGCACCCAGAGGGCGGCGTGGAACGCCGCCGCGGCCGCGGCCAGCGCAACCAGCACCCCGCCCGCGGTCACTTGACAATCCAGGGGTCGGCGCCTACGGTAAGGTGGGCGGAACCAGAGCATGCACAAAACCTACCATTTGAGCGAGGGCAAAATCCAGGTCTGGGAAGAAGGCCAGGGCACCGTGCAGGTCTACGTCAATCCGGACGACGGGGAGCGGCGTTACCTGATCGAGCAGCTCAGGGTCGACGAACACACCCTGGCCTCCTCCCTGGACCCGGACGAAATCTCACGCCTCGAGTTCGAGCCGGAGCACATTGCCATCATCTTCAAGCGCCCGAAGAACTACTCGGAGGAGGACCAGTTCGAGTTCAAGGTCTCCTCCCTGGGGCTGTTCTGGTTCAAGGACCGCCTGGTGCTGATCCTGCCGGAGGACAGCAACGTGTTCGAGGGCAAACCCTTCCAGAAGGTGGCCACCCTCACCGACCTGGTCCTGAAGATCCTGTACCGGACCACCTTCCATTACCTGGGTCACCTGCGCACCATCAACATGATCGCCGACGCTCTGGAGCAGAAGATCAACAAGGCCATGGAGAACCGCTACCTGTTGAACCTGTTCTCGTTGGAAAAGGGGATGGTGTACTACCAGAACGCCATCCACTCCAACGGGATGGTCATCGACAAGCTGAAGAACTTCGCCCAGCGCATCGGCCTGACCCCGGAGCACCTGGAGGCGCTGGAGGACATCATCATCGAGAACCAGCAGTGCTACAAGCAGGCCGAGATCTACTCCAATATCTTCGCCAGCCTGATGGACGCAAGGGCCTCGATCGTGAACAACAACCTCAACGTGCTGATCAAGACCCTGAACATCATCACCATCGCCATCATGGTGCCCACCTTCGTAGTCAGCATGTTCTCCATGAACGTGAAGATTCCGCTGGCCGGGCTGCCATATGCCTTCTGGATCATCATGGGCATTTCCGGGGTCGCCCTGGCCGGCTTTATGCTGGTCTGGCGCCTTTTCGGCGGCCGCGGCCGCTAGGGCGCGGCCTTGATCAGCAGGGACACGATTCCCAGATTGTAGCCAGAAGTCCCCCCGCGCAGGCTGTAGTCCAGGGGAGTCTTGTCGAAGAGGTTCCGCACCCGCGCGTCGGCTCCAGCGGCCAGCAGCAGCTCCACCGCCCGCCGGTTGCCCACGGCCAGGTGCAGCGGGGTGTTGCCGAAGGCGTTGCGCGCCCCCGGCTGCGCTCCGCGGGACAGGAGCAGCTCCAACATTTCTGGACGGCGCGCCGCCAGGTGCAGCGGCGTGTTGGAGAAGTTGTCCCGGGCGTTCACATCGGAGCCCTGATCCAGGAGCTGCCGGGCGATCTCCGTCAGGCCGTTCTCCGCCGCCCAGTGCAGGACAGGGCGGACGGTCACCGTCAGCGCGCCAAGCGGCGGCGCCGCGGCCAGCAGAGCCAGCAGGG
>MIBK01000126.1:14464-15678 GCA_001829505.1 Spirochaetes bacterium RBG_16_67_19 | reverse complement strand
GGCCGGCCAACCGGAGGCGGGCGATGCGCTTCATATCCTGCATTGCTTATCGGAATCTCTCCTGCTACCCTGGACCCCAGACGCGGCCCTCGCGAAATGCCCGCCGTGCGTGGTATATTCCAACCTGTACACGGAGGATAACGATGAAAGCGCTGCTATCCGCCCTGCTCATCGTCCTGTGCGCCTCGGCAGGGGCGCAGGACCGCCTGGGCGAAATCACTTACCTGGAAAACGAGCTCACCGTGGTGCGCAACAACCGGACTGTGGATGCGGCCGAAGTGCAGATCGGCATGGAGATCCAGAACCTCGATCTATTGAAGACCGGCAAGACCGGGTACGCGGAGGTGGGCCTGGACGATCCGCAGACGGCCACGATCAAGGTCTCCCCCGGCACCACCTTCTACCTGGAGCAGGGGGCGGTGGGCAAGGGCAAGCGGACCTCCGTGGGGGCGATCACGGGTACCATCGCCGTCAAGGTGCAGAAGCTGGCCGCCAACCAGCAGGTGCAGGTGGCCTCGGAATCCGCCCTGATGGGCGTGCGGGGAACCACCTTCGAGGTCACCCTGAGCCCCTCCGGCGACCTGCTGGTCACCTGCGAGGAGGGCGAAGTGGTCTGCCAGGATGAGGGCGGCGGGGAAGTGAGCGCCGTGCCGGGCACCGTGGTGGCCCAGCCCGCCGGCGAGGACTTTCAGAGTGTGCCGGTGTCCGTTTCCGACTTGAGTCGCTTCCGCCAGGAGTGGTACGCCGAGCGCCTGGAGGTGCTCAAGGCCAATCCCTTGAAAGCCATCCGTTTCTACGCCCTGCGCTACCGCGCCCTGCGCGCGCGTTTCAACCGCGCTTACACGGCGCTGGCCCAGGAGCGGCAGGTGCTCCAGAAGTGGTACGACGAGGACCGGCGCGGGCAGCCCGGAGCAAACATGGACATCCTGCGCGAGAAAAGGCGCATCATCGGCCACCTGCTGGAGTTGCGCAAGGTGCTTTTCCTCTTCGAGCGCGTGTACTTCCGCTTGAACGAGCTGCAGGAGTACTACCGGCAGGGCTACGGGGAAGGCACGCTGGAGGGCAGCCTGACCAGCCGGGCTTTCTTCCTGTCCTTGGACCGCGACCGGGGGGTGCTGGAACGCCAGATGGCCGAGGTGCGCTACGTGACCAAGCTCTACGCCAAGCGCAACCAGGGCATCTTCCCCACGGAGCGCGAAGAGGAAAACGAGCAG
>MIBK01000126.1:11263-14335 GCA_001829505.1 Spirochaetes bacterium RBG_16_67_19 | reverse complement strand
ACGCCGGCCAGGAAGGAGTCCAGCACCCGCTGCAGGTTGGCCTCGTCGTCACGGTAGCGGAAGGCCGGCTCCAGCAGCAGGTTCCCGTCGGTTCCGGGAAGCACCGCGCAGTCGCGGGCGCTCATCCGGGGGCTGTAGTAGACCAGGCCTTCCGGCCCGAGTGCTTCCAAAGCCCGCGCCCAGGCCTGGACCTCCCACTGCTCGGGAATGAAGGTCCAGTCCGGGGAGAAGATGAGCCGGCGGAACCTCTCGGCCCCTACCAGGGTGAGCAGGTGCAGCAGGCTGCGGTAGCGCTGGCTCCCGACCGGGTCCTCGTCGGAGTTGGCGGCCAGGACCAGCAGCCGGCCGCCGCTCGCCACGGCGGGCAGCGCCGCCAGGACCGCCTTGACCGATTGATAGTGGTTGATGCCCACGAAGCCCGCATGGGTGACCACCGCCTCGTATGGCTCGCTGAAGGGCACGCTCACGTAGCCGCGCAGGTGCTGGAAGGCCGCCCGGTGGGCCTGCTCCAGCTCCCCGGCGAACACCCCCGTCGGGCGGAACTGCTTGTCCAGGGTGACGTTCACGATGAAGTCCACGCCGGCCAAACGGGCCACTTCCAGGGCCTCCTCGTGGCAGGGATTGCCGTCCAGGTTCAGGTCCCGGACCCCGGCGGCGGCCATCATCCGCGCCCCGTGGAAGTGCTGGGTGGATTCCTCCCCGATCAGGCCCGGGCAGATGGCCTTGCGGCCCCCGGAGACCCCGGCGATGAAGTGGCTTTCCACCAAGCCGGTGAGGATGCGCAGGTTGGATTCCAGGTAACGCCGGTTGATGAAGACCTCCTCCCCCTGGGAGGTCCGCCCCAGGTGGAGCAGTCCGGCGCGGTAGCGGGCCTCGTGGTTCAGGATGGGGATGCCCCGCTCGAACACCCGGGGATCCAGCATCCGCCGCAGCTCCGCTTCGTTGAGGGGCCGGTGGGTGCCCGTGGCCACCAGGACGAGGATCCGCTCGGGCGGGAACCCCGCCTCCAGCAGGCGCCGCAGCACGGGCCAGAGGATCCCGCCTTCACCGCGGTAGGGCACCGGGCGGGTGTTGTCGGAGATGACCACCACCGCCCTGGCTTGCGGGTCCGCGGAAAGCCGCTGCCGAGCCAGCGTGTCCAGCGGATCGGCGCCCAGCGGCCGGTCCAGCGCGTTCTCCACCTCCCGGGCCGGGTCGCCCAGCGGGCGTACCTCACCCATCCCGAGCACCTGGGTCCCGTCAGGAAGCTCCAGGCTCAGGCTGCGGGAGTCGAAGTCCAGCGCGCAACGTTTCAGATTACAGCGCTCTCCGTTTCCAGGTCGAAGAAATGGATCTTCTCCAGCGCCGGCTTCAGGGTCGCCGAATCGCCGACCTTGAACACGTGGTGCGGCGGAATGCGCACGATGATGCTCTCGTGCTGCTTGGTGCTGACGTACAGCAGGATTTCCGCGCCCAGGGGCTCCACCACCTCGACCCGGGCCGTGAGGGTCTGGCCCTGCATCGCCTTGTCCGTGACCACCATGTCCTCGGGGCGTATGCCGATCAACACGTCCTTGCCCAGGTAAGGGCGCATGGTGTTGGCAACGTTGCCCTCCAGGGCGACGGTAAAGTCCCCCTCGTCGGCCACCAGCCGCCCGCCGGCTTCCTTGATCGTGGACTTCATGATGTTCATCTGGGGCGAGCCGATGAAACCGGCCACGAAGCGGTTGATGGGCTTGTTATACAGCCCCAGCGGGGTGCCGATCTGCTGGATCAGGCCGTCCTTCAGCACCACGATCCGGTCGCCCATGGTCATGGCCTCGGTCTGGTCGTGGGTGACGTAGATCATGGTGGCCTGCAGCCGGTGGTGCAGGGCCGAGATCTCGGCCCGCATCTGCACGCGCAGCTTGGCGTCCAGGTTGGACAGGGGCTCGTCGAACAGGAAAACCTTGGGCTTGCGCACGATGGCCCGGCCCACGGCCACGCGCTGCCGCTGCCCGCCGGAGAGGGCCTTGGGCTTGCGGTCCAGCAGCTCCTCGATGTCCAGGATGCCGGCCGCCTCGTGCACCCGCTCGTTGATCTCCTTCTTGGGGAACTTGCGGATCTTCAGCCCGAAGGCCATGTTCTCGTACACGGTCATGTGCGGGTACAGGGCGTAGTTCTGGAACACCATGGCGATGTCCCGGTCCTTGGGGGCCACGTCGTTCATCAGCTTGCCGTCGATGAACAGCTCCCCGGAGGTGATCTCCTCCAGACCGGCGACCATGCGCAGGGTGGTGGACTTGCCGCAGCCCGACGGCCCGACCAGCACCACGAACTCCTTGTCGTTGATGGTGATGCTGCAGTTATCCACCGCCAGCACGCCGCCCTCGTAGACTTTCCTGACGTTTTTCAACTCGACATTAGCCATTATCTGCCTCCGCTTATAGTGGGAATTATTTTATCGAGGATCATACTAACCGCTTTGGGGACTGCTGTCAAACAAAAACTGGATGGAGGGTCAAAAGGCCTGTTTCCGGCTCCTGGCCGACCGGGCGGCCTTCAGCCGCTCCTCCAGGTCCGCCGGGGTGCTCGGGCCGTTTACCGCCTCCCGGAGCCAGGGAATCAGGACCTGGGCCTTGATCTCCGGCCAGGCCTGCGGCAGGGGCCCGGGTACCTGCAGCAGCTCCTCCGGTGGGATCCGTCCGATCAGGCGCGGGTAGTACTGGGGGAAGGCCAGCTCATTGACGGATTTCAGGCCGGAAAAGCCGCCGGCGATGCCGAAGACTCCCAGCCTCTGGCGCCGCCCGATCTCCAGCAGCCGGGTCTGCGTTTCGCCCTGGAACAGCCACAGCAGGAAGGCCCTGGCCTGCGCCTTGCGGCGGGAGCTGCGGGGAATGCCGGCGAACAGGATCTCGTCGCCCACCAGCACCTTCTCGGGGCCGGCCAGCCAGCGGAAATCCGCCTCTTCCTTCTGCTCTTCCAGGGCCCGCAGCAGGTCGCAGGAGCGCAGGAGGTAGAACTGGATACGCTTCTCGTCCAGCAGCCTTCCGGGCGGCAGGTACAGGTACCTGTCGGCGAAGGCCCGCTCCGCCTGGGTCCCCCCGTTGGTCG
>MIBK01000126.1:9377-11184 GCA_001829505.1 Spirochaetes bacterium RBG_16_67_19 | reverse complement strand
CGCCGATTCCTCGTGGAAGCGGGCGCCGCCCAGCTCCGCGGCGGCCAGCAGAAAGGCCGGGTCCCATAGCGGGGAGAATCCCTCGCGCACCAGCGCGTCCCGCACGCGCTGGTTGTATTGCCCGCCGTTGCGGCGCAGGAAGTCCAGGGGAATAGCCAGGTTGGGAGGCGTTTCCGCCAGGTTGTAGGGCAGGAACAGCACCGCCGGCAGGCAGAAGGACAGCGGCAGGAGCACCTGGCGGCGCTCCGGGGCGCCGGCCGCCAGAAGCGGGGCGTAGAAATCCTCGCGATTCAGGCCATTGGGCCGCAACAGGTCCTCCAGCGACTCCAGCGCGCGCGCCTCCCCGGACCCGGCCAGGCGCGTGCTGATCAGCAGGTCCACGCCCTGGTTGCGGTGCAGCGCTTCCTCCGGTGCCTGCTGGTAGCGCAGGTGCACGCGCAGGTCCGACTGCCGGGCGTTGAACTGCTCCACAAAGGAGGCCAGCTCGGGGCGGTCGGTGCACAGCACGAGCGGCCGCCGGGTGAACAGGCCGCAGCCGGTCAGGGCCGGCAGTAGGCCCATAGCCAAGCCGAGCAGCGGGAGCAGGGGCAGCCTTCGCATGACGCTGGCCACTCTATGTGAGCCCCCCCTGCTTGTCAAGGACGACCCCGCCGGGTCTATCATGAGAGCATGGCGGAAGGCTTTCGAGGCTACGCGGAATACCTGCGGGACAGATACGGAGCCCCCGCCTATCGGGTGGCCGTGGACGCCGGCTTCGGCTGCCCGAACCGCGGCCCGGATCGGAGGCAGCCCGGCTGCCTGTACTGCGACCAGCAGGGTGGCCTGGCCCCCTACCAGGAGGCGGCTCCTGCCGGCCCTGGCTCAGCCGTGCCGCTGGAGCATCGCCTGGCCTCCATAGGCCGGCAGGTGGAGCGGGGGACGGCCTTTCTGCGCCGGCGCTACGGGGCGGAGGTCTTCCTCCTGTACCTGCAGGCCTTCTCCGGCACGCACGCCCCGGCCGCGGAGCTCGAGATCATCTACGACTTCGCCCTCGGCTGCGGCGCCTTCCGCGAGCTGATCGTTTCCACCCGCCCCGATTGCGTGGATCGCGAGCGCGCCGAGCTGCTGTCCGGCTACCGGCGGCGCGGCCTGGAGGTCTGGGTGGAGCTGGGGCTGCAATCCGGCTGCGACGCCACCCTGCAGCGCATCCGGCGGGGGCACTCCGTGGCCGACTTCACCCGGGCCTTCGGCCTGCTGCGCGAGGCGGGGGTGCGGCTGGCGGTGCACCTGATCTTCGGGCTGCCGGGGGAAGGGCTGGAGCAGATCCTGGATACGGTGCGCCTGGTGGCCGGCCTCGAGCCGGAGGGGCTGAAGATCCACAACCTGCACGTGCCGAGCGACAGCCCGCTGGCCGAAGAGCACCTGGCCGGAGAGCTGGTCGCCCCTTGCGCCGCCCGCCATCTGGAATACGTGATCCGGGCGCTGGAGCTGCTGCCGCCGCGGACCCTGATCCTGCGCCTGACCTGCGACACGCCCGTCGGGCGGCTGGCGGCGCCGCGAGGCTTTCCGCCCAAGGCCGAATTCTACCGGGAGCTGCGGGCGGCGTTGGCGGCGCGGGGAAGCCGGCAGGGCCGGCTCTGGCAGGCCCCGCTCAGCCGAACAGCTTGCCGGCCGCCAGATAAATGGTAGAGTACAGCTCCTCCAGGCGCTCCTCGTCCACGCTGGAATAGGCCACCCGCAGGTGGCGGTCCCCCAGGGCGATGGTGCCCACCCCGTGCTCCTGGAGCAGCTGCCTGCGCAGCCGCTCGGCTCCGCCCCCGCTCAACTC
>MIBK01000126.1:0-9329 GCA_001829505.1 Spirochaetes bacterium RBG_16_67_19 | reverse complement strand
GGGCGCGCGGGCAACCAGCGCCCGGGCCCGGCGGTAGCGGGCGGCCAGCACCTCGAAGGCCGCCTTTTTCTGGGCCTCATAGCCGGGGTCACGCATGGCCTGCAGCATCAGGCTCTGGGCCGGCTGGCTGGAGTTGGACACCGTGGCCCGGATGGCGCCGAGGACCTTCTGGCCCAGCGCCTCGAGTTGGGCGGCGGTGAGGCCACGGGCGGCGAAGGTCAGGAAGCCGACGCGGAAGCCCCACACCAGGTTCTCCTTGGTCGGTCCGTCGACCTTGACGGCCAGCAGGTTCTCGTGCAGGTCCGCCGCCTCGGCGAACAGGGACTGCCGGTAGACCGCCTCCTCGTAAAACAGCCCGAAGTAGGCGTCGTCGAACAGGGCCAGGATCTTCTGCCCGGCCCGGGCGCGTTCGGCCAGCACTTCCAGCAGGCCGCGGGCCTCCTCGGGGCTGGGGGAATAGCCGGTGGGGTTGTTCGGGAAGTTCAGCAGCAGCAGGACCTTGGCGGTGCCCAGGGCCTGCAGCTCGCCCCGCAGGGCCTGCAGACCCAGGCCGCCGGCGGCGGTGAAAAACGGAAAGGTGCGGACCGCGGCCTGCAGGCGATCCTCGAAGATCAGCCGGTAGTTGTCCCAGCACATGTCCGGCATCAGCACCACGTCCCCCGGCCCGGCGAACAGCTCGGCGGTCAGGGAGATGCCGTGGGTCAGCCCGGCCACCGCGGCGGGCAGGGAAATGGTCTTGCCGGCCAGGGCCGGGTTCTTGGCCAGCATTTCCTTCTTCCAGGCCTCGCGCAGCGCCGGGGAGCCGGCGGTGGGCGCGTAGGCGAAGATCTCGTTGGGCGTGAGCCCCTGGAAGCGCTCGCGGATGGCGGCCAGGTTCATGGCCTGGCCCCCGCGGGTGGCGATGCCGATCGTGGCGTTCAGGCGGTGCGCCTGCTTTCCGGCCTCGGCGGACTGGGCCACGATGCCCTTGGGAAAGTAGATCCGGCGTCCGAAATCCGAAAGAAGCCCCGCGACCACGGTGCCCTCGAGGGTCCGGTTCAGCTCCACGGCCAGTTCATTCATGGAAACGGATCATAGGGAAAGGCGGTGGGCTTGTCAATTCGGCACCGGCAGGTGGGCCAGCCAGGCGCCGCGCACGCGCCGCAGGCAGGCCTCCAGCTCCCCGGCCAGGAGCTCCGCGGTGGCCTCCGGCCCCAGGATCCGCCGGGCCAGGGCGGCCAGTTCCCCCGGCTCGGAAGGCAGGGTGTGGGTCTGGCGGTCCTCGAAGATCTGCAGGTAGTGCTCGATGCGGCGCAGGAACAGGTAGTCGCGCTTGAGGCTCTCGGCCTGCCCCGGCGGCAGCAGGCCCGCGGCCCGTAGCCCCTCCAGGGCGGCCAGGGTGTTGCCGTCCGGCACGGCGGGAGCGTGGATGAGCTGCAGGGCCTGCACCAGGAACTCCACGTCCCGGATGCCGCCCTCCCCTTCCTTGATGTTCGGCCCGCCGGGCAGGGCCCGGGCCAGGCGGGCCCGGGAGGCGCGGCGCAGCTCGGTGACGCCGCGGGCCACCTCCGCCGCTGGGAAGGGATGGCGAAGCCGCTCGCGGGCCTGGACCAGGAAACGGGACCCGAGCTCCAGGTCGCCGGCCACGGGGCGGGCCTTGAGCAGGGCCTGCAGCTCCCACGCCGCGGCGCTCTCCCGGTAGTAGCGCAGGCCCTCCTCCAGCCCGGCGATCAGCTCCCCGGAGCGGCCGTAGGGGCGCAAGCGCAGGTCCACCCGGTACACGTAGCCCTCTTCGGAGTGCTCCGAGAGATCGGCCCTCATCCGGCTGACGGCACGGGCCAGGACACCCAACTCCTCGGCGGAGGCCTCCGGTGAAGCCAGGGCCATCAGGTCGATGTCGGAGGAGTAGTTGAGCTCCTCCCCGCCCAGCTTGCCGAAGGCCAGGATCGAGATCCGCTCGGGAGCCAGACCGGCCTCGGCGGCGGCCCGCTCCCAGGCCGTCTGCAGAATCGCCTCGGCCAGCATGGACAGCTCCCGCATGATCTCCTGGATGGGCGCCCCCAGGCAGATGTCGCGGATGCCCAGACGCACGTATTCCCTCCTGCGGCCCCGGCGCAGCTCGGCCAGCCATTGCGGGCGCGAGCCCGCGCCCAGCTCCCGGAAGGCCGCCAGCATTTCGGAGCGCGGGCGCTCGCGGTGCAGGTGTTCCGGTTGGGTGGCCCAGTCGAATACCGCGGGGCTGCGGATCAGGGCGTCGGACAGGAACTGGCTGCCGGCGAACACGGCCAGCAGCAGGTCCAGCCGGCGCGGCTGCGCCGCCAGGCCGCGGAAGTGCTCGCCCGCCGCCTGATCCCCGCCGGCCTCGCGCAGGGCGGCCAGGAAACGCTCCCAGTTGTTCAGGGCCATGTCCGGGTCCGGGCGGTGCTTCAGGAAATCCGTGGCCAGCACGGCCAGGCGCAGGAAAGCCCCCGTGGGATCCGCGGCGGCCAGGCCGCGCAGGTTGCGGTAGGCCCGCTCCGGATGGCGAAAACCGGCCCGCAGGAGGATGCGCTCCCGCCCGGCCGGGGCAATGGCCTCCGACAGGATCAGGTCGGCCACGTTCCCGGAAGCCGCATCGGGGAGATTCTCCCGCCCCAGGTGCCGCTCCACCGCGAAGCGCACCGCGGCGGTGCAGGTATCGAACTCCAGGCGCAGCCTCTGGGCCGGGGTGAGCTCGCCGGAGGAAGAGTAGCCCAGGCGCCGGGCCAGGTGCACGTACTCCTGGGAATCCGGGGCCGGCAGGTACATGTCCGTGGCCGTGCCGCGCAGCATGCGCAGGCCGTTGATCAGGCGGCGCAGGAAGTCGTAGGCGGCGGCCAGGCGCTGCGCTTCCTCCGCGGACAGCAGGCCCAGGGCGGGCAGGCGCTCCAACGCCTCGCGCAGATACGGGGTGCGCAGCTGCGGATGGATCCGGCCGTGGCGCACCTGCAGCAGCAGGATGACCCATTCCAGGTCGCGCAGCGCCCCGGGGCTGGTCTTGGCGTTCAGCTCGCCGGCCCGCGTGCGCGCCTCCATCTGCCGCTGCCTGGCCTCACTCAACTCGCGCGTGTCCAGCGGCTTGCCGGAGTACAGCAGCTCGTCGCGGATCCTCTCCACCTGCGCCCCCAGCTCGCGGCTGCCGGCGATGGCCCGCAGGCGGGCCAGGGCCAGCCGTTCCAGGGAGTGGGCCTCCCCCTGGGCCCCGAAATACCAGCAGAAGGAATCCAGGCTGCAGGCCGCCGGCCCTGAGGACCCGTAGGGGCGCAGGCGCAGGTCGATCTGGAAGATACCCTGCCGCTTGGCCAGGACGGAGGCGGCGCTTTCCCTCACCAACGCCTCGAAGAACTCGGCGTTGCTCAGGGCCGGCTGGCCGCCCCCCTCGCTGCGGCCCTGGTCGCTGTAGACGAACAGCAGCTCGATGTCCGAGGCGTAGCCAAGCTCCCCGCCTCCCAACTTGCCCAGCCCAAGCACGGCGTACTCCGCGCCCAGCCCGGCCACGGTCCTGGGCCGGCCGTGGCGGGCCACCAGGTCCTGCCAGGTGAGGCGCACGGCGGCCTCCACCACGGCCTCGGCCAGGCGGGTCAGCCCGCGCGACAGCTTCTGGAAATCCGCCAGCGGGTCCAGGATGTAGGCCAGCTCCAGGCTGAAGATTTCCCGGTCCTTGAACTCGTTGAGGGCCCGGCGCTTCTCCTGCAGGGTGCCGCCTTGCCCGACCGCCTCGTCGAGCAGCCGCGGCAGGATTTCCGCGGGCGTGCCCAGGCGCCCCGCGTGCGGCTCCAGCATGGGCAGCAGCGTCTCGTACTGCAGGCGGATGAAATCCTCCCACAGGAAGTCGCTGGCCCCCAGCAACCGCGCCAGCTCCTGCAGCACGCGCGGGTTGGACAGCAGCTCCAGCCAGCGGCCCTCCTGCGGCTGGACGGACTCCACCAGGCGCTCGAAGCGGTGCAGGGCGGCGTAAGGGTCCGGGGCCCCGCCCAGGAAGTAGGTGAACTGCTTGGTCAGCAGCACCGACAGCTTGACCTGGTCGAGCACCGCCGGATCGGTGATGCGCCCGCCGCGGGCGTCCAGGAAGGAGAACTCGTCCTCAATGCGGTTGTCCACGGTGCGGATGCGGATGTGGTCGATGAAGATCGACCGCAGGGCCAGGGCGGTGCTCAGGGCGTAGAGGAACAGTGGGGTGTCCTGGGAAACCACGCGCAGCAGGGTTCTCCCGCCCTCCCCCGCGCCGACGGTGACCTGGGCGGGGTACAGGACCGATTCCGCGCGCAGCGACAGGCCGGAGAGGTGCACGGCGGCCAGCTCGTCCACCCGCTGGCGGGCCTGGGCCAGGCCCACAGCGCCGCCCTTCTCCATCAGGTTCCCCATCTCGCCCAGCAGGCTGCGCAGGCGGGCTTCCCACAGCTCCAGCGCCTCGCCTTCGGGCAGGCGGCCGGAAAAGTGGTCGATGATCCGCCGCCGGGACAGGTCGCCGGCTTCCTGGCCGGCCTTCGCGCCGACATCCCTGTCGGGGTGCAACCCGGCTTCCTGGCCGGCCTTCGCCCACGTGAACACGTCCCCGGAGAGGATGTTGAAGCCGGTGGCCCCCAGGATGCCGGTGATGATCGAGAACTCCCCCGGATAGTCGAAGGCGATCACCGTGCAGTCGATCTGCTGCCCGGCCCGCACCAGCACCTCCACCGGCTGCCGGGGGGAAAGGGAGGCCAGCGCGGTCAAGTGCTCGGCCACTTCCCGCGGGGAAAACAGCTCGAAGTAGCGGTCCTCCAGGCGGCGCAGGTGCTCGCCCACCAGCTCGGGGTCCACGCCAGGGGCCAGGCTGTGCAGCTCGGCGAGGGAGGGTTTCATGGGTGGACAAAAGAAAACCTACCGGCGGGCCGGTAGGCTTCAGTGTAGCCGAGGACCGGCCGCCCTGTCACTTCTGGGGCTCAAAGTCCTCCTTGCCGGCGCCGCAAACGGGACACACCCAGCTGTCGGGGAGGTTTTCGAAGGCGGTGCCGGGGGCGATCCCGCCATCGGGATCACCTTCCGCCGGATCGTAAACGTAGCCGCAAACCGAGCACACGTACTTCTTCATGGCCGCCATCATAGCATAGCCGTTTTTTTTTTCAAGCACGCTGAAGTCGAGCCGCCGCTCCCGGCGGAAGCGGCGGCCTCGACAGGTTACTGCCCTACTGCAGCATCGTTACTACGCTATGCCCGCTGTCCCAGGTTGGCGTCCATCATGAGCAGGCCCTGGGTATGGTCCTTGACCATCTTCAGCTTTTCCACGATCTCGCTGGCGTTGGCCTCCTCCTCCACCTGCTCGGAGACGAACCAGGCCAGGAACACCTCGGCGGCGTGGTCGTTTTCCGCGCGGGCCAGATCCACCAGCTTGTGGATCAGTCCAGTCACCTTCTGCTCGTGCGCGTAGCTTTCCTCGAAAATCTGCAGCGGCGACTTCCATTCGGCGGGGGGAGCGGCGATGGCCTTCAGGGTCACGCGCCCGCCCCGGTCCAGCAGGAACTCGTACATCTTCCGGGCATGGGCCTGCTCCTCCTTGGCCTGCAGGTCCATCCAATGGGCGAAGCCTTTCAGGTTGCCAGTGGCGAAATGGGCGGCCATGGCCTGGTACAGGTAGGCCGAGTACAGCTCCGCGTTGATCTGCTCGTTGAGAGCGTCCAGCATCTTCTTTCCAATCACGTTTTTCTCCTCGTCAAGGGTTGATAAATGGGCTCAGGTGAGAATGTAGCTAGGCGCAGTGCCCGGAGTCAAACGTACATGCGGAACAGCTGTTCCACGATCAAGGGGATGTCGGAGCGCCCCGGTTTTCCGTAACGCCAGACGGCGCAGACCCCGAAAATCGCGCCCCGCAGGGTCTGCAGAACCAGCTCGGGAGCGAACTCCGTGGCCAGTTCCCCGCCCTGCAACGCCAGACGAATCTCCTCCAGCATCAGGTCGTTGGCCAGGTGGTAGCTGTCCATGTAGTTGTTGATCGCGGTGGACTCCTCCCGGTTTCCGGGTTCCAGGAAGAGGGGGAAGATGCGGGTGAGGATGATCAGCAGGATTTCGATGTTGTCGTGGTAGAACTCCAGGATCACCCGGGCCATCTCCTTCAGGACGTCCACGTGAGCCTTGTTGTCCCGCCGGATGTCGTGAATGTTCAGCGAGAAGTCGTAATACTCCTTGTCCAGGATCGCGTTGAGGATCTCGGGGAGGCCCTTGAAATAGTAATAGAGGGAGCTCTTGTCCATGTCCAGGGCCTGGGCGATGTCCCCCATGGTGGCGTTCTTTCCGCGGCGGATGAGGATTTGCTCGGCGGCGGACAGGATGGCCGCTCGTTTCTGCTCGAGACGCTTCTGTTTGGTGGTGGCCACTGCGGCTCCCTTGTTAAAATATTGTTTCAATTATAATTTCAATTCGCAGTTAAATCCAGCCTGTCATGCCGGGGCTTCCGCTTGCCCCGGTTGCGGGTTCCAGGTAGATTGAGCCCATGGTCATTCATGAGTCGGAAGCCAAATCCCGGGCCGTCTACGGCGAAGGCCTGCAAAATGTACGCAAGAAGATCCTGGTGGGGCCCCGCCAGGGATTCGCGGGGTACCTGCGTCAGTTCACGGTGGAGCCCGGGGGGCACACCCCCTACCACCAGCACGACTGGCACCACGTGGTCTACGTCCTGGAAGGCCGGGGCAGCCTGCGCACCGAGGAAGGAGAACAGGCCCTGCAGAGCGGTTCCGTGGTCTACACGGCGCCCGGAAGCCTCCACGGCTTCCGCAACACCGGCTCGGGGGTCCTGCGCTTTCTGTGCCTGGTGCCCGAGAAGGGCGACGCGTACGGCACCGAGGACTGAAGGGTGCGCAAGGCTCGGCAGCGCATTGGCATCCTGGGCGCCGGGGCCTGGGGGACGGCGATCGGCAAACATCTGGCCGAGCAAGGCCACAAGGTGGAAATCTGGTGCAGGGAGCCGGAAGTGGCCGAGGAGATCAACCATCGGCGCGCCAACAGCCGCTTCCTGATCGGAGTCGAGCTGCCGGCCGGGCTGCACGCCTTGAGCGATCCCCTGGAGGCGGCCACCCGCAAGGATCACCTGCTGCTGGCCGTGCCCTCCGCCTACCTGCTGCCGGTGGTGCGCAAAGTGCTGTTCGCCCCGGACATCCTCGATGGCCGCACGCTTCTGGGGGTGTTGACCAAGGGCTTCGTGGAGACCCCCCAGGGAGTGCGCCTGGCCACCGAGGCCGTGGAGAACCTGCTTCCCGGAATCTACAAGGACAACCTGGTGTACATCTCCGGCCCCAGCCACGCCGAGGAGGTGGCCCGCGGCAAGCTCACCGGTCTGATCAGCGCCAGCCGCAACGGGGCCAACGCCATCCGCTTTCGCCAGCTGCTGGCCGGCCCGCCCCTGGTGGTGTACTCCTCCCTGGACGTACGGGGCGTGCAGATCTGCGCCGCGGTCAAGAACGTGATCGCCATCGCCTTCGGCATGCTGGACGCCCTGAGCGAGTTCTCCCCGTCGGTCGGCGACAACACCGAGAGCCTGCTGTTGGCCGCCGGGCTGAACGAGATCCAGCGCCTGGGTCTGGCCATGGGGGCCACCCACGCCGAAACCTTCAGCTCCATCGCCGGTGTGGGCGACCTGGACGTTACCTGCCGCAGCAAGTACGGCCGCAACCGCCGCTTCGGCCGGGAGATCATCCTCACCCACCTGCTGGAGCGCTTCCGCAACATCGACGAGCTGATCGCCAACATCGCCAGCCTGGGCTACCTGCCGGAGGGCATCCTGGCGGCCAAGTACACCAGGATCCTGGCCGAGCAATACGGCGTGAACCTGCCGATGTGCTCCCTCGTGCATGCCGTGCTGGACCGGCGCACCGAGCCGCTGGCGGTGGTGGATCTCATTCTGAAGCAGCAATGATGGACAGCGGCGGGGCTTTCTGCTACAGTTTCTGCGGTTTTTCCCTGGCGCCGTACCCAAGAGGTAAGGGAGAGGTCTGCAAAACCTTTATGCACCGGTTCGATTCCGGTCGGCGCCTGTATAGCGCAGGTACCAGTTCCAGGCCACCACGGTCATGGAGTTGACGAACTCCCCGGTGCCGATCTTCTCCGCCAGCTCCGCCCGTGCCACCACCACTACTTCCAGGCGCTCCAGCTCATCCGGGCGGGCCAGGCCGGCCTCTCCCAGGTCCTCGGCGCAGAAGCTGGAACACCAATTGTTCATGAAGGCCGGATTGGCCGCGACCCTGCCGATGGGCGAAAGGCGGCCGGCCCGCCGGCCGGTTTCCTCCTCCAGCTCGCGGGCTGCCGCCCTGGCGGGCTCCTCCCCCGCCTCCACCAGCCCGGCAGGGAACTCCACCGTGGTGCGCCCCAGGCCGTGCCGGTACTGGCGGACCATGAGGAAGCGTTCGCCGGGCAGAACCGGGACCACGTTCACCCAGCCCGGAGCCTCCAGCAGGTAGAAGCTGCCCTGCCGGCCGTCCCTGGCGACGCGCTCGGCGCGGATCAGGTCGAATATCCCGCAGCGGGCCAGCACCTCGCGCCTGCGCTCGTGCCACCCCAGGTGTTCTTCCATAGTGGAGGGTAGCAAACGTGCTCAACATTGACAATTCCCAAACCGATCCATATACTAGCAAACGAATGGCGAGCCCACTACAGCTTTCGATCGTAAACTTTCATCGCAACTCCTATATCGTCGTCGAAGGCAAGCAAGACGCCGTCTGTTTTTACATCATCCGCAGCGGCAAGGTGGGGGTAAGCAAGGAAGTCAAGATCGTCGAGGAGGAAGGGGGCAACACCCTGGGGCCCGGCGACTTCTTTGGGGTCGTGTCCACCATGTCCTCCCACAGCCACATCGAGACCGCCCAGGCCCTCACCGACGTCTCCCTGATCGCCGTGCGCCGCGAACAGTACGACCTGCTGATCAAGAACAACGCCCCGGTGGCCATGAAGATCATCCAGGGCTTCTCCAAACGGATGCGCTACCTGGACGAGGCGGTGACCCGCCTGACCTTCAAGAGCACCGGCACCGAGCACCCCAGCCACCTGTTCAAGGTTGCCGAGTACTACGCCCGGCAAAGCCAGTACAATCAGGCCTACTACGCCTACTACCGGTATTTGCAGTACTGCCCGCAGGGGGAGAATGTGAACATCGCCAAGGAGCGCATGTCCAAGATCCACCCCTACGCCAAGGCTGTGTACCTGGAAAAGAACTCCAAGGACTTCTCCCGCTTCTACCCCAAGAACACCATGATCTGCAGCGAGGCCGAACCGGGCGATGAGCTGTACATCATCCAGAAGGGCGCCATCCGGGTCAGCAAGATCGTGGACGACAAGGAAGTTCTGCTGGCCCTGCTGAAGCCGGGGGA
>MIBK01000125.1:6416-6499 GCA_001829505.1 Spirochaetes bacterium RBG_16_67_19 | reverse complement strand
GCCTCATTGCTGGAAAAGGGGCATTGGGCCCATGCGCTGGCCAATCCCTTTACGCCGCTATGGATCCTGCTTTCCATCGCCTC
>MIBK01000125.1:2507-6105 GCA_001829505.1 Spirochaetes bacterium RBG_16_67_19 | reverse complement strand
CAACGGCGCCGAAGGGCTGGAAAAGGCCCGGCAGCTCCTGCCCGCGCTGATCATCCTGGACATCCTCATGCCGCGCAAGGACGGGCTGACCACCTACGAGGAGCTGCGCGGCGACCCCACCTTGCGCTCCATTCCCATCATCATGCTCACCTCCGCCGGCGAGAAGCTGGGCTTCGGCTTCTCGGCTTCCGACATGGCCGCGCACTACGGGCACCAGCCGGAGGCCTTTCTGCGGAAGCCCTTCGAACCGCAGAACCTGGTCCAGACCGCACGCCGGCTGGCCCGGCCCCCCGGCTGACGGCCTCTTCCCATGCTGCGCAAGCTCCTGGCCGCGGCGCTCCTGCTGGTCCTGGTCCTGCCCCTGCTGTATTCCGCGCTGACCCTGTTTTCCATCAGCGGCTGGCTGCCGAGGCCCTCCTTCTACCGCGAGCTGGCGGGGCAGGAAAAGTTGTACGCCGTGCTGCTGGCCGAAGCCCGGGCCAACCAGGACCGCGCCTGGGACATGGGAAAATGGGTTCCGCCGCCGGGATTGGAGGGACCTCCCGCGGAAGCCCTCGCCAAGGCTCTGGCGCGGACGGTGAGCCCGGAATACCTGCGGCAGCAGGCGGTGCAGGCCCTTGAGGCCTTCTTCGACTCGGAGCCGCTCGCCCTGGACCTGCGCCCGCTCAAGCGTGAGCTGGGGGCCGGCTCCCGCCGGCCATTCGCCGATGCCCTGGCGCAGGCCCTTCCCCCCTGCCGCACCGGCCAGGACCCGCTTCACCCGCAGTCCGGTCTGCCGGCCTGCCGGCCCAGCGGGATGTCGGTCCAGCGGGCCGCCGAGCTCGCATTTTCCGCTCTGCCCGCCGCCCTGCGGCGCATGCCGGACAGCTACGTGCTCCAGCTCGAGCCGGAGATCGCCCTCTGGCTCGGGCCCCTGAGCGCCGCGCGCCTGGGCTGGGCGTCTGTGATCCTGGGGCTGCTCGCCGCGGCCTCCTGGATCGGAGCGGCCTTTTTGTGGGGCCGCAACCGCGCGGAGGTCACGGCTTTCCTGGGCTGGTCGCTGCTGCCCCCCGCCCTGCTCACCCTGGCCGCCGGGCTGGCGGTTCGATTCGCCTTCCTGGGCCACTGGCTGCTGCCACTGCGTTCCTGGTTCCTGCCGGGTAAAACCTGGGCCTCCCCGGAGCTGGGCCTGGCCCTGGCGGACGCCCTGCGCGTGCCGCTGGAGGTCGTGTCCCGTGGATTCCTGATCGCCGGGGCCGTATCCCTGGGCCTGGCACTGGGCCTGATCGCCTGGTGGAGAACCATCCGCCACGAATCTTGACTTTTCGCGACCCTCTCCCTATTCTGCGGTGCATGACCGCAAAGACCGTGCCGTTCTCCGCAGCCGAGCTGAAGCGCATCGCCGGCCGCCACCCCACCCCTTTCCATATCTACGACGAGAAGGCCATCCGCGAAACCGCCCGCGGGCTGCCGCGGGCCTTCACCTGGGCACCGGGATTTCGGGAGTACTTCGCGGTCAAGGCCTGCCCCAACCCGCACATTCTCAAGATCCTGCGTGAGGAGGGCTTCGGCGCGGACTGCAGCTCGCTGCCCGAGCTGCTCCTGGCCCAGAAGGCGGGCATCACCGGCGAGGCCATCATGTTCACCTCCAACGACACCCCCGCCGAGGAGTACCGCCAGGCCCGGTCGCTGGGCGCGGTCATCAACCTGGACGACATCAGCCACATCCCCTTCCTGGCCCAGGAGGCCGGGCTGCCCGAGCTGCTGTGCCTGCGCTACAACCCGGGCCCCCTGCGGGAAGGCAACGCCATCATCGGCAAACCCGAGGAGGCCAAGTATGGCTTCACCCGACAGCAGCTGTTCGAGGGATACCAGGTCCTGCGGGACCGCGGGGTGAAGCGCTTCGGGCTGCACACCATGGTGGCCTCCAATGAGCTCAACCCCCAGTACTTCGTGGACACCGCGCGCATGCTCTACGGCCTGGTCGCCGAGCTGAGCGAAAAGCTGGACATCCGCTTCGAGTTCATCAACATCGGCGGCGGCATCGGCATCCCCTACCGCCCGGAGCAGACGGCGGTGGACATCCCGGCCGTGTCCCGCGGGATCGCGGCGGCCTACGACGAGCTGATCCGCGCGCGAGGCCTGCACCCCCTGCGCCTGTACATGGAGATGGGGCGGATGATCACCGGCCCGCACGGCTTCCTGGTCACCAGCGTCCTGCACCTGAAGGACACCTACCGCAAGTACATCGGGGTGGACGCCTGCATGGCGAATTTGATGAGGCCGGGCATGTACGGGGCCTACCACCACATCACGGTCATGGGCAAGCAGGACCGCCCGGCGGACACGCTGTTCGACGTCACCGGCTCCCTGTGCGAGAACAATGACAAGTTCGCCGTGCAGAGGCCGCTGCCCCCCGTGGAGCGCGGCGACCTGCTGGTCATCCACGATACCGGGGCGCACGGCTATGCCATGGGCTTCAACTACAACGGCAAGCTGCGCTCCGCGGAGCTGCTGCTGCAGCTCGATGGCAGCGTGCGGCAGATCCGACGGGCGGAGACCGTGGAGGATTACTTCGCCACCCTGGACTTCAAGGGGCTGTAGAAAGCGCTGATCCCTTCCGGCACCTCGCGCCACTTTCGAACTGCAGGAGGAGCAGATGAAAAAGCAGAAAATCGTGGTGATCGGTTCGGGAAGCCAGTTCACGGAATTCTTCCTGCAGGAGCTTTTCAAATTCGACGACTTCAAGGGCTGCACCCTGGCCCTCGTGGACCGCAAGCCCGACAGGCTCGCCCACGAGGTGGAGCTCGCCAAGCGGATCAGCCGGGCCCTGCATTTCGACCTGAAAGTGGAAGGCCACGTGCAGCGCCGCGACGCGCTGCCTGGCGCGGACTACGTATACTGCTTTCTGGCCGTCAACTCCAAGGAGGCCTGGAAGAAGGAGTTCGAGCTGTGCAACAAGCACGGCATCAACCCGTACGAGGCCTACACCGTCGGCGCTCCGGGCCTGAACTTCAGCATCCGTCACGTGCCGGTGATGCTGGACATCGCCGCGGACATGGAGAAGCTCTGCCCGGACGCCTGGATGATCCTGGACAACAACCCCCTGTCGCGCATCCTGGCCGCCCTGCAGAGGCATGCCAGGGTGAAGTGGATCGGCTACTGCAATGGCCACGAGATGATCCAGATGGCCCTCGAGCAGCTGCTGGGCATGGACCAGCGCGGACGCCTGCGGGACGCGGATCCGATAGAGCGGGAGTTCATGGTGCCCTCGGGCAGCGTGGATGTGCTGCTGGCCGGGATCAACCACCTGCAGTGGGTGACGGACGTCCGGGACACGGCCACCGGGGAGAACCTGTACCCCCGCATCATGGAAACGATCGCCCGGATGAAAGCGGGGGATTTTCCCGCCGGTTTCCGTTTCATCTACGAGGCCGCCAAGCTCCTGGGGCTGGTCTGCTCTCCCGCCGACAACCACGTGGGGGACTACCTTTGGTTCATCGACGGCACGATCGCCGAGCGCTGCAGCCTCAAGCCGTACCCCGTGGACCAGTGGTTCGGCGGCCGCCTGGCCGACGACTGGGCCGCGATCGTGGCCCGCTACGACTCGCCGGAGTCG
>MIBK01000125.1:2299-2462 GCA_001829505.1 Spirochaetes bacterium RBG_16_67_19 | reverse complement strand
CAGATCTCACGCTACCTCATGACCGGAGGCCAGAAGTACATTCCTGCCGTGAACCTCCTGAACAAAGGGGCGATTTCCAACCTGTCGGACGACATCATCGTCGAGGTACCGGGGGTGATCGGGCCCGACGGACCGAAGGCGGTGCAGTACGGGCCGCTGCCCG
>MIBK01000125.1:513-2270 GCA_001829505.1 Spirochaetes bacterium RBG_16_67_19 | reverse complement strand
GATCCATCACGAACATCGTCGCCGATGCGGCGGCCACCGGCTCGCGGAAGCTCGCCCTGCAGGCTCTGCTCCTGGACCCGGTCATCCACAGCGCCACGGTGGCGGAGGCCCTCCTGGAGGACATGCTGGCCTACAGCCGGCAATACCCGACGCGCTTCCAGTAGAACCTGAAGGCGTGTATAAATAAGCAATTCCGGCCGCACCAGGGGCGGCCGGGCACAGGAGGGGACGATGCCTCAAGCGCAATACCTGCTGGGTCTGGATTTCGGCACGGACTCGGTCCGGGCGGTGATCGTCAACGCGGCCAGCGGCAAGGAGGAGGCCAATCAGGTGGCCCGCTATCGCCGCTGGGCGCAGGGCCTGTTCTGCGACCCGGCCCGCAACCGTTTCCGCCAGCACCCGCAGGACTACCTCGATGGGCTGGAAGAGGCCGTGCGTGGTGCCCTGGCCCAGCTGCCCAAGGGCTCCGGCCAGCGGGTGCTGGGCATCGGCATCGACACTACCGGCTCCACCCCCTGCCCCGTGGACCAGGCCGGGACTCCCCTGGCGCTGCTTGCCGAGTTCCGCGACAACCCCAACGCCATGTTCGTGCTCTGGAAGGACCACAGCGCGGTGCAGGAGGCCGAGGAAATCAACAAGGTCGCCCGCGGCTGGGGCGGAGCGGATTTCACCAAATACGAGGGCGGCATCTACTCCTCCGAGTGGTTCTTCGCCAAGATCCTGAAAATCCTGCGCGAGGATCCCGCGGTGGCCGCGGCGGCCTTTTCCTGGGTCGAGCACTGCGACTGGATGCCGGCCCTGCTAACGGGAACCGCGGATCCGCTGACCATGAAGCGCAGCCGCTGCGCCGCGGGCCACAAGGCCATGTGGCATCCCGACTGGGACGGACTGCCACCGGAGGAGTTCCTGGTCCGCCTGGACCCGCGCCTGCGGGGATTGAGGGCCCGTTTGTACAAGGACACCTTCACCTCCGACATCAAGGCGGGGGGCCTCGCCCCGGAGTGGGCCCGCCGCCTGGGCCTGCCGGAGGGCGCGGCGGTGGCCGTGGGGGCCTTCGACGCCCACATCGGCGCGGTGGGGGGCGGGATCCGGGAGGGCACCCTGGCCAAGATCATGGGCACCTCCACCTGCGACATGATCGTGGCCCCGCCCGCCGCGCTTTCCGGCCGGCAGGTGGCCGGCATCTGCGGCCAGGTGGACGGCTCGATCCTGCCGGGCCTGATCGGGCTGGAGGCCGGCCAGTCGGCCTTCGGCGACGTCTACGCCTGGTTCGTCAATCTGCTGTACTGGCCGCTGGAGTATGCCGAAAGCAGCCCGAGCGACCCGGCGCAAAAGGAGCGCCTGCGGCAGGACATCAAGGACCGCCTGCTGGCCAACCTGAGCGAGGAGGCCGCGCGACTGGCCCCCGGCGAGGCGGGCCTGCTGGCCCTGGACTGGCTGAACGGCCGGCGCAGCCCCGACGCGGACCAGAGCCTGAAGGGGGCAGTGGCCGGCCTGACCCTGGGCAGCACGGCGCCGCGCCTGTTCCGCGCCCTGGTGGAGGCCACCGCCTTCGGCTCGCGGGCCATCATGGAGCGCTTCGAGCGGGAAGGCGTGCGCGCGGAGCGGGTGGTGGCGCTGGGGGGCATCGCCCAGAAATCCCCGTTCGTCATGCAGGTCACCGCGGACGTGATGAACGTACCCATCCAGGTGGTGGCCTCCGAGCAGGCCTGCGCGCTGGGCGCGGCCATGTTCGCGGCCGTGGCCGCCGGGCTGTA
>MIBK01000125.1:0-357 GCA_001829505.1 Spirochaetes bacterium RBG_16_67_19 | reverse complement strand
GCAAGGAGCCTTCGATGGATTCGCATTCCGCGCTGCGGGAGAGGGTCTACCGCGCCAACCTGCGCCTGCAGGAGCTGGGCCTGGTCACGGCCACCTTCGGCAACGCCTCGGGCATCGACCGGGCCAGCGGCACGGTGTTCATCAAGCCCAGCGGGGTCGACTACGAGAGCCTCTCTCCCGGGAGCATGGTCCCCGTCAGCCTGGAGGGACGCGTCCTGGAGGGCGGGCTGAACCCTTCCTCGGACACCAAGACCCACCTGGCCCTGTACCGGGCCTTTCCGGAGATCGGCGGCGTGGTACACACCCACTCCCGCTACGCCACGGCCTGGGCCCAGGCGCGCCGCGCCCTGCCCTGCT
>MIBK01000124.1:0-8220 GCA_001829505.1 Spirochaetes bacterium RBG_16_67_19 | reverse complement strand
GCGGCCATGAGCGGGCTGGTCTCGCTGCAAGGCGACAGCCTGTCCGCCACCTTCGCCGACGGCCGGCTGTCCGGGCTCCAGCGGGCCCAGGCCTGGACCCTCGGAGCGGGACCCGCGGACTCCTACCTGATCGCCGGGGACCGCTTCCTGCCCCTGGAGTCCGAGAGCGCCTTCTCCTTCGAGCAGGGTCAGGACAGCGGCCTGCGCTCCGTGCTCAAGGCCGGCCTGGACGGCGGGCAGGTCGAGCTGGTGATCCAGGCCTGCTTCCGGGAGGGGCGGGAGGACCTGGAGCTGGACTTCCGGCTGCGCTTCCCCGAGTTGTCCCCCGGTCTCGACATACAAGGGGTGGTGCCGCTGGAGCTGCCGGTGTTCGCCCTGGCCGGCGGCGAGCAGGCCACCGTTTCCGCGGAGCTGCTCGGGGGCGGGAGCCATACCGCCGTCCTCGAGGCCGAGGAGGGCGAGACCCTGTTCACCGGCTCGCGCCTTTCCCTGCACAAGTCGCGCGGGGGGCCGGCCCTGGTCCTCTCCTCCGGGGCCCCCACCGGCGTGCTGGTTCTGGGGGTGCGGGTGATCCGGCTGCGCAGGGGGCTGCACCTGCTGGCCAGCCCCTTCGGGGCGCGCTTCGCGGCCCCTGCCCGGCTGTACAGCGGGCGGACCCTCGGTTTTGCCCTACGCCTCGGGCTGGAAGAGTAGCTCCCCGCTGTAGGCGGGGCGGATCGCCCCCGCGCTTTCCAGGAGCAGCGCCCCGTCCTCCGCCACGCCGCGCAGACGGCCGGACAGCGCGGGCCCCCCGTCGTCCTGCCCGAGGCGCGCCTCCCGACCCACCCCGTACAGGCGGTGCTGCAACCGGGCCCGCCAATCCCCGTCCCGCAGCGCCGCTTTCAGGGCCGCCAGGACGTCCGCCAGCAGCTCCGGGAGGGCCACCTCCCGGCCCAGCAGCCCGGCCAGGGAACAGGCCTTGCCGCTCAACTCCGGGGCAAAGGAGCGCTGGTTGCAGTTCAGCCCCACGCCCACGAAGGCCCGTGCGGGTCTCTGGGCCCGCGAGCGGGCCAGGCAGAGCACGCCGGCCAGCTTCCGGCCCTCGTGCAGCAGATCATTGGGCCACTTCACCTGGCAGGACAGGCCGAAGCGCTCCTCCACCGTCAACGCCAGGGCCAGCCCGGCCAGCAGGGGCAGGCGCTGCGGCGGGAAATCATCCGGCAGGGAGAGCATCAGGGTGAACAGCAGGTTCTTCCCCGGCTCCGCGGTCCAAACCCGCTCCGGGTGTCTCCCCCGTCCGCGCTCCTGGAAACCGGCCACGACCACGGTTCCGCTGGGGTACCCCTGCTCCTCGAGACGCTGAGCGTCATCCATCGTGGAAAGCGTCGACTCGAGGTAGAGTACGGGCGCGGACCAGGGGTTGGCCACGGGCCAAGGGGTCATGGGCGGATCACTCCCCCGCCCAGGACCAGCTCGCCGCGATAGAAAACCGCCGACTGCCCCGGGGTCACGATCTGGGCCCGGCGGAGGCTCACCCGCAGGAGACCCGGTCCTTCGCCGGGTTCTACGGTGCAGGGGACCTCCCCGCCGCGGTAGCGCAGCTTGACCGCGCACTCCAGGGGCCGCTCCGCCTCCGGGCCGTACCAGTTCAGGTCTTCGACCTCGAAGCTTCCGCGCTCCGCCTGCTCCCGGCGGGCCACGACCAGGCGGTTGGCCTGCGCCTCGATGCGCGCCACGTACCAGGGCCCGTCGGCCAACCCCAGGCCGCTCCTCTGGCCCACCGTGTAGCGCCAGATCCCCCGGTGCCGGCCCAGCGGCCGGCCGGCCGGATCCACGATGTCCCCCGGGCCGTCCTCCCTCCCGGTGTGGGCGCGGAGGAACTCCGCGTAGTTTCCCTCCACGAAGCAGGCGTCCTGGCTCTCGCTCACCCGGGCGGCCTCCAGGCCCGCCGCCTCCGCCTCGCCCACCACCTCGCTCTTGAGACTTTCCCCCAGCGGCAGGACCAGGCGGGGCAGCACCGCGGCCGGCACCTGGTGCAGCATGTAGCTCTGCTCTTTGTCCGGATCCCTGCCCTTGGCCAGGAACCAGCCGTCGGCCGTGCGCACGGTGCGGGCGTAGTGCCCGGTGGCCAGGGCCAGCTCCTCCCCGCTGTCCAGCAGCCCCTCCGCTTCCAGGCGCCCCCGCAAGGCCCGAAAAAAGCTGCCGAAGCGCACGAAGCGGTTGCAGCGCACGCAGGGATTGGGGGTGCGCCCGCTCAGGTAGGTCTGCACGAAGTCGTCCACCACCCGGCGGCGGAACTCCTCCTCCTGGTCCAGCAACAGGTACGGGATGCCCAGCCGCGCGCAAAGCTGCTCGGCCCGGCGCAGTACCTCCGCGGAGCAGCAGCGCGACCCGGGCCAGATCCGATGGGTGGCTCCGACCAGACGACGGCCGGCGAGGCGCAGGGCGGCTACGCTGGAATCCACCCCCCCGCTCAGTGCCACGGCCAGCAGCATGGGCCCACTGTAGACCAAATTTCGCCGCTTGCCAGCATACCGGACGCGGTGTAGTGTTAGCGGGCATGAAAGAGATCTTCAGC
The DNA here is from genome assembly GCA_001829505.1 of Spirochaetes bacterium RBG_16_67_19. GTDB lineage: Bacteria > Spirochaetota > Spirochaetia > SZUA-6 > DRHE01 > MIBK01. The sequence continues at coordinate 5,663 of MIBK01000124.1, read as the reverse complement.
AAGATCAAGATCATCCCGATCTCCCGGATCCTGCTGCACGAGGGCGTGGTTTCGGACTGGACCCAGAAGCTGTCCTCGCACATCGACCACGACGGGGTGGTCAAGAACCCGATCATCGTGACCCAGTACCAGGGGCGCTACATCGCCCTGGACGGCATGCACCGGGTCACCGCGCTGAAGGCGCTGGGCTGCCGCGACATCGTGGTTTACGAGGTGGACTACGACGACCCCTCCATCGGCCTGTTCGGCTGGGACGCGCTCATCCTGGACCGCTGCCCCCTGGAGGAGGTCCTGCAGGTCTTCGCCCGGAGGGAAAACCTGGAGCTGGTCCGCCACCGCGACTACGCCGAGGCGGTGAAGAACATCCAGCGCCACCGCTCCTGCTTCGGCATCCTCACCCGCGAGGAGGAGGTGTTCGAGCTGCGCATCACGGAGGAAGGCCACAACCTGGACGTCCTCATCCGGGCCCTCAAGGACTTCGAGGCCGACCTGGACCGGCGCAGCCTGCGCCTGGTGTACATCGCCGACGAGCAGTCGGCCAAGACTTTCCGCCAGCACGAGAACGCCTTCAGCCTGTTCAAGCGCCCCTTCTTCACCAAGGAGGAGGTGGTGCAACGCACGATCGAGGGCAAGATCCTGCCGCGCAAGAGCACCCGGCACCTTTTTCCCCTGCGGCCGCTGCGCATCGACATCGACTTCATCCTGTTGAAGGAAGAGATCGATCTGGAAACCAAGAACCGCCTCCTCCAGGCCCGCCTGAACTGGTGCCTGGAAAACAACATGGTCCGGTACTACCCGGAGTCCGTGCTGGTGCTCGATGACTGAGCCTCGACAGCGCGCGAAGCGCGCAACCGGGGTTCAGCACGCTGTATTGAAGGCAGGAGAGGGTATGCGCAAGAACCTGTGTTTCGCGCTGATCATCGTGCTCGGCTTCGCGGCGGCGGCACTGCCCGCCCTGCCGGCCCTGCCCGAAGACCTGCTGTTCAAGTGGGACGTACGCATCTGGGGCGGGGATGTGGCTTTCGGCTGGAAGGGCTGGGACCTCTTTCCCGGGGTGGACACCGTGCTATGGGCCTCGACGGGCGGGGGCTGGCAGGGCAGCCACTACTTCGACGGTTCCGACGACAACACGCTCGTGCCCGCCGACCCGGACACCGCGCTCTATAAAAACCTGAACGTGGACTGGCGCTTCGGGGTGGCCCAGGGCATCCTGTTCAACCCGGCGCAGGAGCGCAACCTGCTGGAGTTCCTGCTGCTGTACCGCGGCAAGTACCACGACTATTCCGACGACAACGGCGTGCTCACCGGGCTTCCGGAGGAGAACGGTCTTCTGCAGCACTCGCTCACCTTAGGCCTTCTTTTCGACAATACCCTCGTGGACAAGCCGTCGCTGAACTCCCGGGGCATCTATGCCGTGCTCTCCGCCGAGTTCGCCCCCGACTGGCTGGGCAACGACGTGCTGGGGCGGAGCGACTTCTGGCGCCTTTCCCTGGGCCTGACCGGCTACCAGCCCGTGCTGGACTCGCCCTGGGTGAGCATCTACCTGGCCGACCGCGTGCTGTTCGACCGCATCTTCGGCGATCAGGTGCCCATCTCTACCCTGAGCTCGATCGGGACCCTGAAGAAGATTCCCATTGGCGCCAACCCCCGGCGGGCCCTGGGCGGCACCCTGCGCGGGATCTACACCAACCGCTACGACGGCTACGTGAAGCTGGTCAACAACTTTGACGTACGCCTGCACTTCCCGGGCCTGACCCTCTTCCAGTTGGCCACCCCGGTGGCGGTGGCCTACTTCGACGCGGGCGTCTATGACCGGATGAGCGGCGAGCTGCAGTTCGATGCCGTGTACTGCACCACCGGGCTGGGGGTCGGGCTGTATGCCCTGGGCTTCGACTTCATCTTCTACGGGACCTATTTCCTGAACGAAGGCCGGCTTTCCTGGGAGCTGGGCCTGGGCACGCATTTCTAGCCCTAGCCCGCCACGCGTGCCCGCGCGCCCGGCGCGTTTCGCTTGACGGGCCTCCGGGGCCTGCTCTATGCTTGAGTTCAATATTGCCAAGAGGAGGATCGCCATGTTCAGGAGACTGACTCTCGTGCTTCTGGTACTGCTGCTGGCCGCGGGCCTGGCTTTCGCCCAGAAAAAGGCCCTGGGTTCCGAGGAGAACCCCATCGTCTGGGCTTTCGTTCCTTCCGGGGAAATGGAACGCGTGTCCGCCGGCGCCCAGCAGGTCGCGGACCTGCTGCACGACCGGACCGGCCTGTACTTCAAAACCCTGGTGGCCACCGAGTACGCCGGGGTCATCGAGGCGCTGCGGGCCAACCCGCCCACCGCGCACATGACCTCGCTGGCCACCTTCGCCTACATCATGGCCGCCGATATGGGCGTGGCCCAGGCCGCCCTGGTTTCGGTGCGCAACAAGAGCCCCTTCTACAACGGCCAGATCATCGCCCGGGCCGGCAGCGGCATCACCAAGCTGGCCGACCTGAAGGGCAAGACCTTCGCCCGGGTGGACCCGCTGTCCACCAGCGGCTGGATCATCCCCATGCTGACCATGAAGGCCGCCGGCATCGTGCCGGAGCGCGACTTGTCGATCGTGGACGCGGGCAGCCACGACGCGGTGGTGGCCGCCGTGTACAACGGGGATGTGCAGGCCGGGGCCTGCTACGTGGACGCCCGCACCCGCATCGAGAAGGACAAGCCCGACGTCATGGAGAAGGTCGTCGTGCTGCAGGTCTCCGCCCCGATCCCCAACGACGGGGTGCAGTTCAGCCCGGCGGTGCCCCAGGACATGCGCGGCAAGATCGTGAAGGCCATCCTGGACCTGGTCAAGACGGAAGTCGGGAAAAAGGCCATCAACGTGGCCTACCAGTGGACCGACCTGACCGAAAAGGACGACACCTTCTACGATCCCTTCCGCCAGGTGCTGCAGGCCGCCGGCATGAACGCCGGGGACTTGCTGAAGAAATAGGGACTGCCAAACGAGGGGCGGGACGTAGCCCGCCCCTTTTTGCGCCCGCCATGCTGGAAATCCAGAACCTGACCAAGATCTACCCGGACGGGACGGTGGCGCTGCGCCAGGTGAGCTTTACCGTGGAGCCGGGCGAATTCCTGGTCATCATCGGCCTCTCCGGCTCGGGCAAGTCCACCCTGCTGCGCTGCATCAACCGCCTGATCGACCCCACCGAGGGAACGATCCGCTGGGACGGCACGGACGTGACCGCCGCGGAGTCCGCCGAGCTGCGGCGCATCCGGCGGCAGATCGGCATGATCTTCCAGCAGTTCAACCTGGTGCGCCGCTCCAGCGTGCTCAGCAACGTGCTGGCCGGCCGCCTGGGCTACGTGCGCCCGCTGCCCTCCCTGGTGCACAGCTTCCCGGCCGCCGACCGGGAGCTGGCCTGGAAGGCCCTGCAGCGGGTGGGCCTCACCGAGCAGGCCGCCAAGCAGGCCCGGGAGCTGTCCGGCGGGCAGCAGCAGCGGGTGGGCATCGCCCGCGCTTTGATGCAGCAGCCGCGGATGATCCTGGCCGACGAGCCGGTGGCCAGCCTGGACCCGGTGCTGGCCCACTCCATCCTGGGCTACCTGGAAGAGTTGAACCGCCTGGACGGCATCACGGTGCTGTGCAGCCTGCACTACCTGGACCTGGTGCAGCGCTACGCCACGCGCGTCATCGGGCTGCGTGAGGGGCGCCTGGTGTACCGCGGCACCAAGGAGGACATCCGCCGGATGACCGACGCCCAGTTCAAGGAGATCTACGGCGAAGAGGCGGTCCGGACCAGCGCCGGGCTCCAAGGGAGATCCTGAGCATGGCCGGCAGGAACAAGCGGAACAAGCAGGAGGCCGGGCGCCGGGAGCCTCCCCCGCCCCTGGTCCGGCCCGCGGCGGCGGCGGTGGCCTCCCTGCTGGTGCCGGGACTGGGCCAGATCCTGGACCGCCTGGTCCAGCGCGGCCTGCTGCTGCTGGGCTCCGTGGTCACCATCCTGGCCATGCTGGGCTGGCGGATCAGCGTGCTGGCCCACCGCGAGCCCACGGCCTGGGCCATGCTGGCCAAGGCCCTGGCCCGGCGGCCGTTCTTCATCGGCCTGATCCTGGCCTGCCTGGTCGGGCTGTGGGTCTGGATCGTCGCGGACGCGGCCCGTCTGGCCCGCCCCGTCCGGGACTCCCGAGGGCGGCCGCGGCGGGGCGGCTTCGGCATCTTCGTGCTGGTGCTGTTCACCTTCTTCGCCCTGGGCTGGCAGGTCAGCCAGGTGGACCCCGTGCGCATGGTCACCGAGTTCCCCAAGGCCCTGACCCCCCTGGGGCGCGTGGTGTGGCCCTGGCAGGCGGCGGTGGTGCGGGAGACGGTCGACCGGCAGGCCTCGGCCGAGGTGCAAACCCCCTGCACGGACAATCCGCCCCCGCCGGCCGTGGAGAAGCCGGGCCAGCCCTTCCTGCTGGCCGACCCCACCTGCGGCGAGCTGTCCGCCCTGGACACGGCCGGCACCCTGCTCCCGGGCTCCACCCTGACCCTGACGGGCCGGGGATTCGCCCCTGACAGCGAGGTCAAGCTGTACTGGGTGGATCCGCTGGGCAACGAGTTCCAGCTGCGCCAGGAGGGCCGCTACCTCAGCGTGCAGGCCGATGGCCGGGGCGCTTTCCAAACAAAGGTGATCATGCCCTACCGCCTGTTCCCCGGGAACCCGGGGGAGAGCTCGCTGCACCAGGTGGTGGCCCGCCAGATTGCCTCCCTGGGCAGGTTGAGGGCCAGCGAGCCCCTGCTGCTGACCATCGAGCGCATGGTGGAAACCATCTTCATGGGCATGATGGCCACCCTGTTCGGCATCCTCTTCGCCATCCCGGTGAGCTTCCTGGCCGCCCGCAACCTCATGTCCGGCTCCTGGCTCACCATGGGCATCTACTACGCGGTGCGCACGATCATGAACATCATCCGGGCCATCGAGCCGCTGATCTGGGCGCTGATCGCGGTGGTCTGGGTGGGGCTGGGCCCCTTCGCCGGGATCATCGCCCTGACGGTGCATTCCGTGGCCTCGCTGGGCAAGCTGTACTCCGAGGCCATCGAGGGCATCGACGCCGGCCCCATCGAGGCGGTGGAGGCCACCGGGGCCACGCGCCTGCAGACCATCATGTACGCGGTGGTCCCGCAGATGATCGCCCCCTTCGTGAGCTTCTCGATCTACCGCTGGGACATCAACGTGCGCATGTCCACGATCATCGGCCTGGTGGGCGGAGGGGGCATCGGCTTCTTGCTGGTGCAGTACATCCGCCTGCTGGACTACCGGGCGGCGGGCATCGCCGTCTGGTTCATCGCCGTGACCGTGGCCGTGCTGGACTACGTGAGCGCGGAGATCCGGGCCAAGTTCGTGTAGGGATCACAGGCGGCCGGAGCGCAGCGTGCCCACCAGGAACCAGATGCCCAGCACCACGGCCACGGAGAAGCCGGCCAGGCCCAGGATGGGCAGGCCCAGGAAGCTGGGCCCCGCCCCCTCGCGGGTGACGAAAGAGGAGCCGATCAGGATCCCGGCGATGACCACCGCGAAGGCCAGGCGGTTCACCGAGCGGTCGATCTCCCGCACCACGTCACCCAGCTCCTCCAGGTCCAGGCGCAGCTTGAGCCGGCCGGAGCCGGCTTTCTTCAATAGGTCGTAGGCCTCCGCCGGCAGGGCGC
>MIBK01000123.1:15151-29024 GCA_001829505.1 Spirochaetes bacterium RBG_16_67_19 | reverse complement strand
AGAAAGCGCGGGTCTTCCTCGCTCATGATGAGAAAAAATCTACATTACCGGCGGCGATCTGGCAATGCCGCCGGAAGGCCGCTACAGCAGCCCTTGGCCCGCGGGACCAGGACCGCCATCCCGGCTGCCAGGAGACCCACATGCCCGTGAAGATTGCCGTGAACACCTGGCTGTTCGCCCTGCGTTTCACCGACCGGAGCCTGCCCATCCTGGACACCGCGCGCGAGCCGGGCTTCGAGGCCGTAGAGATCGCCCTTGCGGAGCCAGGCGACATCGATGGCCGCAAGATGAGGGCAGAGTTTTCCCGCCGCGGTCTGACCTGCTCCTCAGTGGCCGTGATCTGCGGGGAGGGCCGGGATCTGCGCGGCTCCAAGGAAGAGCAGCGCGCCGCGCTCGAGTACCTGATGGCCTGCATCGACGCTACCGGCGAGCTGGAGTGCGGCCTCATGAGCGGCCAGCTGTACTCCCGCGTGGGCCGCGCGGACGCCGAGCCCGGCGACCCCCGCCAGGAGCAGCTTCGCCTGGTGGCCGATCACCTGCGGGCCCTGGACCTTGACCGGATCCGCCCGGCTGGGCGTGCACCTGGACACCTTCCACATGAACGTCGAGGAGGCCAATCCCGTGCTGGCCGTGGTGCGGGCCGGGGCCAGGCTGTTGAACGTGCACGCAGCGGACAACCACCGCAGCGCCCCGGGCACCGGAGCCTTCGACTGGCAGGGGCTGCGCGACGCGCTGCTGTACATCGGCTACGAGGGCTACCTGACTATCGAGGCCTTCCACCCCGACGCCTCCGAGATCTCCTTCCCGGCGGCGGGGCGCCGGGGCCTGGCTTTCCTGCGCTCGCTGTTCGCGGAGTAGGCCCTAGACCTGCCAGTCCAGGACGAACTTGCCGTCCAGATCCGTGAACGAGCCGGTGGCGATCAGGATGATGTCGATGAGCGTCCAGATGCCCAAGCCGCCCAGGGTGAAGATCATGGCGATGCCCGTGCCCACCTTCCCGACGTAGAAGCGGTGGATACCGAGGCTGCCGATGAAAACGGCCAGCAGGATCGCCACCAGCCGGCTTTTCGGGCTGACCGCCTTGCCGTCCTCGTAGCCCGGGCGGACCCTCTTGAGCGGATGGCCGCAGTCCGGGCAGCTCACGGCCTGATCGGATACCTTCTTGCCGCAGTTGGAGCAGTACATTGATTCCCCTTTCTGACAACGACGCTTTCTTGTTCAACACCGCAGGAGCCAAAAAGTGATAGCGCCTTTGGCCGCCTTCCGCCGCCCGCGCCGCCCGCTGCCGCCCTTGACCGCCGCCCCGGGGCGGCTTAGGATGGGACCAGCGCCCGGAGGCCGTTCTCATTGAGACTTCGCAGCATCCGCTCGAAGCTGCTCCTTTCCTTTGTCGCGGTGATTCTGCTGCCCCTGCTCACCCTCGGGGTCCTGGGTCCCTACCTTTCGGCGCGCACCTTGGAAAACGAGGCCACCAGCCACACCTGGCAGCTCATCCGGCAGGTCACCCGCAACATCGAGTTCGCCGTGCGCAACACCGAGAGCCTCATCGCAGTGGTCGACGCCAGCCCGGACGTGCAGGCCTTCCTGGCCTTCGCAGGCTCCGCCCAGCCCTTCTCCGCCCAGGAGCGGGCCGCGGCGCTGCGGCTGCTGGGCTCCCTGTCCGACGCCCATCCGGAGATCGCGGGAATTCTGGTGGTCGGCGAAGACGCCCGGCCGCTGGGCAACCGCATCCAGCCCATCACCCGCGACCCGCTGACGGAGGAAAGCTGGTACAAACAGGCGGTGGCCAACCCGGGCACCGTGCAGCTGCTGTCCCGGCCCATCGGCAGGAACCTGCGCTCGAGCCAGGAGTACAGCGCCGACGAGGTGGTGGCCATCGTCAAGGCGGTGGTCGATCCCCGCTCGCAGGCGGTCCGCGGGGTGGTCCTGATCGACCTGCGCCTGGAGGTGATGAAACAGATCTTCGCCGACCTTACCGTCGGCCAGGGGGGGTTCCTCTTCATCCAGGAGCGGGGCGGGGCCATCGTGTACACGCCGGTGAACCCGGTCGTGTACCGCCTGCGCGACGAATGGCTGGAAACCCCACGGGCCATCAGCGTGCGGCGCATCCAGGGCGCGGACTACCAGATCGTCAGCCAGTGGTCCGAGTACACCCAGTGGAAGACGGTCGGAGTGTTCCCGCTCAACGAGATCATGGCCCAGGTGAGCTCCAGCCGCTACTACTCCCTGATCATCGCCGGGGTCACGGTGCTGGTGGCCCTGGTGGTCTCGATCTTCTTCACCAGCGGCATCGCCCGCCCGGTGATCGAGCTGCGCTCGCTCATGAAGGAGGCCGAGGAAGGCAATCTGGCCGTCCGCTTCGAAGGCCGGCAGGAGGACGAGATCGGCTACCTGGGCAAGAGCTTCAACACTATGATCGAGGAGGTCCAGAAGCTGCTGGACCTGGTCTACCACGAGCAGCAGAGCAAACGCGAAGCGGAGCTGAAAATCCTGCAGGAGCAGATCAAGCCCCATTTCCTGTACAACACCCTGGACACCATCCAATGGATGGCCCAGGAGCACGGCGCCCGGGACATCGTCCAGGTCGTGAGCGCCCTGACCAGCCTTTTCCGCATCGGGCTTTCCCGGGGCAAGGAGATGATCCGCCTGGCCGAGGAGCTGGAGCACGTGCGCAGCTATCTCATCATCCAGAAGGCCCGCTACGAGGACAAGTTCGATTTCTCGCTGGCCAGCGACGAGGAGGTGCAGTCCTGCCTGGTGCTGAAGCTCACCCTGCAGCCGCTGGTGGAGAACGCCATCTACCACGGCATCAAGGAAAGGCACGGGCACGGCTGGATCCGCGTGGAGGCGCGGCGGCAGGACGGGATGCTGCTCATGCGGGTCAGCGACGATGGGGTGGGGATGAGCCCGGCCAAGCTCCAGGAGGTGCAGGCCCTGCTGTCCGTATCCCACCCGCACGGCGACGGACTGGCCGGCTACGGGATCCACAACGTCCACGAGCGGATCCAGCTGTCCTTCGGCTCCCGCTTCGGGCTGCGCTTCGAAAGCTCTCAGGCCGGAACCACGGTGGAGATCCTGCATCCGCTGGTCAGCTCCGAGGAGTAAAGCGATGTGGAAAGTGCTGATCGCCGACGACGAGCCGAAGATCCGCAGGGGACTGCGCAACGCCATCGAGCGCGCCCGGACCGACATGAAGGTGGTGGCCGAGGCGGAGGACGGGGAGGCGGCCTTGGCCCTGGCGCGCCAGGAGCGGCCGGACATCCTGATGATCGACGTGCGCATGCCGTTCCTGAACGGGCTGGAGCTGATCGAGAAGATCAATGGGGAGAATCGCGACTGCATCATCATCGTGGTGTCGGGCCACGACGAGTTCGAGTACGCCCAGCGTGCGCTGCGCCTGAAGGTGTTCGAGTACGTGCTCAAGCCCGTGCCCCAGGAGGTGCTGGAGGGCGTGCTGGGGCGCGCCGCGGAGACGCTGGCCGGGAGCCGCCGGCGGCGCGAGTACCTGACCTGGGCCCAGGACCAGCTGGAGCGCAACCTGCCGCTCCTGCGCGAGCAGTTCCTGCGCGACTGGCTGCGGGGACGGCTTTCCCCGGTGGAGCTGGCCGAGCAGGCCCGTTTCCTGGACGTGCCAACCTCCGGAGCCGCCGTCCTGGCCGTGATCCACGTCGTGGACCGGGCCGTGGCCACGGCCCCCCCCGAGGAGCGCGAGCGGCGCCTGGCCCTGTACGCGGTTCGCTCCGCCGTGCAGGAGTGCTTCGCCCGCTTCGCCCCGCTGTGGGTGTTCGGGGACGAGCGCGACGACATCGTGGCCCTGTGCGCCTGCGGCGGGGGCAGGGACTGGGTGGAGGCGGCCGCGCGCATCGAGAGCCGCGTGGTGCCTTCCCTCTGCCAGGCCCTGATCGTGGTCCAGGCCGCGGTGACTGACGCCGCCCTGGGGGTGCCCGAAGCCTACGAGGCCCTGAGCGTGGAGGTGGCCGAACGGGGCAGCCACCGCGCCCTGGTGGTGACGGCCCAGCGCTACATCGACGCGCATTTCGCGGAGCCCAGCCTGGACCTGGAGGAGGTGGCCTCCACGGCGCGGATCAGCCCCGGCTACCTGAGCCGCCTGCTGAAACTGGAGACCGGCTTCTCCTTCGTGGACTATCTGGCGCGGGTGCGCATCAACAGGGCCGTGCAGATCATGAGCGACCCGGCGGTGAAGGTTTACGAGGTGGCCGAGGCGGTCGGCTACCAGAGCCAGCATTACTTCAGCCGGGCCTTCAAGCGCGTGTTCGGCAGGCCCCCGATGGAATACCGCAAGGGCGGCGCATGAGACCGCGCTTGCCGCTCCGCCTGCCGGCCCGCCTGCTGCCAGCCCTGCTGCCGGCGCTCCTGTCGCTGGCCCTGGGCGCCTGCCGGCCCGCGCCCGGGCCGCGGGCCTTCGACTACGTGATCGGGGTGTCCATGGCCAACCTGACCGAGCCATGGCGCATCAACATGCGCGACGAGATCATGGCCGAGACGGCGCACCACCCCGACCTGCGCATGGTGTTCACCGACGCGGCGGACTCCAGCGCCCGGCAGATCCAGGACGTGGGCACCCTGCTGGACTCCGGCATCGACTTGCTGATCATCTCGCCCAACCAGTCCGAGGCCCTCTCCCCGGTGGTGGCCGAAGCCTACCGGCGCATCCCGGTGATCCTGCTGGACCGCTCGGTGGTCGGTTTCGACTACACGCTGTTCATCGGCCCGGACAACCGGCTGATCGGCAAGCAGGCCGGGCAGTACGTGGCCTCGCTGCTCGGCGCCGGCGGCGGGAAGATCGTCGAGATCCTGGGGCGTTCCGGCTCCCCTCCGGTGCTGGACCGCAGCATCGGCTTCCAGGAGGCCATCGCCCAGCAGGGCAACATCACCATCGTGGACACCCTGGTCGCCGACTGGCTGCGGGACAAAGCCGAGGACGAGCTCACCTCGTGGCTGAAGAGGAACGGCCCGGTGGACGTCATCATGGCCCAGAACGACGCCATGGCCGACGGGGCGCGCCGGGCCGCCATGAAGCTGGGGATCCAGGGCCTGCGGGTGGTGGGCATCGACGGGCTGCCCGGCCCGGGCGGCGGCATCGAGCTGGTGAAGAGCGGGGCCCTGGCCGCTACCTTCACCTGCCCCACCGGCGGCAAGGAGGCCGTCATCAGCGCCCTGGACATCCTGCATCACGAGGAAGGCATCCCCAAGAAGATGATCCTCAGGACCTCCCTGGTGACCCGGCAGAGCATCGAAAGCGGGGCCCTGGCCACCTTCCCCCGACCACTCCTGCCCAGTCCCGATCACCGCATCGTGCTGGGCTTCGCCCAGGTCGGCAAGGAGAGCGACTGGCGTCTGGCCAACACCGAATCCATCAAGACCGCGGCCCGCGAGGCGGGGATCGAGCTTCTCTTCAGAGACGGCGAACAGAAGCAGGAAAACCAGATCAAGGCGATCCGGGAGTTCATAGCCAAAGAGGTTGACGTCATCGCCTTCTCCGCCAACGTGGAATCCGGCTGGGGGGAAGTCCTCCGCGAGGCCAAGGCAGCGAGAATCCCGGTGTTCATCATCGACCGTCCGGTGGATGAGAAGGACGAGTCGCTGTGGGTGAGCCTGATGGGCTCGGACTTCGTGGAGGAAGGCCGGCGCGCCGCGCGCTGGCTGATCGGCTACCTGAATACCGGAAAACCGGTCAACATCGTGGAACTGCAGGGCACCGTCGGCTCCGCGCCGGCCATCGACCGCAAGATCGGCTTCGAAGAAGTTCTATCACAGTACCCCAACTACCGCATCATCGTGTCCCAGAGCGGGGATTTCTTCCGCAGTGTCGGCCGGGAGGTCATGCGGCAGATCCTCCGGGACCTGGCCGCCAGCAACCAGCGCATGGACGTGCTGTTCGCCCACAACGACGACATGGCCATCGGGGCCATCGCGGCCATGGAAGCCACGGGGCTGAAGCCGGGCAAGGACGTGGTCATCGTCTCGGTGGACGGGATCCGCGACGCCTTCAAGGCCATGATCGCCGGCAAGCTGAACTGCTCGGTGGAGTGCAGCCCGCTTCTGGGCCCGCAGCTGATGAAAGCGGTCAAGGACTTCATGTCCGGCAAGGACCTACCCGTGCGCATCGTCACCTCGGAAGTGGTGTTCCCGGCCCAGGTGGCCCGCGCCGCGCTGCCCAGCCGCAAATATTGATCTAATAATGAAATAGCTCTCGCCTCCTGCCGCCCCTCGTCCCCCGCCGCACAGGCATGAAAAGTGCACAAAATAGCCGCCCCGTCTAAATACAGCCGAGGGCCCGCCGTGCTACAAGCAACAGCGGAAGGAGAAAGCCATGCGGAAAACGCTTCGAGGCATCCTGGTTGTGGTGGCTGTCACACTGCTGGCGGCGGTTGGCGCATACGCTCAGGCCAAGCCCGCCACCGTGACCTGCGTGGGCCTGTACTCCGAAACCGACGCCGGAACCATCAGCTACCGGGTCGGCCAGGGAGCCTGGGCGGCCATCAAGGTGGGCGATAAGGTTCCGGCCAACGCTGAAATCAGGGTCAACGTGGACAGGGACTGGGTGGAGCTCTCGCCGGCCGGCAACCCCAACGCGGTGTACCAAATCGCGGGCAGCGAGTCCGGGGAGGTGCTAAAAAAGGTGTCCGACCTGCTCAAGGAAAAGCCCAAGCTGGTCGTCTTTCCGAAGGGGACCAAGGACAAGCCCGACCCGAAGTTCAAGGACAAGCTGGTGGTCACCGAGTACCTGGGCCGGCAGATCTATATGACCAGTGACGGCAGCACCCGGGACATCAAGTACGGCGACGTCCTGGACATCACCGGGAAGGTCACCATCATCGCGATCAACAACACCATCACCCTGATGAACTCCAGCGGCGCGGTGACCACCGTGATCGGGCCGTTGAAGTTCGAGGTGGAGAAGGTGCTCAAGAACGAGAAGCTGTACAAGTTCCTGAACGTTCCCCGGTAGCCGGGGGAAAGGAGGTGGGCGCGTAGACGCGCAAGCGGATCATGTCTGTAATCGCCTATAAGGCGAAAAGTTTCAAGGAGGCATTCGATGAAGAAATGGGGAAAGATCTTCGCTCTGGTCGCGGCGGTGTTGCTGGTGCTGTCGGTCGCCGCCTTCGCCCAGCCCAAGCACTGGGTGGTCGGCTTCTCCCAGATCGGCTCGGAGAGGGAGTGGCGCACAGCCGATACCATCTCCGTCCAGAACGCATTCCTGGAAGACCCGACCTTCACCCTGATCTATTCCGATGCCCAGCAGCGGCAGGAGAACCAGATCAAGGCAATACGCTCGTTTATCGCCCGCAGGGTCAACGCCATCCTGTTCACGGCCCTGGTGGAAACCGGCTACGGCCCAGTGCTGCAAGAGGCCAAGCGGGCCGGGATCCCCGTGGTCATGATCGACCGGGACGTGGCCAAGGAAGACCGCGGCCTCAGGCTGACGATCATGGGCTCGGATTTCATCAAGGAAGGCGAGAAAGCCGGCGAATGGCTGGCTGACTACCTGAAGAAGAAGGGTCTGGACGACGGCAAGAAGGCGATCAACATCGTGGAGCTGCAGGGCACCACCGGCTCGGCCCCCGCCATCGAGCGGAAGACCGGTTTCGCCAACGTCTTGAAGAGCCATGCCAACTGGAAGATCACCCGCTCCCAGACCGGCAACTTCACCAGCTCGGAGGGCAAGCAGGTCATGGAAGCCTTCCTGAAGGCCGACAAGAACATCGATGTGCTGTACGCCCATAACGACCAGATGGCCCTGGGCGCCATCCAGGCCATCAAGGAAGCCGGCCTGAAGCCCGGCAAGGACATCATCATCGTCGGTGTGGACGCAGTGAAAGGCGCTTTCGAGGCCATGGTGGCCGGCGAGATGAACGCCTCCATCGAGTGCAGCCCCCTGCTGGGTCCCCAGGCCGTGCTGGCCATGCGCGACTTAAGAGACGGCAAGAAGCTCCCCGCGCGGATCTACACGATCGAAGGAATCTTCGACGAGACCAACGCCGCCGAGGCGCTGCCGACCCGCCAGTACTGACCTGCCGCTATGGCGGTCCTGCGTCACGGCTATTTGCCGTATTAATCCGCTACGACAGGCCGCCCCGGATTTCTCCCGGGGCGGCCTTGATTCCGGTTCCCAGGGAGCCTATCATGGCCGGCGAGGAGGCGTGGGGCATGTCGGAAAGCACTCCCATACTCGAGATGCGGAAGATCAACAAGCACTTTCCCGGCGTGAAGGCCCTGTCCGACGTGGATTTCCGCCTGTTCCCCGGCGAGGTGCACGCCATCATGGGGCAGAACGGGGCGGGCAAGTCCACCCTGGTCAAGGTGCTCACCGGCGTATACAAGCAGGACTCCGGCGAAATGCTGCTGGAAGACAGGCCGATCCGGCCGGATTCGCCCCTGGCCGCCCAGAAGCTGGGGATCAGCACGGTGTACCAGGAGATCAACCTCTGCCCGAACCTGTCGGTGGCCGAGAACATCTTCGTCGGCCGGCAGCCGCTGAGCCTCGGACGGATCGACTGGGGCCAGCTCAACCGCCGGGCGGTAGAAGCGCTGAAAAGGCTGAATGTCTCCGTGGACGTGACCCAGATGCTCTCCTCCTATTCCATCGCCATCCAGCAGATGGTGGCCATCGTCCGCGTGCTGGACGTCTCCTCCAGAATCCTGATCCTGGACGAGCCGACCTCCAGCCTGGACGAGGCGGAAGTGGAGCAGCTGTTCAAGGTCATCCGCAAGCTGCGCGACGACGGGCTGGCCATCCTGTTCATCACCCACTTCCTGGACCAGACCTACCGGATCTCGGATCGCATCACCATACTTAAAAACGGCGAGTTCGTCGGGGAGTACAGGACCGAAACACTGCCGAAGCTGGACCTGATCGCCAGGATGCTGGGCAAGGAGCTTTCCGAGTTCAGCTTCGCCATGGCCGGCGAAGATCGCAAGAAGGAGAGCCAGAAGGCCGGCCAGGACGCCAGGAGCCTGCTGGCGGTGAAGGACCTGGGCTTGCGGGGCGCAATCGCCCCCTTCAGCCTCAGCCTGGATGAAGGGGACGTGCTGGGGCTGGCCGGCCTGTTGGGCTCCGGCCGTACGGAAATGGCCCGCCTGATCTTCGGGATCGACAGCGCCAACCAGGGGGAGATCCTCGTCAAGGGCAGGAAAACCAACATCAAGGCCCCCCGCAGCGCCATGCTGGCCGGGATGGGCTTTTGCTCGGAGGACAGGAAGAGCGAGGGCATTTTCGCCGAGCTCACCGTGCGCGAGAACATCGTCCTGGCCCTGCAGGGCAGGAAGGGCACCTTCCGCTACATCCCGAAGAAGAAGCAGCTGGAGATCGCCGACGAGCTGATCAAATCCCTGGCCATCAAGACCCCCGGCGCGAACAACGAGGCGGGGCAGCTCTCCGGAGGAAACCAGCAGAAGCTGATGCTGGCCCGCTGGCTGGCCACCAACCCGATCATCCTCATCCTGGACGAGCCCACCCGCGGCATCGACGTGGGCGCCAAGCTGGAGATCATGGAGCTGATCCTGAACCTGAGCCGTCAGGGCATGGGGGTGATCTTCATCTCCTCGGAGTTCGAGGAGGTCATCCGCTGCAGCACCCGGGTGGCCGTGCTGAAGGACAAGGTCAAGATCGCCGAGTTGAGCGGCGAGCAGATGAGCGAGAGCAACATCATGCATACGATCGCGGGGGGCAGGTAGCCATGTTGGCCTGGAAGCGTTTGAGCCGCAGCAAGATCATCTGGCCGTTGATCACCCTGGGCATCCTGATGCTCTTCAATCTCTTTTTCACCCCCAACTTCTTCCGCATCGAGATGCTGGAAGGCCACCTGTTCGGCAACCTGATCGACATATTGAAAAACGGCGCTCCGATCATGATCCTGGCCATCGGCCTGACCCTGGTCATCGCCACGCACGGCATCGACATCTCGGTGGGCTCGGTGGTGGCCATCTCCGCCGGAGTCGTGGCCATGCTGATCGGGGGGGACCTGGCCGGCAACCCCAAGTACCCCATCGCCTTCGCCATGGGCGCGGCGCTGGTGGCCTGCATCGCGGCGGGCATGTGGAACGGCATGCTGGTCTCCTGGATCGGCATGCAGCCCATCATCGCCACCCTGATCCTGTTCGTGGCCGGCCGCGGCATCGCCATGGTGACCACCAACGCCATGGTGATCTGGCTGTACGCCAAGCCCTTCGCCCTGCTGGGCCAGGGCTACCTGTTCGGCCTGCCCTTCTCCCTGTACATCGTGGCCTTCCTGCTGCTGGCCACCTACCTGGTGACCCGCCGCACGGCGGTGGGCATGTTCATCGAGGCGGTGGGCATCAACCCCAAGGCGACCCGCTTCGCCGGCATCAACGCCCGGGGCATCCTGTTCTGGTGCTACGCCTTCAGCGGCCTCTGCGCCGGGGTGTCCGGCCTCGTCGTCTGCTCCACGGTGATGAGCGCGGACGGCAACAACGCGGGAAACCTCGCCGAGCTGGACGCCATCCTGGCGGTGGTGCTGGGCGGCACCTCCCTGAACGGCGGCAGGTTCTTCCTGCTGGGCAGCATGGTGGGAGCCCTGATCATCCAGACCCTGACCACCACCATCTACGCCTTCAACGTGGCGCCGGAGATCGCCCAGGTGGTCAAGGCCCTGGTAGTGTACGCGGTCAGCCTGCTGCAGTCGGAGACCTTCCGGGCCCGGGTGGCGGGGATGTTCGCCCGCAGGGAGGTGGCGGCATGAAAGCCAGAAACCTCCCCATCCTGGTCACCCTGGCCCTCTTCCTGATCATGTTCGGGGGAGGCTCGCTCGCCTTCATCGGCTTCTTTTCCGTGCAGAACTTCCTGAACCTGTTCATCGACAATTCCTACCTGCTGATCCTGGCCGTGGGAATGACCTTCGTCATCGTCTCCGGAGGCATCGACCTGTCGGTGGGCTCCGTCCTGGCTCTTTCCACGATGGTGTCCTCCAGCCTCCTGGCAAAATCTCACCTGAGTCCGGTCCTGGTGATCCCCATCGTGCTGGCCATGGGCACGGCCCTGGGCCTGTTCATGGGCTACCTGATCCAGACCTTCAACCTGCCCCCCTTCATCATCACCCTGGCCGGGCTGTACCTGGCGCGCGGCCTGTGCTACGTGGTGAGCATCGACACCATCGCCATCACCAACGAGTTCTGGAAGGGCGCGGCGCACGCCACGGTCAATCTGATCGGCAACAACTTCGTCTCCCCCAGCGTGTTCATCGCCGTGGCCGTGGTGCTGGCCGGGCTGTTCGTGATGCGCTACACCCGCTTCGGGCGCAACGTGTACGCCATCGGCGGCAACGAGCAGTCCGCGGTGCTGATGGGCCTTCCGGTGAATCACACCAAGATCGCCATCTACGCCCTGAGCGGCTTCTGCTCGGCGCTGGCCGGGATCGTGTTCACCTTCTACACCCTCTCCGGCTACGCCCTGCACGGCAAGGGCATGGAGCTGGACGCCATCGCCACGGTGGTGATCGGCGGCACCCTGCTCACCGGCGGGGTGGGCAATCTCCTGGGCACGGTGCTGGGGGGGCTGGTCTACGGGATCATCCAGGTGCTCATCGTGTTCCAGGGCACCCTCAACTCCTGGTGGACGCGGATCGTGATCGGCTTCCTGGTGTTCGTGTTCTGCCTGCTGCAGCGGATCTTCGAAACAGGCAAGAGCGCGGCCTTGGCCAGAGAGCGGGCCAAGCAGGCCCCCAAGGCCCAGGCATCCTCATGAGCGGCGGGAGACTCTGATGCCGGCGATCACCGGGCGTTTCTCCACCCGGCGGCCGTCCGATCCCGCCGAAAGCTGGGAGCTGGAATACAGCGAAAGCGAAGGCGGCGGCTACTACCGGGGGATCTATGACGTTTTTCCGCGCCTGCCCCGCCGGGAGCAGGAGGTTCCGCCGGGGGCGTTGGAAGCCCTCAACGCCAGCTGCGGCTTGGCGGGGCTGCACCAGCTCCTGCTTATCCCCATGGCCGTGCGGGCCACCGGACACGGGGAGCAGAAGGTGATTTCCCCGGCCAGCGTGCTGGGCCTGGGTACCCGGGCGGTCGGACTGTGGACGGAGAAACCACAGGCGGGGGTGAAGGTCCTGATCCCCCTGGAGAGGCTGTCGGCCATCGAGGACGTCACGATCCTGCTGTACGGCCGGCTCAGCTTCCTTTCCATCGCCGAAAGGCTGACCATCCGCTACAACACCCTGGCCCGCTCCAGCCTCAAGCCGGCCCTGTTCGAGCTGCGCCGGAAGCTGGCCGGCTCGCCCCTGCCCCTGCCGCACGAGGAGGCGCCGGCCGGGGAGCTGCCGCTCAAGTGGCGGCGCCTCCTGCGCAGCCCGCAGCTGCGCTTCCGCGAAGAGGCTCCCCTGACCTACCGCTTCACGATGACCCCGAAAAGCGGGCGCGACGATATTGAGCGGGGCCAGCTGCTGGTGGTCAGCCCGCACGAGCTGCTATTTCTGTGCGATCCGCCGGAGGCCTCCCACAACTACGGGGAGGATTCCTTCATCGTCCCCCGCCCCCGCATCACCCGCGTGCGGGCCCGGGAGAAATACCTGGAAGTGGCCTCCAACGGCGCGCGCCTGTCCCTGCGCATGGCCCCCGAGCTGCGGCAGGCCGCGGCCCGCTGGCTGTCCTAGGCGTCCGCTTCAGGCCGGTCGCCCGAAGAAAGGCGGAAGCCCAGCGAGCGATACAGGTTCCCCGCAGGCTGGTTGCTGGCCAGCACCCCCGCGAAGCCCGCCACGACCCGGTCCACCTCCGCCACCAGGATGCGCCCGGAGGACTCGGCGCAGCGCCGGAACAGGAAGGCGAGGTAGTCGTCGGCCATGGCTTCGCCGGCCGGCAGCGTCGATTCCAGCCGGCGCTCGGACTCCTGCAGCTCCACAACGCAGGCTCTGAGCTGCTGCCGGTCGCGGGCAGGGTCGTAGTCCCGGATCATCGGCTCACCTCCCTCGACAAAGATACTCAGTACCTCCGCGAATGGGGCCTGCCTTCCGCCGGTCTTCCCTCCCCGGCGCCTCCCCGCCTATGATGGGGCATGAGGATCCGTGCCCTGCTCCTGGCCGCTTCGGCGCTGCTGGCCTGCGGCTGCGCCACCCCCGCGGGCTACCTGGCCAAGCAGGGCAAATACCTCCTGCGCGACAGCATGGGAGCCCGGTCGGCCCGCTCCCTGCTGGCTTCGCCGCGGACCGACGCCCGTACGCGGGCCCTGCTGCTGCGGGCCGGGGATATCCGCCGCTACGCCTTCGAGCACATCGGGCTGAAGCGGAACGGCAACTTCGCCCGCTACAAGCAACTGGACCGTGACCACCTGGTGAGCGTGGTGTCCGCCTGCGCGGCGGACTCCTTCACCCCCTTCACCTGGCGCTACCCGCTCCTGGGCATGCTTCCCTACCGGGGCTTCTACGAGCGGGCCGACGCCGACCGGGAAGCGGCGCGCCTCGCCGGCGAGGGCTGGGATGTCGTGGTCCGTCCGGTGGACGCCTTCTCCACGCTGGGCTTCACGCGCGATCCGCTGTACTCCTTCATGATCGATTACACCGCCTACGAGCTGGCCTCCCTGATCCTCCACGAGCAGACCCACGCCACGCTCTTCGTGAAGGGGCAGACGCAGTTCAGCGAGGAGCTGGCCTCCTTCGTGGGGGAGCGGGGGGCCCTGGACTGGCTGGCCGGGAGCGTGGGCACAGGGTCCGGTGAATACCAGCAGGCGCTGGACCAGATCGCCGACGAGCGGGCTTTCGAGGAGCGGGTGCGCGGCCTGCGCGGCGCCCTGGAGGGCGTGTACGGCTCTCCGGTCAGCCGGGAGCGGAAGCTGCAGGACAAGGAACGGCTCCTCACCGCTTTCCAGAACGAGTTCGAGCGCGAAAAGCAGGACCGTTTCCGCACC
>MIBK01000123.1:10239-15031 GCA_001829505.1 Spirochaetes bacterium RBG_16_67_19 | reverse complement strand
CTGCGCCGCCTGCTGGCGGAGTCCCGGGCCATGGCCCGCCGGGGGGACGTCAAGGAGCAGATGCGCCGCGCGCTGGTGGCCGATGGTGTGGTCCCCGGCGTCCCGGTGTGGTAGGTTAGAGACATGGCCGGCACGCCGTTCTCTCCGATGCAGGAACCTTCTGCAATGGCTGCGGAGCGGCGGCTGTGGTGCAACCGGACCCTGAACCTGCGCTCCATCCGCGCCATCGGCTACGATATGGACTACACCCTGGTGCACTACCGCACGGAGGAGTGGGAGCGGGCCGCCTTCCAGCACGCCCTGGTGCCGCTGGCCCAGCGCGGCTGGCCCGTCCAGAACCTGCGCTTTGATCCGGCCAGCGTGATCCAGGGCCTGGCTTTCGACCTGGACCTGGGCAACCTGGTCAAGGCTACCCGCTTCGGCTACGTGATCCGCGCCCACCACGGCACGCGCGTCCTGTCCTTCGAGGAGCAGCGCACCGCCTACGCCAGCACCTTCGTGGACCTTTCCGAGCCGCGCTGGGAGTTCATGAACACCCTGTTCTCCCTGTCGGAAGCCAGCCTCTTCGCCCAACTGGTGGACCTGCTGGACGCCGACCGGCTGCCCCAGACCCTGGGCTACCGCGAGCTGCACCGCATCCTGCGCTCCGCGCTGGACGAGGCCCACAACCTGGGCGAGCTGAAGGCCCGGATCACGGCCGACCCGGACCGCTTCGTGGAGCTGGACCCGGAGGTGCCGCTCACCCTGCTGGATCAGAAGCACGCCGGCAAGCGCCTGCTGCTGGTGACCAACTCCGACTGGAGCTACACCCGCTCGATGCTGGCCTACGCCTTCGACCGCTTCCTGCCCAAGGGCCTGGCCTGGCGCAACCTGTTCGACCTGCTGATCGTGGACGCCCGCAAGCCGGCCTTCTTCTCCGGCCGGCAGGCGGTGTACCGCCTGGCCGACGAGGAGCGCGGGTGGCTGGAGCCCCATCGCGGCCCCCTGGTGCCGGGCGGGGCCTACGTGGGCGGCGATGCCTCCCTGGTGGAGTCCAGCTTCGAGCTTTCCGGCGCGCAGATCCTGTACCTGGGGGACCACCTGTTCGGCGACGTGCACGTCAGCAAGCAGACGCTGCGCTGGCGCACCGGGCTGATCCTGCGAGAGCTGGAGCCGGAGATGCGGGCCCTGGAGGGGGCCGGGGCGGCGGACGCCGAACTGGCCCGGCTCATGGTCCGCAAGGAGGAGCTGGACCACCGCCTGGCCCACCTGCGCCTGGCCCGCCAGAGGGTCCAGCTCGGCTACGGCCCGCAGCCTCCCGCCAGGCCGGAGGACCTCGACGGGGCCATCAAGAGCGTCGGGGAGGAAAGCCAGGCCCTGGACTCGGTCATCGGGCCGCTGGCCAAGGCCTCCGGGGAGACGGGCAACCCGACCTGGGGCCCGCTCATGCGCGCCGGCTACGACAAGAGCCTGTTCGCCCGCCAGGTGGAGCGCTACGCGGACGTCTACACCTCGCGGGTTTCCAACCTCCTGGCCGCCACGCCCTTCGCCTACCTGCGCGCCGCGCGCACCTCCCTGCCCCACGACCCGGCCTGAGCCGCGAGCGCAGGGTCTGGCCGGGCCGTACCAACATTTCGCAGCCGCCTCAGAAGCTGACCTTCGCCTTCAGGTAGGCCTGATCGTTTCCATCGAAACGACCGAAGGTCCCCTCGTCCCCCAGGAACAGATCCGCCCCCGCGCTGATCTCCAGCCCGTCAGCGGCTGCCCAGCTCAGCTTGGGCCGCAGGAGCGCGTCCCAGTCGTTCAACCCCAGATAGGCGAACAGCTCCAGCCGCAGGGTGTCCCGCAGCAGGGTGTCGCTCACCCGCAAGGTGGCGGTGGTGTCGAAGCGATCCTGGACGATGGGCTCCTCGTAATCGAGGATGACCCGCTGGACGAGCTGGGCGCTCAGCTGCAGCCCGGCCAGGCTGAAGTCCAGCCCTGCCAGGTAGTGGAGGTAGTTCTTCTCCACGAGCCCGTCCGCGTCCGTTGGCGCCGTGGTGGCCAAGCGTTTCCCGGAATAGAAGGCTCCCTCGGCGCGCAGGACCGCCCCGGCCAGCGTGGTGCTGAAGCTGCCGCCGGCCAGCGCCAAGCGGTGGTAGCGCGGCTGCACGTCGATGGCCGTCACTTGGCCGGTGCCGGAGTCGATGGTGCGCGCCAGGTGCAGCGCCGGCTCATCGTCCCACATCAGGCCGCCCATCAGCTCGAAGTCCAGCGCGGCGCCCAGCCAGGACCAGCGGGCGAAGATCTCCCCATTTTCCAGTTCGGCCGCCGGTTCCACCGCCGGGTGCAGCGTGGGGGGGACCGGAAAGGAAGGGGCCAGGTACCAGAGCGAGCCGGGCTCGGGGGAGCGGGAGGGCACGAAGAGCGGCACGAGCACCAGCTCAAAGGTGCTGCCGCCCAGGTAGTAGTCGGCCCGCAGCGCCGGGATGCCCAGGCGTACTTCGGTGAAGTCCGGCAGGATGAAGCTCCGCAGGTCCTTGGGGGATACGACGTCGGTGATGAACACTCCCTCCCCCTTCCCCCAGATGATCTGCTGCTGTCCGATGCGAAGCTGCAGGGAATCGAAATACAGATCCAGGTAGGCTTCCCGCAGGCCGATCTCCAGCGGCTGATCCAGGTCCAGCCGGGCGAAGGGATTCACCTTGAAGGCCAGCCGGTCGCTCTTTTGCTCGAAGCTCAGGCTGAAGGCGTTCTGGAGGACCGCGTAGCCGGGATCCGCCGACAGAAGAAGCCCGGTGTGGCTGCGCACCCAGCCGGAAAGCGCCGGCCCTTCGGCGCCCGCCGCCAGGCCGGAGGCGGCGAGAAGCAGCGCCCCGGTAATGAAGGCGGCCAGTCGCTTCTTCATCGGGCGCCTCGCATCATCATCCGTTCGGTGAACAGCTCGTCTTCCACCCCCCGGTCGATGGCGACATTCGCGATGCGCATGGTCGTGCGGTGCTCCTTCTGCACGTTCTCCATCTCGAACTCCAGCAGCACCCAGAAGCCGTCGACGCGGTCGTATTTCTTGACGGTGAGAGTCTTCAGGTGCCTGTCCTTGGGGTCGAAGAACTCCTTCTTCAGGCCCACCCACTTGTCCTTGACGACCCAGCTCACGGTGCGCGAGTACAGCGAACCCGGCTCCCTCGGAACGCTCTCGACGAGGTAGACCGTCTCCCCCTCGACCGTTTCGGTGCCGATGCGCCGGTGGGTGTCCTCGGAGGGGTGGCGCTCGCCGAGGTCGTCGTAAGTGAAGTCCGAGCCCATGAAAGAGTCGCTCTTCGAGTCGCTGGAGATGCGCTTCACCCGCTTCAGGGCCGGCAGGTAGATCCACTGCTCGTCGTCCTTGCCCTCCGCGTTCCAGCTCCAACTCATGAAGGAGGTGTCCTTCACGTCGGCCGGGGCCAGGAAGAACATGATCTTCCTTTCCCCATCCTTGAACTCTTTGCGAAACTGACGCAGCTTGCGCTCCCGCGTGTCTCCCCGCGAATTGGTCAGGGTCATGGTGAGATCGGAAACCAGGTCGCCGCCGGTGGGCCGCTCGTACACCTTCTGCATGATTTCCAGCCCCGACGGCTCCTGGGCCGACAGGGAGAAAACCGCGATTGCCGCGAAGAACGCGGCGGACAGAGAAAAGCGTTTCATTTTTCACTCCTTGCAGCGTGCTTGGGACGGCCTTTCGCCGCCCGTTTGGCGAGTATCAGGAACATGAGGGTCACCGTGCCCAGGAAGCTGGTGAACATGCTGAACGACACCAGGGCGCCCAGGGACCGGTTCGGAGGAAACACGGAGGCCAGCAGGACCAGAAAGCCGGCGATCACCACGACCGCGTTCATCAGGATGGCCCGCCCGGTGTGGTGCATGGTCCGGGCGGCCGCCTCCACCGGCTCCAGCTTCCGCGTGTACAGCCGATAGCGGTCGATGAAATGGATCGCGTAGTCCACCCCGATCCCCACGGCGATGCTGGAGATCAGCGCGGTGGTGGTGGAGAGCGGAATGCCCAGCAAGCCCATCACTCCGAAGTTCACGATCGCGGTGAGGGCGATCGGCACCGCGCCGATCAGGCCGGCCCGCAGGCTGCGGAACATGAGGGCGACCAGCAGGATCACGATCCCGACCGACAGGAGCAGGCTGGAGATCTGCCCGCTGAGAATAAGCCGGGTGAAGACCAGGCTCTTGTAACCCGAGCCGGCGTAGTTCAGGCGGATTCCCAGCTTCTCCAGCTCCGGCGCCAGTTCTTCGATGGCGGCGATGGCGGCCTCGATGGTCCGCGAATCGTCGTTCTTGAGCTGGAGGGTGAGGTTGGCCTGGCGATAGTCGTAGTCCACCACCCGTTCCAGGTTCTGCGGGTCGCCGGACATCTCGTAGAGCAGCAGGTACTGGGCCACCAGCTCACGGGAGGAGGGGATGGCGTCGAACTCCGGCCGGTCCTCGTGCATCACCCGGTTCATCCGCCGCAGATAGTCGGCCAGCGAGAAGGAGTTGCCGACGTCGGGCAGGCTCTCGGCCCGCGCCTGCAGCCGGTCGACCAGGGCCAACACCTCCGGCTCCTTGAAGACGCCCTCGGCTTCGCCCTCCAGGATCACGTTCAGCGTGGAGGTGCCGCCGAAATGCTGGTTGATGAACCGGTCGGTGCGGGCAATCTCGCTGCCGGCCTCGAAGTTGTCCAGGAAGCTGGAATTGATCCAGACCCGGGTGATGCCGAACACCGAGACGGCCAGGACTAGCGCGGCGGCGGCGAACACCGCCCCGCGGCGGCGCAGGAGGGCGAGGGCGAAGCGGCGGGCGGTACGCT
>MIBK01000123.1:4627-10086 GCA_001829505.1 Spirochaetes bacterium RBG_16_67_19 | reverse complement strand
CGGTGAACAGCCCGAAGTATTTCACCGGATAGACCTGCGAGGTGACCAGCGAGATGAATCCGACGGCGGTGGTGAGCGCGGTCATCAGCACCGGCTTCCACATGCCGCGCAGCATCCGCCGCAAAGCCTCCCGACTGGTCACGGCCCGGTCCTCCTGGCGGATGAGGTGCAGTTGGCTGAACAGGTGGATGCCGTAGGCCACCCCGATGGCGATCAGCATGACGGGAATCATCGTCGAGACGGCGTAGACCGGCACGCCCAGCAGGGCCATGAGGCCGAAGGTCCAGACAGCGCTCATCAGCACGACCAGCAGGGTCAGCAGGGTAGAGCGCACGCTGCGCAGCAGAAGATAGAGCACGGCCGCGATCACCAGGATCACGAGCGGTGCCATCCGCCTCATGTCCGCCATTCCCAGGGCGGCCATCGTCCCCTCCACGACCGGCCGCCCGGCCACATACAGCCGCTCCGGGCCCTCGTAGGAGCGAGCCAACTCCCGGATCTCCTTGTAGAAGGCGGGGGAGAAGGCCTTGTCCTGGATGGCGGCCACGATCAGGGCGATTGTTCCGTCCGCGGAGACGAGCTTGCCGGCGATCATCTCGTTGCCCATCACCGCCTGGCGGATGTGCTCCAGCCCTTCCGCGTCCTCCGGGATATCCTCGTAGAAGCGCTGCACGTCCAGCCCGTCCTCTGTGCCCTGGATGTTGTCTGCGGTGTACACTGAGGTCACATCCACCTCTTCGAATTCCTCCCGCTCCTGGAGTTCCAGGGTGAGATCGCGGATCTTCCCCAGCGTCCCGGGATTGAAAAGGGTTTGCGGATGCTCAATGGCGATGATGATCCCGTCCTTGATGTCAAACCACTCCTCGGCCTGATTGCTGTAGACGAAAGCCGGGTGCTCCTGGGGCATATACTTGTCGAGGTCCGTCTCAATACGGATGTTGCCGGCCAGGAGGACGAAGAAACCGGCAGTGACCGCCAGAGCCGCGAGCACAACCGCCCAGGCGGTCAGTTTGTTTCCGATAATCATGCTGGATATTCCCCTTTTTTCTTAGTTAGCGCTAACTAACGTAATAGGCCCACTTTTCAACCGCGATCTCCGGCTGCCCCGATAGAAGACACGAGCACCCCGAGCGAGTTCCATAGGGTAGCCCCCTCCCGCCGCAGATCGAAGCCATACTTCGACAGACGCCACTTCGTGACCATCAACCGGAGAGCCCCCATAATGACCGCCACCAGGTGCTCGGCGGGTAGATCGTCCCGGAACTCACCTGCCGTTACACCCTGCAGGACGATCTTCAGTAAGTAACTCTGGCCGGTGTCCATGATCTCCAGCACCTTCTGGGCCAGGACCCCGTCGTTCTGGAAAATCTCTTCGGAGAACAGCACCGCGGAAAGCGGGGGATACTTGGCGAACTGTTCGAAATGCGCGATCAGGATGGCCTGCAGCTTTTCCCTGGCCGGGCGATCCGAACCGGTGACCCGCTCGAAAACGGTGCGACTTTCGTCGGCGAAAAAGCCCAGGAGCCCCCGCAGGATCGCCTGCTTGCTATGGAAATGCCGGTACAGGGCTGGCTCAGATATGCCGATGGCGCGGGAAAGGTTCTTGATGGTGAGCTGCTGGATCCCTCCCTCGGCAATGAGATGGACGGAAGCTTCTATGATTTCTTTCTGCCGCATGGTGAGCGCCGCCATGTCCGCTCCTTAGTTAGCATTCACTAACATAATGGCACCAAAGTTCCACAGAGTCAAGCGCTCGCCGGCGGTGACCCGGCCCGCCCGCCCTGCCCGGCAAGACGGTCGCGGACCAGGCCGGTAAGGATGGCCAGGGCCAGCAGGCTGAAGGCAGACAGGATGAACACCGGCACCAGCGTTTCCACCACCGCCGGGTGCCGTGCGCCAAACCACCGGTCCAGCAGCATGGTGCCGGGCATGACCAGCAGCCAGGCTGTGATCGCGGCGGTGAAACACCACGGCCACAGCGCGGCAAGGGCGCGGCACAGCCCGGAGGCCGGCCGCCTCCGACCGGCGCCCGCCTGAGCCCGGGCTGCGGCAATCCCGAGGATGATGCCCAGCAGCGGGGGGCCGAAGCCGCCGCCTACCAGGAGCAACAACACCGACAAGCCCAGCAGGACCGGGGCGCCGGCCTTGTGCCGGGGGAAGGCCATCACCCAAACCAGGAATCCCAGGGAGACCAGGATGGTGAGGATGCCGCTGGCCAGCAGGTTGGGCACCAGGCTCATGGCCGGCTCCCCGGCCACGATGCGGAAGAAGGCCGCCTCCGGCCAGGATGGGAATACGAGCCCTGCGGGAGCCGCGCCGCCCTGCAGCACCTCCCCAATGCCGTGCTCCAGGCCGGCCAGGCCCGCCAGGAGGCCGAACACCGAGATCACCCAGCCCGCGGCGTCGCGTTTGCTCACCGCAGCCTCCCGGCCAGCTCCCTGGCCCACGAGCGGATCGCCGTCCAGTCCCTGGCATCGCTGGCCGGCAGGCCGTGCAGCGGGCTGGCGGGCAAGCCGGCCAGCAGCCGGTCGCCGAGACGCAGCCTGGCCGGATCGTACTTTCCGCAGAACACCTCCACGGCCACCGGCTCCAGCCGGAGGCCGTCCAGGGCTTTCCGGAGCTGGACGCGTGCCGCCTCCCGCTCTCCGGCCTCATCGTGCAGCGGACCCAGCGCGAACACTGCCACGGGGCGGGCCCGCGCGGCTTCCTGCCGGTCAGCCAGCAGCCGCAAGGCCTCCTTGTGCCAGGAGCCCAGGTACAGCGGCGCGCCCACCACGAGGGCGTCATAGCCGTTCCAGTCGCCCGCCTTCCGCGCGGGCCGCAGGGTGGCCTGGAAGCCTTTTTCGCCGAGAGCGGCGGCCACGGCCTCGGCCACCTCACGGGTGGAGCCGTAGCGGGTGGCAAAGGCCACCAGGATTCTCTTGGATTCAGTTGACATGTGCACCTCCTGCCGCTATAATACAAACAAATGTTTGTTTGTCAAGCGGTCCCTCAGCCATCCGGAGCCCCCTCATGAGCCAACCAGGCGACACCCGTCAGCGCATCCTGGAGGCTGCCACGCGGATCATCGTGGAGCGCGGCATCGGGGGTCTACGCGTCCGCGCCATCGCCCGCGCGGTCGGGATCCGGGAAGGCTCGATCTACAACCATTACGCGGGCAGGGACCAGATCATCCGGGCAATCTTCGAGCAGGCGGGCGCTGGCATGTCGCCCATCGGGGAGACCCTCGACCTGGAGCGCACGCCCAAGGAGCAGCTGCACTTGGCCGGCGAGGAAATCGGCACTCGGGGCCTGGCCGGTTTCCTGGCCGCTTCCGGGGAGCACCTCCTGGAGCACTTCGCCCGGAATCCGGATTCGCTCCGGCTCATCCGCGCCATCCTGAGCGCCCGCTTCCACGACGCCAGCGCCCGCCAGGCGTACGAAGAGGTGTTCCGCAGGGACATGCGGCGCGCTCTGGAGGCCATCTTCCATCTGGCCGCGCAGCAGGGGCTGCTGCGGGATGCGGTGCGGCCGCTGGACCTGGCCGAACTGGGTCTGGCCGGTTTCGAGATGGCGCTGGCGGACACATTCGCCGACGGCGGGCCGGAGCGCTTCGGCGCCCCGATCCGGAAGCTCATGGAAACGCTGGGAGCCTTGGCTGCGAGCTGAGGCGGGCGCACCCCGTTCTCGCCTCAGCCAGGCGGGGCGAAAGGCACTCCCCGCGGCGGCGGCTCCGGCGATGGTTCCCACTAAGGCGACCGCCTCCTGCATGACAGCAGCAGCCGGGCGTGGTAACCCTCCACGTGCCTTTGCCTTGCGCTCAGAAATGCTCATCCGTCAACGGTCGCTGACAGCTCTGGACCGGGCCCGGGCTGCTATCGGGCGGAGCTTCCGGCGGGACGATCGGCGCCGGGGATCCTGCCTTCCTGCAGCTCCCGGGCCAGGGAGGCGTAGTCTTTGACGGGCCAGCGGGCGCTCAACCCGGTGAACAGCTCCCGGCCCTCCTCGCTGAAAAAGGTGCGCGGCGGGTCCTCGGGGCCGGAGGCCAGGATGACCAGGCGGCGGGCCCGGGCAGCCAGGCGCAGGTTCTCCAGGTTGCCAGGCCCGACCGGGAAGCTGGCCAGCACGGTGAGGTCGGCCTCTTCCACCAGGGCCGCGGCGCCCCGCACGTCCTCGGGGCCGATGCGCTGGAAGGCCCCCACCACCCGGCAGGGCAGGCGCAGGTTGCGCCAGAGGGTGTGGTCGGCGTCGAACTCGTGGGCGATGCCCCCGGACACGCGGCAGCCCAGGCGCGTGAGCTCGCGGGTCAGGTTCACCGCGCCGCCCGCGCCGCCGATCAGGTGCACGCGAGGCCCCTCCCCGGGCCAGCAGCGGGGCACCACGCTCACGCTCAGGCTGCCGGTGGCCGCATTGGGGGTGACCATCGTGGGGATCTCGAAAACCGCGTCCAGAATTTCCGGCCGCAGCACCGATGCGGGGGCGCCGTCGGCCGCCACCTGCCCGCGGTCCAGCAGCACCAGCCGCGAGCAGTACCGCGAGGCCACGTCCAGGTCGTGCACGCAGGCCACCACCGCCTGGCCCTCCCGGGTCAGCTCCAGGGCCATGGAGAAGAACAGGTCCTGGTGGCGGATGTCCAGGTTGCTGGTGGGCTCGTCCAGCAGCAGGAGCTCCGCTTCCTGGGCCAGCACCCGGGCGAACAGGACCAACTGCCGCTCCCCTCCCGACAGCTCATGGAAGTAGCGCTCCTCGAAGCCGGACAGGCCCACATAGGAAAGCGCCCGCCGCGCCTTGTCCAGGTCGCTCTCCCGCTCGCGCTCCAGGCGCCCGCGGTGGGGGTAGCGGCCCATCAGCACCAGGTCCAGCACGGGGAAGGCGAAAGGGCTCACCTCCTCCTGGCTCAGGTAGGCGATCACCCGCGCCCGCTCCCGCGCGCCGAGCCCGGACAGCGCCCGCCCCTTGAGCCGCACCTCCCCCGCGGTGGGCTTCAGCACCCCCAGCAGCAGGCGCAGCAGGGTGGTCTTGCCAGCCCCGTTCGGGCCGATCAGGCCCAGGAACTCCCCGGCCTGCACCTGCAGGCTCACCCCGCGCAGGATCTGGCGGTCGTCGATGCGCAGGCCCAGCGCTTCCGCGCGCAGCAGCGGGGGGGCGGCCGGGGAGTCAGCCAAGCTGCAGCCTCCGGCGCTGGGCGCGCAGGATCAGGAACAGGAAGTACGGGCTGCCCAGCACCGCGGTGATGATGCCCACCCGGATCTCGAAAGGCGGAGCCAGGACGCGGCCGGCCAGGTCGCTGAGGATCAGGAACAGGGCCCCGCCCAGGATCGAGGCGGGCAGCAGCACCCGGTGGTCCGGGCCCAGCAGCAGGCGGAACAGGTGCGGGATCAGCAGCCCCACGAAGCCCACCGGCCCGCTGACGGAGATCGCCACCCCGGCTACCACGGCGGTGACGGCCAGCAGCACTCTCTTGGCCGCCTCCACCCCCA
>MIBK01000123.1:2390-4608 GCA_001829505.1 Spirochaetes bacterium RBG_16_67_19 | reverse complement strand
CTCCTCCCCCAGGGCGAGCAGGTTCAGCTCCCGGGCATAGAAAGCCATGACCGCCAGTCCAGGCAGCAGCACCGGAACGGCCATCAGCACCTGCCGCCAGGTGCGGCCGTCCAGCCCGCCCATGGTCCAGAAGATGAACTGGCTCACCTCGTACTGCCTCGCGAAAAGCAGGATGGCCGACACCAGGCCGTTGAAAAAGGAGGAGATGGCCAAGCCCGCCAGGACCACGAACAGCAGCGAGGTCTTGCCGCGGTAGCTGGAGATGGCGTAGATCAGGAACGCGGCGGCCAGGGCGCCGGCCACGGCAAGGGCCGGGAGGAACAGGGGGCTGGCGCCGGCCAGCCCGGTGGCGATGGCCACCACCGCGCCCAGGCTGCCGCCGGTGGAGACCCCCAGGATGTCCGGCGAGGCCATGGGGTTGCGGAACAGGCCCTGCATCACCACCCCGCCGGCGGCCAGCCCCGCCCCCACCAGCAGGCCGGCCAGCACCCGCGGTAGGCGGATCAGCAGGAGGATCGTGGTCTCCTGCTGGGACGGAAGACTGACGCCGTGAAAGCCCAGATGCCAGGCGGCCAGGCGCGGCAGCGCGGAGGGCGGCACGCGCACCGCCCCCACCCCCACGGCCAACAGCACCGCGGCGACCAGGCCGGCGGCCAGCAATGCCAGCACCAGCGCCTGCCTGCCCCTGGGGTGGCTGTCGGTCACTGCCCCTCCCACAGCTCGGGGTACGCGGCCCGGGCCAGGAACTCGATGGACTCCACGATGTAATGGGAGGTGGTGGCCCGCAGGTTCTCGGGGATCCGCACCAGGCGCCGGTTGCGCAGCGCCTTCAGGCTGCGCAGCGCCGGGTCGGCGGCCACCCCGGCGTAGAACCCCTCCGCCCCTCCCTCCTGGCCGTAGACCCAGCCGGGCAGGACCAGCAGGTCCGGGTCCAGCTCGATGAGCTTCTCCTTGGACAGCGGCACCTGGCCCCAGCCGTCCACGGGAAGGTTCCCGACGGCGTTGCGCAGGCCCGCCCGGCGCACGATCTCATCCCAGGAGCTGCCCCGGCCCATGGCCGCGCCCCAGGCCGAGTAGTCCAGGACCGTCAGGCGCCGGCCCTCGGGCACCGCCGCCAGGCGCCTTTCCAGCTCCGCCAGCCGCCGGTCCAGGCGGGCGATCAGCTCTTCCCCGGCCTGCTGCTCCCCGACCAGGCGGGCCAGGTCCCGAATCCTTCCCCGGATCTGCTCGACGCTGACGGCGCTGGCCGAGAGGTACACGGGCAGGCCCGCGGCCCGCAGCTGGCTTACCGCCTGGGCCTCGCTCCAGTTGGCCACGATCACCAGGTCCGGCCGCAGGGAGAGGATGCGTTCCGCGTGAAACTCCAGTTTGGGGATCGCGGCGATGCGCCCTGCGATATTGGACACCGCGGGGTCCGCCGCGAAGGAGGTGACCGCCGCCAGGCGGCCGGGGCCCACCAGCTCCAGCAGCACCTCGTCGCTGAACATGGTCAGCGAGACGATGCGCTGCGGGCGGCGGGCCAGGACCAGAGGGTTGCCCGCGTCGTCGCGCACCGCCAGCGGGTAACCCGCCTCCGCCCCCAGGCGGCCGGTACCGCCAAGACCCGCCAGCAACAGGAGCAGCGGCAAAACGACGAGGCGTGCGGTGATGCCCAAGATTCCCTCCTGCAATCCAGATCGCGTGCAGGCATAGCCCTGCTATCTTTGGCCGGTTCCCCAACGTATCCTGGCTTCCGGTTCATCCTCCCGCTCCGCCTTCCCGGTTTCCCAGTGGCCTGCTGAAGCGTTCGTCACCGGTTACAGTGGCGCGTCCGCGGCGGCTTCGCACCGCCTTCCGTTTGGGGACCATTTCAGCCTATCCGAGCGTTCCTGGGGCTGTCAATCGCCGCCGAAAAAGGTATGATCGCGCCATCGTGAAAGCGGCCCTGGTCCCTCCCCGGCTCTCCCGCCTCGGCAGTCCAGCCGTGGTATATCCGGGCGCCTTCCTGGTGGCCTTCGCCGAGGGGATGCTCAACCTGGGTTTCGTGTTCTTCCTGCGGGAACGGCAGGGCGCCAGCCCCAGCCTGATCGGCTGGTTCACCGGCTACAGCGTCCTGGTGTACACGCTGGGCTGCCTGCTGCTACGGCGCCTCTTCGACCGGCTGCGCCCCCAGCCCGCGCTGCTGATGGCCCTGTACGGCATGCCGGCCTTCCTGCTCCTGCTGGTGCTGCTGCCCTCC
>MIBK01000123.1:0-2204 GCA_001829505.1 Spirochaetes bacterium RBG_16_67_19 | reverse complement strand
CAGAAGGATGCGGGCCTGCCCCTGGTCCTCTCCATCGCGGTGTTCGCCGGCTACGCCGTGCTGCTGACCGCCGCGCTGGCCGCCTTCCCGGCGCTTCGCGCCGCCGCCTCGCCGGCGCCGCCGGCAACATCAGCCAGAGGAGCGGCCCCCGCCGCGGACGGCACCCCCCTGCGCTATCCGGCCTGGGTGGGCATGTTCGCCAGCTACGTGGTCTCCGGCATGGTGGCCACCGTGTTCCCCCTGTTCGCCCAGGACGTGCTGGGCGTCACCAGGGGCGTGGTGGGCACGCTGGTCTCCTCGCGGACGCTGCTGCAGAGCGTGGGTTTCCTGGTGCTGGGAGCCGCGAGCTTCTGGCACTTCCGCGGACGCTGGCTGCTGATCTCCCAGGCCTATCTGGCCGCTCTCCTGATCGCCATGCTCTTCGCCCGCAGCGTGGGCTTCTACGCGGTGCTGTTCCCCCTGCTGGGCCTGGGCAGCGCCCTGAGCTACGCCGGGGGCCTGTTCCACGGCATCGCCGGATCCAGGCGCCGGGCGGCGCGCATGGCCATCCACGAGTCCACGCTGAACGGCGGCTACATCGTCGGGGCCACGGTGAGCGGCATGCTGTACCAGCAGTCCTCCATGCGGGCGGTGGTGGCCTTCTGCCTGGGCTCCAGCCTGGCGGCCATCGCGACCCAGGGGCTGCTGCTGAGGAGGGCCAGATGAGCTCCCCGCATACGACCTGGCGCGTGCTGCTGGGCCGCTGGGCCGAGGCGCTCCGGGGCTGCAATGTCGCGGAGGTGCATACCGCCGACTTCCTCAGCCGCTGGCTGGTGATCTCCCGGGCCTGCGTAGTTTCCATGACCGCGAGCTCCGCCCTGATCGGCGTGCTGCTGGCCGCGGAGAAGGCGGGGGTATCCGGGGTGAGCTGGCTGGCGGCCGCCCTGTGCACGGCCGGCCTGCTGGCCGCGCACCTGTCCAACAACCTGCTCAACGACTGGACGGACACCCGCCGCGGCGTGGACACCGAGGACTACCCGCGCGCGAAGTACAGCACGCATCCGATCCTGGGAGGGCTCACAACTCCGCGGCGCCTGCTGGCCGCCTCCCTGCTCCTGCTGGGCTTCGCCGCCGCGACGCTGGCGGCGCTCATCCTCCTGCGGGGCTGGACCGTAGCCCTGTTCGCCGCGGGCGGACTGGGCTTGAGCCTGACCTACACCGGCTTGCTCAAGCGTTACGGCCTGGGCGAGCTGGCCTCCCTGGTGGCCTGGGGCCCGCTGATGATCGGCGGCACGGCCTACGCCTGCTCCGGGCGCCTGGACCCCGCCTTCTTCGCCGCCTCCCTGCCCTACGGCCTGGCCGTAGCCTCGGTGCTGGTCGGCAAGCACATCGACAAGCTGGAGGCCGACCGCAAAGCGGCGGTGCGCTCCGTACCCGTGCTCCTGGGCGAGCGGCGCTCCCGGGCCCTCAACCTGGGCCTGTTCACGGCTTTTTACGTCCTGACCGCGGCCCTGGCAGCCCTGCGGCTTACCGGCCCGCTGGTCCTGCTGGTTCTGGCTTCCTTGCCGCGCCTGGTGCGGGTGTGGAAGATCTACCGCCAGCCGCGCCCCGCCGCGCCGCCGAAGGACTGGACGGTGTGGCCGCTGTGGTACGTGGGCTGGGCCATGTTCCTCAACCGCCTGGCCGGCCTGCTGCTGGTGGCCGGCCTGCTGGGCAACGTGCTCCTGCGCTCCATCCTCGCGCTGCTGCGTTGATGCCCCCGCGTTGACTAATCCTTACTAATTTACTTACTTATAACACAATGGCCGTCGACTCTCCGACTCCTCTGGATTTCGTGCATCGCTTCGAGGCCGGAGACCCGGGCCTGCCGCCCCTGCTCCTGCTGCACGGCACCGGGGGCGACGAGAACGACCTGCTGGAGGTGGGCCGTATCCTGGCGCCGGGGGCGGCACTGCTGTCACCGCGCGGCAAGGTGCTGGAGAACGGCCTGGCCCGTTTCTTCCGGCGGCTGGCCGAGGGGGTCTTCGACCTGGAGGACCTCCGCTACCGGACCGGGGAGTTGGCGGATTTCGCGGCGGCCGCCTGCCGGCGTTACGGGCTGGACGCCGCCCGCCTGAGCGCGGCGGGGTATTCCAATGGCGCCAACATCGCCGCCGCCCTGCTCCTGCTGCGGCCCGCAACCTTGCGGGAGGCGGTGCTGTTCCACGCCATGGTCCCCCTGGTTC
>MIBK01000122.1:6098-10369 GCA_001829505.1 Spirochaetes bacterium RBG_16_67_19 | reverse complement strand
ACCGCGACCTGTCGCGCCCTGCCCTCCCGGACCACGAAGGCCACCTGCCCCTCGGGGCGATCCACCAGGGCGGCCAGGGGAACGCGCACGATCTGCTGCTCCTGGCGCAGCAGCAGGCGCGCCTCGGCGAACATCCCCGGCTTCAGGGCCTGCGCGGGGTTGTCGATGCGGACGCGCACCTCCAGGGTGCGCGAGACGGGGTCCAGCACGGGGCTGAGCCTGCTGACCGTCCCGTGGAAGACGCGGCCCGGGTAGGAGAGCACCGAAAGCTCGACGGGCAGGCCTTCGCGGATCCGCCCCAGGCGCTTTTCCGGGACGTCGACCGCCACCTCCACGGTGTCCAGGTCCACGACCTGGAACAAGGGGGCCGCCGGGGAAACGGTGGCGCCCACTTCGGTGAGCACGCTCTTCACCACCCCGTCCATGGTGGAGGTCACCTCCGCGTTGGCGAACTTCAGGCCCGCCTGGTCGCGGTCGATGACCGCCAGGACCCGCTCCCGGCCCACCCGCTCGCCGGGCTGGACACGGATCTCCTTGATCTTGCCGGTCACCGAAGAAAAAATGCCGACCTCCCGGATGGCGAAAACCGAGCCGTACAGCAGCAGGATTTCACGCGCCGGGCCGTTTGAGGCGGTGACCACCGCCACAGGGACGGCAAACTGCTCTTGCGGCGGCTTTGCCGGCCCCCGTGCGCCCGCGGATGGTTTCGGCAGCATCCTGGCCAGCGGGCTGTCCGGGAGCAGCCTCGGCAGAACGAGCAGCGCGGCCGCAACGGCGGCCACGACGACGACGATCAGGATGACGGTGAGCCTGGCGCCCTTCTTCATTGGTTTTCCTCTCCATCCAGACCTGCGGCGTCCAGCAGGTCCAGCACGTTCTGGTTGTAGCCGAACACCGCCTGGGCCAGCGCGAGCTGGGCGCCGTTCAGGCCGAGCTGGGCGTCCTTCAGGTCCGTGCTGGAAATGTATCCGCTGCGGTATTGCACGTCGGCCGACTCGTACAGCCGCTGGGCCAGATTCAGGCTCTTGCGCCCCGAGGCGATCTTGGCCTCTTCGCCGGCGATCTTCAGCAGGCCGCTCTCCACGACGATGCGCACGCCGCTTTCCAGGCTGGAGTACTGCTGCCGCATATTCTCCAGCTGCAGGGCCGACTTGCGGACGGCGGCGCTCTCCTTGCTCCAGGGAAACAACGCGGAGACCGGGACGCTGAAGGAAAACCCCGCGGTCCACCTGCCGTCCCAGGCCTCGGCGTTGAAGTAGTCGTTCTTCCCCTCCGCGTCCATGCCGCTGTCCAGCGAGTAGGCCATGAACCCCACCAGGGAGGGCAGGGCCAGGCTGCGGTTGAGCGCCGCCTGGGCCGCCAGCAGGTCCATGCTGCCCCGGAGGCTGGCCAGCTCGTACTTGCGCTGCAGGGCCCGGGCCAGCAGCGCCTTCCGATCCAGGCTGAAGGCCAGCGGCTCCAGCTGCCCCACCAGCTGGAATTCGAACTCCTCCTCCTGGATGCCCAGCGCGCCCCGCACGTTGAGCAGGGCGATCCTCACCGCGTTGTCGGAGCCGATCACTGTGGCGCGGTAGTTCTCCAGATCCGACTCGGCCCGCAGGACCTCATAGTCGGAGACCTGGCCCGCGCCGTACCGCAGGCGGGCCACCTCCAGCGCCTCCCGCTTGCGATCCAGGGTCTCGCGGTTGATGCCCTGCACCTCCAGGGCCAGCAGGTACCCGAAGAAAGCCCGCTTGACCAGCACCACGAGCTGGCGGGTTTCCTCCTCCAGGTCCAGGCGAGCCTGGGTCACCGCCTGCTCGGCCAGCTTCACTCCGCCCTTCAGTTTGCCGAAGGTGTAGATCGACTGGCTCAGGTTGGCCGTCAGGCCCAGCGGGTCGGTGGCGCCCGCGGGAAAGCCGCTGAACTCCGGCTGCGGGTAGAGGTGGGTGTAGGTCAGGCCCGCGGAGAGCGAGGGATACATGGCTGCGCGGGCGCCGGCCAGGTCCTGCCTGGCCGCCTCCAGGGCCAGGGCCTTGGAGCGGATGGCGGTGCTGTTCTGCACCCCGTAGGCCACGGCCTCCTCCAGGCTGAAGCGGTAGCTCTGCGCGCCCGCCGGGAGCGCGGCCAGGATCAGCAGCAGGGCTGTCGCCAGGGCGCCTCTCATCGTTGCATCACTCCTTCCACCAGGATACGCATCATGGTGTCCGCCATCACCTCCGCCGACTCCCGCGGCTGCCCGGCCTGCGGACCCGAGGCGGTTGCTGCGCTCTTCGCCAGGGGAAAGCCCACCAGCACCTGGGCCACCTGGCTGGCCATGCCGGTGAAGGCCAGGGCGATATGGCCCGGGGGGATGTCCGGGCGGATGGCTCCGGCGCGCTGGCCTTCCTCCACCAGCCCGGTGATCCGCTGGAGGTGGCCGGCCCACTTTTCCATCATGGCCGCCAGCAGCCTCTTGTGCAGGCGGGCCAGGCCGGGGTGGGAAAAAGCGGCCAGCATCTGCAGGGTGTCCCGGTGGCGGACGAAAAAATCGAACTGTCCCAGGGCGGTGGCCCGCAGCCTGTCCAGGGCCCCCGAGCAGCGCCGGGACTTTTCTAGAATTGAGTCCTGGAGGCTCTCCAGCACATGCACCGCAGTGTGGAAGTAAAGGTCTTCCTTGTTTTTGAAGTACAGGTACAGGGTGCCCTTGGCCAGGCCCGCCTCCCGGGCCACTGCTTCCAGGGTCGCCGGCTCGTAGCCCTTGCGGGCGAACACCTGCAGCGCGGCCTGCAGGATGGCCTGCCGCCTGCCTTCCTTGTCCGGATTCCTGCCCGCCATCGCCGTGCCTGCCTCCCCCGCCCGCCTTGCGCCCCCGCGGCGGCCCGCCGGCCGAGTCCCGCGTAAATGACTGAACGGTCAGTCAGGAAGATAGCAGGAGGCCGGCTTGAAGGTCAAGCGCTCGAAAGGCTACCTGAACGGAATCAATTTGCAGTCCAGGATCTCCAGCCGGCCCATGGCGGCAGGCACCTGCTCGAGCTTCGGCCGGCCCACCAGGATCCCCATGCCGACCGTGCCTTTGAGGTAGTATTCCAGGCCCGGCTCCACGTCGATGATTACGAAGCTTTCCGCTTCGGTCTTGGCCCAGAAGCTGATCCTGCCCGGCGCCGCGATGTAGGGAAAGTAGCCGCCGTTGGAAAGGGAGATGATCGGCAGCTCCCCGGCGTTCACCGTGAAGGAAACCGCCGAGCCCACGAAGCTGGACGGGCGGTAGAAGTAGACCACCGCCTTCCCGGACGGGACGGAAGCCAGCGGCTGAAAGGGCGGCCCCAGGCTGGCGCATCCGGCCAGCGCCGCCAGCAAGCCGAGAGCCAGAAGGATCGAGCGCAGCACTTTCATCGTTCACCCCCCCGGAATTATAGCAGCGGTCCTCCCGATTGCAAGTGCAGTATATTGGTAGCGGATGCGCCGTTTTCCGCACCTGGTGGCTGCCCTTCTACTGCTGCTCCTCCCGATTTCCTGCGCGCGGGAGGAGGCCGATAGCGGTCTGCCCGGCGTGCCCCTGTCCTACCTGGCCCGTCAGGCGGAGTTCCTGGCCTCCGACCTCCTGGCCGGCCGGGAGGTGGGCGGAGCCGGCATCGCTCGTGCCGAAGAGCACATCGCCGCCGCCTTCGCCGCCAGCGGCCTGCGGCCCCTGCCCGGACAGGCCGGCTTCTTCCAGGAGTTCTCCCTGCACCGTACGGCCTTTCCGAAAGCGTCCACCACGCTGAGCCTGGAGCTCCCCGGCGGAAAGCAGGAGGCCGCGGCAGGCAGGGACTTCCGGCCCTTCGAGTTTTCCGGCAGCGGGGAGCGCTCCGCCCGGGTGATCTTCGCCGGCTACGGGATCACCGCGCCGGAGCATGGCTGGGACGATTACCGGGGGCTGGAGGTCCGGGGAAGCTTCGTGCTGGTCCTGCGGCACGAACCCGGAAACGCCGATCCCCGCAGCCGCTTCGAGGGCACGGCCAACACGGCCCACGCCTACTTCCGCACCAAGGCTGAAAATGCCTTCCGGCGGGGAGCGGTTGGCCTGCTGCTGGTGGACGACCCGCTCAGCAGCGGCCGGGAGGAGGACCTGTCGCTGCCGGTCTCCTACTCCCTGGAGGCGCCCGCCGCGGGAAATCCCTCTCCGGGAGCGGATTTCCTGGCCGTGCACCTCAGCCGGGAGCTGGCCGGGAAGCTGATCGCCAATACCGGCCTGGATCTGCGCCGGCTGCAGGAAGCGGTGGATGCCGGCCGCCGGCCGGCCGGCCTTTCCCTGGGGGCCGTTCGGGCCA
>MIBK01000122.1:4987-6062 GCA_001829505.1 Spirochaetes bacterium RBG_16_67_19 | reverse complement strand
GGGCCCGCAACGTCGTGGGCTTCCTGGAAGGCGCCGATCCGGCCCTGCGCGACCAGTGGCTGCTGGTCGGCGCCCATCAAGACCACATCGGCACCACGGAAGCGGCCGGGGACCGGATCTACAATGGCGCGGACGACAATGCCTCGGGGGTGAGCGGGGTGCTGGCCCTGGCGCGCCTGTTCGCCCGCCAGGGGTCCTGGCAGCCGCCGGAGTCGGACCTGCCCCCCCGCGCGCCGCGGCTGAAGGGCTGGGCGCTGTTCCAGCGGCCGCGCCCTGCGCCGCGCCGCAGCCTGGTGTTCGCCACCTTCTCGGCGGAGGAGCAGGGCTTATGGGGGGCGCAGGTGCTGGCCCGCGAGCTGGCCGAGCGGCACCCCGACCGCGTGGTGCGCATGCTGAACCTGGACATGATCGGCCGAAACCCGGACCAGCCGGTGCAGATCCTGGTGGACGACCCGGAGGGCGGGCTCCGCCGGATCGTGGAGGCCGCCTCGGCCGCTCCGCCTGCCTTACCCTCTCCAAGGCTGTCCTCGGGACGCGGCGAGATGGCCAGCGACCACGCGGTCTTCTTCCGCCGGGGCATTCCGTACCTGTTCTTTTTTACCGGGCTGCACCCTGACTATCACGGCGTGGACGACGAGGCGGAGCGCCTGAGCTATCCCCGCCTGGCCGGGGTGGTGGCCCTGGCCTGGCGGGTGGCCTCGCTGTTGGCCGACGCGCCGGACTAACGGTCCCCCAGCACGCCCACCAGAAGCAGACCCGGCCCGGTGTGCGCCCCGATCACGGGAGTCATCTTGGACAGGAAGATGCGCTCGCGCGGATGAAGGGCCGACAGCCGGTCCAGTAAGGCCTCCGCCTCCTCGGGACAGGCGGTGTGCTCCACGGCCAGCTCTTCGATGCGCCGGAAGCCGGCGGCGTATTCGTACAGGCGGTCCACCGCGCCGGCCCGCGAGCGCGTGCGGCCCGCGGGCTGCACCAGGCCCTCGCGCAGGGTGAGCAGGGGATTCACTTTCAACAGGGAGCCCAGGAAGGCCGCCGCGTTGCCGATCCGCCCCCCACGCCGCAGGTACTCCAGCGT
>MIBK01000122.1:4777-4919 GCA_001829505.1 Spirochaetes bacterium RBG_16_67_19 | reverse complement strand
CCCGTCCCGGATCGCCTCGGCCGCCCGCATAACCGTGAAGCCCTCCATTATGGCCGCGGTGCCGGAGTCCAGCACTTCCACCCGGGCGCGGCGGCGCATCAGCTCCCGGCCCTGCAGCGCCGCCTGGAAGGTGCCGCTCAGC
>MIBK01000122.1:4408-4742 GCA_001829505.1 Spirochaetes bacterium RBG_16_67_19 | reverse complement strand
CTGCTCCGCCAGCCGGTCGTAGGCCGCGGCGAAGGCCGACGGGGAAGGAGTGGCCGTGGCCGGGAACTCCCGGCGGGCCTTGAGCATCCGGTAGAACTCTTCCGTGCTCAGGTCCACCCCGTCGCGGTACTCCTGGGCGCCGAAGCGCACGATCAGCGGCACCACCTCGATGCCCAGGCGCCGCGCGACTTCGCCGGGCAGGTCGGCCACGCTGTCGGTGATGATGCGCACGATCATAGCGCTCATTCCACCGAGACGATCAGGCCGCGGCCTGGCTGGCCCCCGGCCAGCACTTCCACCTGCAAACCCGGACGGGCCGCCCGCAGCCTGCCGC
>MIBK01000122.1:4030-4385 GCA_001829505.1 Spirochaetes bacterium RBG_16_67_19 | reverse complement strand
TCCAGGCCCGCGGCGTAGAACAGGGTCAGCCGCTCCGGCGGACTGCGGCGGCCTTCCCGGGCCAAGGCCTGCGGCAGCAGGCGCTCCAGCACTTCTCCCAGCCCGTCTCCCTCCGCCTGCTCGCGGCCCTCCAGCAGGCCGACCACCCGGTCCTCCTCCTCCCGGACCTCCAGCGAAGCCACCGCGGCCATGGCCTCGCCCATGCGGCGCAGGTTCTCCGCCAGCCCGGCCCCCGGATCGAAGGCCACCATGGCCGCCACCCCCTGGGGCACCGTGCGCGCGGCCAGCACGTGCAGCCGCCTGGGCGTATGGGCCCGCAGGCCCGCCCCGTCCACCTCGGCCTCCGGGAGGTTGG
>MIBK01000122.1:3623-4009 GCA_001829505.1 Spirochaetes bacterium RBG_16_67_19 | reverse complement strand
CGCGGCGAGTAGGCGGGCCTCCTCCTGCGGGTCACCGCGCACCGCGGCCTCTGCCGCTCCCAAGCTCCGGAACACCTCGGCCAGGCCCCGGCCGGGCACCCGGGCGATCACCGCCTGGCCCGCGCCGCTGGTGCCGCGGCCCAGCTCCCGGCTCTGCGCGTCCATGTCGCGCAGGCTCACCTGCCCCAGGCTCCCCAGCGCAGCGGCGCGCGCGAGCACCTCCTGCGGGCTGCCGGTGTGGATGTGCACCCGCACGGCCCCCTGGTCCGGGGTGACGATCAGGGAATCGCCCAGATCCTGCAGCGCCGCGCGGACCGCGCCCGGGTCCAGGCCGCGGGCCCGCAGGAAGAACTCGGTGCACGTGCCGTAAGCGGCGCCTCCGCCCG
>MIBK01000122.1:3279-3605 GCA_001829505.1 Spirochaetes bacterium RBG_16_67_19 | reverse complement strand
GGGGCGTCTCCGCAGGCTCCTCCTCGTCCACGATCACCCCTATGGGCTCCCCCGCCTGCTCCCTGGCCCAGCGCCAGGCCCCCTCCAGGATGCGGTACAGCCCCTCGGCGCCGGCGTCCACCACGCCTGCGCGGCGCAGCACGGCCAGCAGCAGCGGGGTGCGGGCCACCGAGGCCCGTGCGGCCTCCACCAGCCTCCCCAGGAAGGACGGCAGCGCCCGGTCCGCCTTCTGAGCGGCCTGGGCCACGTCGGTCATCACCGTCAGGATGGTTCCGGGTACGGGTCGGGCCACCGCCTTGAAGGCCAGATCCCTGCCGGCGGCCAGG
>MIBK01000122.1:2970-3257 GCA_001829505.1 Spirochaetes bacterium RBG_16_67_19 | reverse complement strand
CGAGGGTGGGTGAGCCGCGGGCGGCCTCCGCCAGGCCCCTCCAGAACTGGGAGAGGATCAGGCCGCTGTTTCCCCGTGCCCCGGCCAGCGCGCCACGGGCGAAGGCCTCCGCCACACGGCAGGCTTCCGCGGCGGGCTCCCGGTCCGCCTCGGCCAGGCCGTAGCGCATGCCGTAAGCCATATTGGAGCCGGTGTCCGCGTCCGGGACCGGAAAGACGTTCAGGCGGTCGATCGCGGAAGCCCGCTGCTCGAGGCGCAGCGTGGCCGCCCGCAGCAGCTCGCGCAGC
>MIBK01000122.1:452-2917 GCA_001829505.1 Spirochaetes bacterium RBG_16_67_19 | reverse complement strand
TGTATTTTTGCCCCGCCCAGGTGTCAAGCGGCGGTCTGCGGGAGTATCTTCGGCGAATGGACGCGCAGCCCGCCGGCCGCCTCTGGAACCGCTCCTTCGCCCTGCTGTGGCAGGGCCAGCTGGTCAGCTCGATCGGCAAGAACGCCTTCGCCCTGGCGGCCCTGCTGTGGCTCAAGGACGCCACCGGCTCGGGCACCCTCTCCGGCCTGCTGACCGGCCTGGCCATGCTGCCCATGGTCCTGCTGGGGCCGTTGGCCGGGGTATTCGTGGACCGTGTCAACCGCGGGCGGATGATCGCCTGGACGGACGTGGCCGGGGGCGTGCTGGTGGCGGCGGCGGCGACACTGTTCTTCCTGGTCCCCGGCCGGCAGGAGCTGCTGCTGGCGGCGGTGTTCGCGGTCAGCCTGGGCACCGGCCTTCTGGACACCTTCTCCCAGCCTTCGATCATGGCCGCGATCCCGGACCTGGTGCCGCGCGAGAAGCTGGAGGCGGCCAACAGCCTGAACCTGACCGGCCTGCACGCGGCTTTCCTGGTGGCCCAGGCAGCCGCGGGCATCCTCTACCGCCTGCTGGGCGCGCCCCTGCTGGTGGCGGCCAACGCCGTGGCCTACCTGTGGGCGGGATTCAGCGAGCTGGGCATAAAGACTCCGAACGCGCGCACTCGCGCCAGGCCGGCAGGCGTCCATCCCCTGCGACACTTCCTTTCCGAGCTGGCCGAGGGGGCCCGCTATGTCTGGCATCACCGCGGCCTGCGCACCCTGCTGGTGGTCTTCACCGCGCTGAACTTCTTCGTCGCCCCGCTGCTGGCCCTGATGGCCTTCTTCGTGCAGGACTACCTGCGCCTCGGGCCGGACTGGCTCGGGTACCTGTATGCCTGCTACGGGGCCGGCGGCCTGATCGGCTTCGCCCTGGCCGGCATGCTGCGGGTGAAGGGGCGCGGCCGGGAGGCCCTGCTGGCGGGGGCGACCATCGGCCAGTCGGCCACCATCCCGCTGATGCTCCTCCTGCCGGCCGTGCCCTGGCAGATCACCCTCTTCCTGGTTGCGGGCATCATGGGCGGCCTGGTCAACGTGCACGTCATGACCCTGCTTCAGACCGCGGCCCCGCAGGAACTTCGGGGGCGCGTGCAGAGCCTGGCCACTACAGTCAGCGCCGGGGTCATGCCGGTGGGCATGGCCCTGGCCGGCATCCTGTTCGACCTGACGGGGGGGAACTTCTGGCTGATCATCGGCCTGCCGGGGCTGGCCATGCTGGCGGTGTCCATCGCCGCCCTGGCCTCCAAGCCCTACCGCAGCTTCCTGGCGGACACGCCTGCGTCCCCCGCGAGCTCCTCGCCCCCCGCGCCTCCCGGGGCCGCCGGTGAAGGTCCCCCGCCCCCTGCCGCTCCAAAATAGGTATATTTGACCAGGAGCCTCAGGTTTACCGGACCGCTCGGCAGCCAGTGCCCGAGGCCCGGAGGTGGATCATGCGCAATATCGGCAGCCGGCGGCTGGCCTGGTTCCTGATTGCGGGTTGCCTGGCGGTCTTGACGGCCGCCCAATCGGCCAACGGCCCGGTGCTGGCGGCCCAGGACCTGGAAGAAGCCCTGGGGGCCCTCGTGCGGGTGCGGGCCACGGTCCCGGCGGAGGCCACCACGGCCCGCGGCCTGGGAACGGAACGGGAAGGCAACGGGATCCTGATCGGGGATCAGGGCCTGGTCCTGACCATCGGTTACCTCATCGTGGAGGCGGAGGCCATCGAAGTGGAAGGCCGGCGGGGCAGCCTGCCGGCGGACTTCGTGGCCTACGACGCGAACACGGGTTTCGGCCTGCTGCGCGCCCGCGGTCTGATCGGGGCCCGGCCCCTGCCCCTGGGCGATTCCTCCAGCATGGAGGTCGGCGACGGCCTGCAC
This sequence comes from Spirochaetes bacterium RBG_16_67_19, assembly GCA_001829505.1. Lineage (GTDB taxonomy): Bacteria > Spirochaetota > Spirochaetia > SZUA-6 > DRHE01 > MIBK01. Next base: position 1,026 of record MIBK01000122.1, on the reverse strand, counting down.
GTGGCGGGGTTCGGCCGCCCGGCCCTGGAGGTGCGCCTGATCCAGCGCGGCCAGTTCGTCGGCACCTGGGAATACCTGCTGGAAGAGGCCCTCTACGCGGCCCCCGCCTTCCCCGAGTTCGGGGGCGCGGCGCTCATCCATGACGGCCGCCTGGTGGGCGTCGGCTCCATCCTCACCTCCTTCATCCTGCCCGGAGTGGGGCGAATGCCCTGCAACATGTTCGTGCCGGTCAACCTGTTGAAGCCGATCCTGGCGGAGATGGTCCGCGCCGGGCGCTCCGGCCAGCCCGCCCGCCCCTGGCTGGGGCTGAACACCGAGGAGGCCGAAGGGCGGGTCGTGGTCACCCAGGTGACTCCCGACGGTCCGGCCGAGCTGGCCGGCCTGCGGCGCGGGGACCTGATCCTGGCGGTCGGGCAGGCGCCGGTAAGCGGAGTGGCCGATTTCTACCGCCGCCTGTGGGCGGCGGGTCCGGCCGGGGTGACCGTGCGGCTGCGCGTGCTGCAGGGCGACCGGGTCCGCGAGTTGTCCGTGCGCTCCGTGGACCGCCACGATCGCCTTCTGCGTCCGGCACCCC
>MIBK01000122.1:0-215 GCA_001829505.1 Spirochaetes bacterium RBG_16_67_19 | reverse complement strand
GGAGCTGGTGGTGAAGGCCCGCGGCAAGGATAAAGTGGTCATGGCCGGCTGCGCGGCGGAGAGCACGCACGAGTCCGTGCAGCTCGTGCGCCAGGCCGCGGACCTGGGCGCCGACATGGCCAGCCTGCTGATGCCCAGCTTCTTCGCCAAGAAGATGACCGTCGAGGTGATGGAGCGCTACGTGCGCCGCATCGCCGATTCCTCGCCCCTGCCGG
>MIBK01000121.1:3302-12252 GCA_001829505.1 Spirochaetes bacterium RBG_16_67_19 | reverse complement strand
GTGGTCGCCCCTCTGGGCCCCCACGACGGGGAGCACCTGCGCACCACCCTGGCCATGGCCGGGGCCGCGTACCTGGAACGGCGCCTCGCCGCCATGCCGAAGTGCACCCTGGGCATCGGCTGGGGCAACACTACGGCCACCCTGGCCGACTACTTCGACGGGCAGTCGGTGACGGGGAAGGTGGAGATCGTCTCCCTGCTCGGCAACCTGATGCTGAACGTCTCGATGAATCCCTACATCATGGCGGAGAAAATCGCGCGGAAGCTGGGCGCGTCGTTCTACAGCATCTGGGCGCCTGTGATCGCCCAGACCAAGGAGCGGGCCGAGGTCTTCAAGTCGGAGCCCTGGATCAAGGATGTGCTGGATATCGGCCGCCGGGCCGACGTGATATTGATCTCCATTGGCGAGGCGGCGAAAAGCGCGAGTATCTTCAAGATGGGCTACCTCTGCCATGATGATCTGCAGCGGCTCATCGCCAAGGGCGCGGTCGGTGACATCCTGTGCCGGTACTTCGACGCGCGGGGGCGGATCATCGACGACGAGGTGCAGGACAGGGTGATCGGGATCCCGCTGGAGGCGGTTTGCGACCCGAACAAGCTGGTCATTGGCGTAGCTGGCGGTTCTTCCAAGGTGAAGGCGGTCCACGCGGCGCTGCTCAAGAAGTATATCAACGTGCTGGTCACCGACGAGGTGACAGCCGAGGACCTGCTGCGCAGACAGGATTGAGCATGATAACGGATCTGTCGGGCAAGGTGGCCCTGGTCACCGGCGCGGGCAGGGGCATCGGGCGCAGCATCGCCCTGGCCCTGGCCGGCGCGGGGGCGCGCCTGTTCCTGACGGCGCGAAGCACAGGCGAGCTGGAAAGCGTGGCGGGAGAAATCCGGGCCGAGGGCGGCGAGGCGGATTTCCTGGCTGCCGACCTTTCCCGGTCGGAAGGGGTCGAAGCGGTCTTTAGCGCGTTTCGGCGCCGCTACGGAGCCCTCGACCTGCTGGTGAACAACGCGGGGCTGGGCCTGAGCGGGCCGCTCATGGAGTTCCCCGCAGAGAGCCTGGAGCTGCTGCTGGCGATCAACGTCAAGGGGCTTTTCCTTTGCTGCCAGCAGGCCATGCGCCTGATGGTCCCGGCGCGTAGGGGTTACATCATCAACATCTCCAGCGTAGTCGGCTTCAAGGGCTACGCGAACCAGGCCGCCTACGCGGCGAGCAAGCACGCGGTGATGGGCATCACCAAAAGCCTGGCGGTGGAGGCGCAGCCCCACGGCGTCCGGGTGTCGGCCATCCTGCCCGGCGCGGTGGACACCGGCCTGATGGAGGCCCTGCGCCCGGACCTGGACAAGACGCTGCTGATGAAGCCGCAGGACGTGGCCGACGCGGTGATGTTCCTGCTTTCTCTCTCCGAGACCGCCGCCGTCGACGAGATCTACATCCGGCGCAGGTCGAGCGCGCCGTTCTGAGGCCCATGGCTTTGAAGCACTACCTCATTTGGCGCACGGGGGAGGGGGCGTAAGCACCGACCCGAGGATCTTCCTGACCATGGACAACGCCTTCGCCGCCAAGCGGTGGACGAAGCCCGACGAGTGGGCATGGATCATCGGCGGGCTGGGGATCCGTCACGTGGAGGCGAGTGCCGACACGGAGGCGGACCCCTTCTACTGCGGGTTCGAATACCTGAGCGACTGGCTCGGGGAGCTGCGCCGGGCATGCGCGGCGCACGGCGTGAGGGTCGACAACTTCTACACGGGATACACCACCTACCGGACGCTGGGGCTGGCGCACCCCGATGCGCGGGTGCACGCGCGGGTAATGAACGATTGGCTGAAGGTGATGGCGCGGATCGCCGCGCAGGTGCCGGCGGGACTGGGGTTCTACCTGCATGCCCTCAGCGAATCGGTGCTGCAGGATCCCGGGGCCTACCGCTCGGCGAAGGCGGCGTTGTATGAGGAGTTGGCAGGGGTGGGGCGCTTCGCGGGGCAGTTGGGCCCGATCCCGATCATCGTGGAGCAGATGTACAGCCCGCACCAGATACCCTGGACCATAGAAGGCACGATCGATTACCTGCGGGAGGTGACGGCAGCCAGCGGGTATCCCGCCTATGTGGCGGTGGACACCGGCCACCAGACCGGGCAGCGCCGGTTCCTGCGGCCCTCCGGGGAAGCCGTGCGGCGCCCTGGCCGGGGAGGTGCCCGTGCCCTACTTGGGGCCGGATATGGCCTACGTGTTGTTCGAAGGGGCGCGGTGCGGCGCCCCGGCCGTTCGTGCCGGGGCCGCCGAGGCGATCGAGGCGGAGATGAACCGGTACGCGTACCTGTTCGCCGAGGAGAGGGACTGCGACCTGTACCGCTGGCTGGAGGAGTTGGGCGGCTACGCCCCGATCATCCACCTGCAGCAGACCAACGGCAAGTCTTCCTCGCACCTGCCGTTCACCGAGGCGGATAACCAGGCGGGCCTGGTGCACCCGCTGAAGGTGCTCAAGGCGATCGCCCGCTCATATGGCGGGGAGGAGGTTCCCGGGCTGCCGCCCCGCAGCCCCAACCTGTACTTGACCTTCGAGATCTTTCCTCACACTACCGACCGCCCCCGGGACATCCTGCCGGTGCTGGCGGAGTCGGTGCGCTATTGGAGGCAGTGGGTCCCTGAGGACGGCCTGGCCTTGTCCGCCCTGCTGGGCGAGTAGGCCCGAGGGGCTACGGCGCCTGCGGGAGGCGTTGAACGCTTTTGCGGATGACGAGCTTTCCCCCGATGGAGACCTTGAGCGTCGGCGCCCCCTCGTTCTGGCCGATGCGGCGGATGAGCAACTGGGCTGCCATCGCCCCGATTTGCTGTTTGGACACATTCATCGTTGTGAGCGGGGGGTCCAGCATCTCGCACATGGGGAGGTTGTCGAAGCCGATGACCGACACGTCCTCGGGGACGCGGATGCCCGACTCCTTGAACGCCTTGATGCAGGCCGAGGCGATGAGATCATTTGCGGAGAACAGCGCCGTGGGCAGCTCCAGCCCCCGCTTCAAGTGCTGGAGCGTCCCCTGGTAGGCATCGTTGAAAGTGGAGTCGACGGACAGGATGTTCCGCGGATTGAAGGGGAGCTCGTAGTACTTGACCGCCTGCTCGAAAGCGAGGCGGCGCAGTTCGAAGTTCCTCACCTGAACATCCTCGCTCCAGATCAGCCCGATGTCCCGGTGGTTGTTGTCCCTGAAGTAACGGATGATCTGGAAGAGCGCTTCCGTGTTGTTCATGTCCACGAAGTCGAAGTCGATGAAATCGAAGGTGGTGTCGATCACCACGATCGGGACATTCACGTTTTCGAAGGCGAGGATGTCGCGCGCGTTCAATTCCGTGCCCAGGACGATCAACCCTTTGCTCGAGGAGCTGTTCAGGTGACTGATAAAATCGTCGACCTGGTCGATCGTGATGTGGGTGATCTCCAGATTGCATCCGTGCCGGCGCGCTTCCTTGTCTATTCCCTCGTTGTAGGCGGCGATGAACACGTCGTGGTCCCGGTTCAGGATGTGGCTGTGTTTTACGATCTTGAGGAATCGGATCGACCCCTTGCTGAGAGGACGGAAGGACTGCGACCCGTTCTCCTTGCTGAGCGTCTCGGCGATGGCGAGGACGCGCTGCCGGGTGGCGGGGCTCACGCCCGGCTTGTTGTTGAGTGCCAGGGACACGGTCGCCGCGGAAACCTGGGCCATTTCGGCGATCTGTTTGACAGTGGGTGCCATTCTGGATACGCCTTTATGGAGTTGTAAACTAAATGATCCCTAAAGTAAATAGGCAAACGCCCAATTCTGCTGTGCAGGGGACTAAATGAAATTCTAAATTCAAGTTCCGAACTTTAGTGGCAGCTATGAAGAGCTATCCTGCAATTATTTCTATTATATATAAATAAAGATAGCGATCCGCCTTTCTTGGCTGCAAAATTACATTGACAACCACCTGAAGTGGGTTTAGAATTACTAAACATTTTTTATTGAGGGTTAGAATATGGCAAAGCAGCTGAGGCTTGGTGTCGGACTGTGGTGTGTGAGTTTCGCATCGGACAGGTTCGTGGGGGGCGGTTACCGGCCCATGCGCAGCCTCGAGGAGCAGATCAAGATGGTCGCGCGCATCGAGGGGGCGGAGTCCTTTGACCTGCATACCTCCGATTTTACGGGCCTGTCGCCCCGGGAGGTCCAGAAAATGGCCTCGGACAGCGGCCTGAAGATCAACGCCGTAAACCCGAACATTTTCGGCGATCCCGTCTTCAAGTACGGCGCCTTCAGCAACACCGACCCGAAGATCCGCCGAAAAGCCATCGACCTGGTCAAGCAGAGCTTCGACATCGCACGGGAGCTCAAAGCCAATGTCTCCTCCCTCTGGCCCGGGCAGGACGGGTTCGACTACTATTTCCAGTGCGACTACGACGAGCTCTGGGACAACACGATTTCCTCCATGAGGGAGATCGTCGACTACGCCCCGGACTTGAAGATCTGCTACGAGTACAAGCCCAAGGAGCCGCGTATGTTCTCGCTCGCCGGCACGGCGGCGAAAGCCCTGTTGATTGTGAACGAGGTGAACCGCAAGAACTTCGGGTGCGTCCTGGACTACGGGCACGCCCTGTTCGCCCACGAGAACCCCTCCGAGTCCCTGCGGCTGTTCGACAGGGCAGGCAAGCTCTTCAACGTCCACTTCAACGACGCCTACGGCAACTGGGATGACGACCTCATGGCAGGCTCCGTGAACATCTGGAGCAACCTGGAGTTCTTCTGGTACCTGAAGCAATCCTCTTACGACGGGTACGTCACGCTGGACATGTTCCCCTTCCGGGAGGAGCCCTTCGAGGCCTGCGGCCTCGCCCTGCGGATGATCAGGTCCTTCGAAGCGATCGTGGAGACGCTGGATATCGCGACGATCCGTGACATCCAGAAGCGAAACGACGCGGCTGCGGTCATGGAGTACCTGCGAAAGAAAGTCCTCGTGCGCTGAGCGGAGGAAGGAAACCGTGGGCGATTTGTTGAAGGGAAAGCATGTCGTCGTCACCGGCGGCAACAAAGGGCTGGGCCGCGCCCTGGCCATCGCCGCGGCTGCCGATGGGGCGAAGGTCGCCATCGGCGGCCGCACGGAAAAGGACGGCCAGGAGACGTTGCGGGAGATCAGCTCCCGCACCAGCATTCCGGCGCGTTTCATCCGCTGCGACCTCACGCGGGTCGAAGAGTGCGGCAGGCTGATCCGCGAGGCGGAGGAGGCCTTCGGGCCGGTCAATGGCCTTATCAATTACGCGGGCATCCTCCCCGCCGGCACTCTGGTCGAATCGGACGAGGCCCTGTTCAATAACGTTTTCAACATCAATATCCGGGCGGCGTTCTTCTGCACGAAGCACGCCATTACGAGCATGCTTGCGCATGGGGGTGGCTCGATCATCAACATCGGCTCCCCCCACCAGTACGGGGGGCAGTTCGACCGCGCCGTGTACGCCTGCTCGAAAGGGGCGCTGCTCACCCTCACCAAGCATATCGCCAACAACTACGCCAAACACCAGATCCGGTGCAACACGATCGTGATCGGGTGGATGGCCACCCCAGGAGAGCTGGAACTGCGCAGGAAGCAGGGCCTGGACATGAAATGGCTGGAGGAGCAGGGCAGGAAGTACGTGCCGATGGGACGGCTGCAAAGCGCGGAGGACTTTGTCATGGGCTCCAACTACCTGCTGTCCGATGGCAGCAGCCAGGTGACGGGGACGGTCCTCAACGTCACGGGTGGCATGAATGCCTGGTGAGGTACGGAAGCAGGGATGATCGGCGAACAGACTCTCAAGTCGCGGACCGACACCGGAATCGCCCTGCTCGAGATGCGGGGGATCTCCAAGAGCTTCCCCGGCGTGCACGCCCTCTCGGATGTCAGCATCCGACTGAGGAAGGGGGAGGTGCACGTGATCGTGGGCGAAAACGGCGCGGGCAAGTCCACCCTGATCAAGATCCTCTCAGGGGTGTACCGGGCGGACGGGGGGGAGATTCTCATCGACGGGCAGAAGGTTTCGATCGACAACCCCCAGCGGGCGCTGAAGCTCGGCGTTTCGGTAATCTACCAGGAACTGAACCTGAATCCTCATATGTCGATCTACGAGAACATCTTCCTGGGCCGGGAGAGCACCGTGGCCTTCGGGGTTCTCCGCCGCGGACGCACGATCGACGAGGCCAGGGCGCTGTTGGACAAGGTAGGCATCGAGGTTTCGCCACGGGTTCTGGTCAAGAACCTCGGGATAGCGCAGAAGCAGATGGTCGAGATCGCCAAGGCCATCTCCCTGAACGCGCGGATCTTCGTTTTCGACGAGCCGACCTCGACGCTTTCCCATGCGGAGACCTCCAGGCTTTTTTCTCTCATCCGGGACCTGAAGGCGAGCGGGTGCGGGATCATCTACATCTCCCACCGCCTGGAGGAGATCTTCGAGATCGGGGATCGCTGCACCGTCCTGCGGGATGGCAGGTTTGTGGGAACGCGGGCGATAACCCAAATGTCCATACCCGAGCTGATCTCCCTGATGGTGGGGCGGGAGATTGATCAGGCGGCGCAGAGAACCGAGCGGTTCGCCACCGAACGGGTCGTGCTGCGCGTGGAGGGCCTCTGCTACCAGGATGTACTGAAGGACATCAGCTTCGACCTGCGCCAAGGGGAGATCCTGGGGTTGTCGGGCCTCGTCGGGTCGGGCAGGACAGAGCTGGCCAAGTGCCTTATCGGAGACCTGCGCAAGACTTCGGGTAGAATCCTGCTGGATGACAGGCCGGTGAACCTGTCCCGCGTCACCCAGGCGCTGTCCAACGGTATCGCCTATGTCAGCGAGGATCGCAAGAAGGAAGGCCTGTTTTTCCTGCATCCGGTCTCGACCAACATGACCATCGCCTCGCTCCGGCGGCTGGTGAAGAACGGGTTCCTCAGGCCACGCCTGGAGAAAAACCTTTGCCTCCAGACCGGGGAAAGGCTGAGGATCAAGACGCCGGGCCTGAAGACGCAGGTGAAGAACCTGAGCGGGGGCAACCAGCAGAAGGTCGTGATCGCCAAATGGCTCCTCACCAAGGCGCGGATCTTCATTTTCGACGAGCCGACCCGGGGGATCGACGTCGGCGCTAAGGCCGAGATCCACCGCATCATAATCGAGCTGCTCAAGGGCGGGGCATCCGTGATCATGATCTCCTCCGAGATCCCCGAGATCCTCGCGCTTTCCGACCGGATCCTGGTCCTGCGGCTGGGCCGCACCCAGGCGCTGCTGGAGAACAGGGGATTGACCCAGGAGGATGTCCTTGGTTTCGCGATGGGGGCCCATGCGCTGGGCCCGAATTGACGGCGAAGGAGGATAGGGCCAGATGTTCGCGAGAGTCCTGCAGAAATACGCGATCTACTTCGGGTTCCTCGCGATCTTCGCCGTGTTCTCGGTGCTCAGCCCCCATTTCCTGCAAGGACAGAACCTTTCCAACATCCTGGTGCAGGCTTCCGTCATGGCGATCATCGCCATCGGCCAGACCATGGTGATCATCACCGGGGGCATTGACCTCAGCGTAGGCTCGATCGTGGCCTGCACCTCGCTGGTGTCGGCCGTGCTCATTGTCGATTCCGGGATGCCCGTGCCGGTCGGCCTGCTGATTGCGCTGCTGATCAGCCTGCTGATGGGCTTCGTGAACGGTTTCATTTCCCACTACGGGCGGGTTCCTCCTTTCATCACGACCCTCGGTATCATGAGCATCGCGCGCGGGGCGGCCCTGGCTCTCAAGGGAGGACGGCCCGTCGGCAACGTGCCGGACGCTTATGAAGGCTTGGCCACGACCACGCTGTTCGGACGGATCCCCATTTTCATCCTGTATATCGTGATCGCCTATGCCATCGCCTACTTCTTCCTTATGTACACCCGGCACGGGCGCTACATCTATGCGATCGGAGGGAACCGGGATGCCGCCCGGCTGTCGGGAATACCCGTCAAGCTGTACGGCACGCTCGCCTACGTCATCGCGGGCGGCCTGGCTGGCATCGGCGGCATCCTCCTGACTGCCCGACTCGACTACGCGTCCCCTATAACCGGCTACGGTTACGAACTGGATGCGATCGCCTCCAGCGTCATCGGGGGAACCAGCCTCTCGGGCGGTGAAGGAAATATCCTCGGGACGCTGCTCGGAGCGGTGATGATCGTGACCCTCAAGAACGGGCTCACCCTCCTGGATGTTTCGGCGTACTACCAGCAAATCACGATCGGGGTAGTTGTCATCATGGCGGTATTCCTGGACAGCATCAAATCTCTCAGAGCTGAGTAGGGGGCTGTCGGGAAAGGAGGTGCGCGGCAGGGCAGTGAGCAGCGGGAGCGGTTAGGTTCGCCAAGAGGGAGATTTCAAAATCGTACGTGCAAAGGAGAGGACGAATGAAGAAGATTATGGTGATCGCGGCGGTGCTGGTTTGCATCGCGTCGTTCGTGGTCTCGGCCGCGGACAAGAAGACGATTGCGTTCATCCCGTCGACGCTGGAGAACGAGCATTTCGTCATCCAGGTGGAAGGGGCGAAGGCGGAGGCCGTGCGCCTCGGGGTTACCCTGCTGGTGCAGGCGGGATCCCGGCACTCGGATGTCGAGGAACAGGTGCGGATAATCGAAGACATGATCGCCCGCAAGGTGGACGCGATCTGCCTGGTGGCTGCGCACACCACCGGCGTGATCAGCGGCGTGGAGAAGGCGCTCGCGGCGAAAATCCCCGTGGTGATGGTGGACAACGACCTGGACAGGGCGATGTGGAAGGAAAAGGGGAACCCGGACATTCCCTTCATCGGCTCCAAGAACTACGACGGTGCCAAGATGGTGGCTGAGTATGCGCTGAACACCCTCAAGATCGCCGGATGGAAGGCGGCCCTGCTGACGGGGGTCGAGGGGAACTCGGCCGCGATCGACCGCAAGGCCGGCTTCATGGACACCGTGAAGGGGAAAGTCGACGTCGTGGCCACC
>MIBK01000121.1:0-3288 GCA_001829505.1 Spirochaetes bacterium RBG_16_67_19 | reverse complement strand
GGAGGTCGAACAGGGATACACGGTGTTCCAGAACATGCTCCAGGCCCACCCCGAGATCAAGTTCCTCTTTGCCTGCAACGACAACATGGCGCTCGGCGCCGTGCGCGCGATCAAGGAGGCGGGCCGCAAGGACATCGCGGTCATCGGCTACGACGCGATCCCGGCGGCGCTGGACCTGGTGAAGAAGGGCCAGATGAAGGCCACCCTGGCGCAGTTCCCGGCCGTCATGGGTGCCACGGCCGTGGAAACGGCCTTGAAGATGAGCAACGGCCAGAAGGTCGAGATGCGCATCTACACGAAACTCGAAGTCATTACCACCGACAAGGTGGACGGCTTCCTCAAGTACCTGGGGCAGTTCAAGAAATAGTATCGATGAAAATCGCTGTGGTTAGCGAAACCAGTTCCGCGGACAAAAACTCTGCGATCGCCTCCACCTTGGAGGGTCGCGGCCACCAGATCGTGAACCTCGGCATGTTCAAGAGCGGGGCCTCCCCTGAGTTGGGCTACGTGCATACGGGCCTCATGGCAGGGATCCTGCTGAATCTGGGCAGAGTCGACTACATGGTGGGCGGGTGCTCGACGGGACAGGGTTTCGCGCAGGCGGCGATGATGTATCCCAGCGTATCCTGCGGTCAGATCCATGATGCCCTGGATGCATGGCTCTTCGCCCAGATCAATGGGGGCAACTGCGTCTCGTTGCGTCTGAACCAGGGATACGGCTGGGCAGGTGATGTGAATCTCCGAATGATCTTTGACGCCCTGTTCAGCGTCGAGAGAGGAGGCGGCTATCCCCCCCACAGGCGGGAAGCCCAGGGCAAGGCTCGCAGGCTGCTCGAGCAGGTGTCGGCGACAACGCACAAGGGATTTGCCCAGATCATCGCGGCATTGCCGGATGAGCTGCTCGGCCCTGTGCTCTGCTATCCGGGAATGCCTTCGCTTATCGACGTGGACTCGATAGGGGATGAGGAGCTGAGGAACACGTTCCGAGCCCGAATGCGGCAGCGCTGAGGACGGCACGAGCGGGAGGAACAGAAAGGGGGTGCGATCGGCGGCAAGTAGAATAGGCTTGGATTGCGAACTTGAGCTGATGAAAACATGTCAAATCTAGGAGGAGACGATGAAGAAAGCATTGCTGATTCTTGTTGCGTTGCTGCTGGCCTGCTCGCTGGCATTCGCGGGCGGTCAGGGCGACACGAAGGGGAAGAAGAAAGCCTCCGACCTGGTCGTCCCGGTCGTGTACCTCGATGTGTCCATCAACTTCGCGCAGCCGCTGAAGGCGGGCGCCGAGCAGGCGGGCAAGGACACGGGGATGAAGGTCATTTTCGACGGCCCCGTCAACTGGAACCTTGACCAGCAGGTATCCATCATCGAGAATTACATCACGAAGAAGGTTGATGGCCTGGTTCTCGCCCCGCTGAGCTCCGAGGTCATCGATCCGATCATCAAGAAGGCGCTGGACGCGGGAATCCCCGTGGTGACCTTCAACACGGACTCCCCGTCCTCCAAGAGGATCGCCTACTTCGGGCAGGACGTTTACGCCGTGGCGAAGGAACAGGCGAAAATGATAGCGGAACTGATGAAAGGGAAAGGGACGGTCCTGATCACCTCCTGTGACGCTGCGGCCCCCTGGTCGCAGGAACGGGAGAGGGGAAACAGGGACGGCTTCAAGGCCTTCCCCGGCATCAAGGTCATCCCGAACATCTGCAACGCGAAGGGCGACGAACAGGTGACCTACGCGGCGATCGAGAACGCGATCGCCGCCAACCCCAACATTACCGCCATCGCGAGCCTGGACGCGGTAACCACGCCTGCCGTCGGCCGCTACATCCTGCGCAACGGCCTGGCGGGGAAGATCATCCAGATCGGGCATGATCTCATGCCGGAAACCCTGGACAACATCAAGGCCGGCGCCACCACTGCGACGTTGAGCCAGAACCCCTTCGCTCAGGGGTACGAACCGGTGAAGGCAATTTTCGAGTTCCTCATCAACGGCAAGGAGCTGAAGTCTCTTGACACGGGAGCGGTCAAGGTCGACAAGAGCAATGTGGAAGAGTACATCAAGAGGCTCGAAGCCGGAGACAAGACGGTAGGTTGAGTATAGTATGAGCGACCGGCCACGGCCGGTCGCGCGAATTTCGGAGGAGCCTCCGGCGAGCCTGGCGGGCGACCGGGGGCTCCTCTTCCCTGCAGGCGGCGCCGAGAGAGGGAGGACAGCGACGATGACGAAGAAGGAGCGCGTGCTGCGGACGATCGCGCGGAAGGACATTGACTACCTGCCGAGCAACATCTACTTTGCATCGCCCGATACGAAGCTGGCGCTGCAGAAGGCCTTCGCCATGAGCTCGGGGGATGCGCTGGACGGGTTCCTCGAGAACCATCTCCAGATCACCTCGATGATGGACGACATCTTCCGCTATCGCGGCGATCACGAGTTTCTGCGCGGGGCCGAGAAGACGATCTTTGCCAAGATTGATTGGGCGAAGGGACATCTCCAGGATCGCTGGGGGGTTGGCTACGATATCAACACGGACGGCATCTGCGTCATTCATCATCCCCTCAAAGGGGCGAGCGACGCGGAGCTCAAGAGCTACCAGCCCCCCGACCCCGATGTCCCCGGCAACTACTCCATGGTTGAAGAAGACCTGCGGAAGTACTCGCGCGAGTACCTGGTGCTGATGTCGGGATACCTGGGCATTTTCGAACGCGCCTGGTTCCTGATGGGGTACGAGGAGTTCCTTATCGGTATCGCGACGAACTCCCGGGCTGTTTCAATCCTGCTGGAAAAGATCCTCGAATACAAGATTGCCGTAGCGAAGAAGACGGTGGCGCTGGGGGTGGAGATCGGGCACACGGGGGACGATTTCGGAGGGCAGACCGCCCTGATGTTCTCGCGCGACATGTGGAGGCGACATTTCAAGCCGCTGTACAAGAAGCTGTGGAAGGTGTTCAAGGACGCGGGACTTCCCATCATCCATCACTCCTGCGGAAACGTGACGGATATCCTCGGGGACTTCATCGACCTTGGCCTGGATGTCATCGAGCCGGTTCAGAACGTGATGGATTTCGCCCAGCTGAAAAAGGATTTCGGCAAGCACCTCACTTTCTGGGGCGGTATCGGCACACAGACCACCCTGCCCTTCGGCACCCCCGACCAGGTGCGGAAGGAGACGCGGTCGGTGATCGAGACTCTCGGCAGGGGAGGGGGCCTGATTATCGCGCCCGACCAGGAGATTATGGCCGATGTGCCCGCGGACAACGTCGTGGCCTACGTGGAGACGGTCCGTGAGA
>MIBK01000120.1:9447-9577 GCA_001829505.1 Spirochaetes bacterium RBG_16_67_19 | reverse complement strand
CTGGCCCTGAAGGGCGCCGGGGGGCCGGCCGGCCGGCCGCTGATCGTGCCGCTGGGCCTGGCGGGCGGGTATTACGGCTACATCCTTCCCGGGGAGCGCCTTCCGGCCGGCGGCTACGAGGCCCTTCCCG
>MIBK01000120.1:8402-9351 GCA_001829505.1 Spirochaetes bacterium RBG_16_67_19 | reverse complement strand
CCCTCGGCTGCCTATGCTATGATGCCTCGCCAGCCTATGTGTGAAACCTGCATGAAGCACGGCGCCGGAGGCAAGTGGTACCTCAACGCCCGGCATTACTCCGAGGAAATCGCGCGGAAGCACAACTTGCGCGAGTTCCTCCTGGAACAGTACAAGAACTTCGAGCAGCTCCCGGTGCGCAGGGTGGCCGGGATCAGCCCTGTGGGACTGGGCTACAAGCTGCGCATCCCGCTCATCGGCCGCATCGTCAAGGCCACCGCCGAGCGCCTGCTGGCCAGCCGCCGCCCGCCCTCCAACCCCTTCAAGCCGGAGGGGCATATCGGGCAGGTGGTGCCGCTGGAGGACGCCATTGCCATCCTGGAAACTTGCGCCGCGGAGCCGATCATCCAGAAGAACTGCATGTGCCGCTACATGAGCCGGGGGGTCAAGGAGGCCTGCTGCATCAACTTCGGGGTCATGTCCGAGATCATCGACCGGCTGCCGCGCTTCATCCCGGAGAAGGAGAAGTACCACCTCTCCCGCGCCGAGGCGGTGGCCCGCTTCCGGGAGTTCAACCGCCGGGGCTACATCGGCACCATCTGGTTCGGGCCCTACCCCTACATCAACAACCTCTGCTCCTGCGCCAGCCCGGAGTGCGCCGGGCTGCGCCCGCGGGTGGACTACGGCATCATGTCCATCTACAAGGCCGAGTACGCGGCCGGGGTCGGGGCCGGGTGCACGGGCTGCCGGGCCTGCGTCAGCGCCTGCCCCTTCGGGGCCGTGGAGTTCGACGAATCCACCGGACGGGCCCGGGTGCGGGCCGAGGACTGCTTCGGCTGCGGGGTGTGCCGGCACGCTTGCCCGTCCAACGCTCTGCACCTGGAGCCGCGCGACCAGCTGCCCGCCCTGGCCGGGAGATACTGATGCTCAGCAGGCCGGCGCCCAGGCTCCCCGCGCTCAAGGGCCGCAC
>MIBK01000120.1:7798-8343 GCA_001829505.1 Spirochaetes bacterium RBG_16_67_19 | reverse complement strand
GCGCCGCCTGCCTGCGGATCTGCGAGCCGGCCGTGTTCACCCTGCACCAGAGCTTCGGGGCCAGGGAGCCGGATCCCCTGGATCCCCAGGCCTGGAGCATCACCGCCCTCTGGCCCTGCCTGTGCACACGGTGCTTGAAGTGCGTGACCGCCTGCCCCGAGAAGGCCATCCATGTCCTCTTCTGAAAGCCGCGACTACCGCCGGGCCGCCGTGCTGGGCGGGGCCGGCATGCTGGGCTTCGAGATCGTCCGGCAACTGGCCGCCGCGGGAAGGGAAGTGCGCACCCTGGACCTGAACCCGCTCCCGGAGCTGGACGGCCTGCGCGGCCGGTCCGGCGAGCATACGCTCGGGGACATCCGCGATGCGGACGCGCTGCGCCGGACCTGCCGGGGGGTCGAGGTGGTGTTCCAGACCGCCGCCGCCGTTTGGGACCCGCGCACCCCGGCGCGCCGGTTCCAGGAGGTGAACGTCGAGGGCAACCGGCTCGTGGTGCAGATCTGCCGCGAGCTGGGCATCCGGCGCCTGGTCTACACCAGCACCCTGGA
>MIBK01000120.1:0-7755 GCA_001829505.1 Spirochaetes bacterium RBG_16_67_19 | reverse complement strand
TCCCTGCCGTACCCGCGCCGGCTGCCGCGCGATCCCTACTCCCGGACCAAGATCCTGGCCGAGCGGCTGGTGCTGGAGGCCAACGGGCCGCAGCTGGCCACCTGCGCGCTGCGCCCAGTGGGCATGTACGGGCCGCGCGACCGCTACCACCTGGCCAGCTTCGTGGCCATGGCCCGCCGGGGTATGTCCCTGCGGCTGGGCGACGGCTCGGCGCGTTTCAGCCACGTCTACTCCGAGAACGCGGCCCACGCCCACCTGCTGGCCGCCGATCACCTGTGGCCCGGCGGCCCGGCCGCCGGCCAGTGCTACTTTCTCTGCGACCATCAGCCGGCGGGCAATATTTTCGACTTCATGGCCCCCTTCCTGCAAGCCCTCGGGCTGCCGGTGCCGCACCGCCGCATTCCCTATGGCCTGGCCTACCTGCTGGCTTGCATCAGCGAGGTGGTGGCCCCCCGCTCCAACTTCAACCGTTTCGCCGTGGTCCAGACCTGCGTGGATCACACCTTCGTGCACCACAAGGCCGCGCGGGAGCTGGGCTACGCCCCGCTGGTTTCGCGGGAAGAGGCCTTCGCCCGCTCCCTGGCCTGGCTGCGGGAGATGGATAGCCGCGACTTGACGGCGGCCGGGCGATAGGCTAAATATTATTAAACTCTGACCAAGGAAGATCAGGTTCCTACCGGGCTCATGCAGCAGCAGCCGCCGTGCTGCGGGACTTCCAAAACAACCTATAGTCGCGGAGGCTGTCCATGCCCGCCGGCAAACAAAAGCTAGGCTATCTCGAAGGTTGGCTCTCCATTGTCCTGAACACCCTGCTGTTCGGGGTGAAGTACTGGGCGGGCGGGCGGATCGGCTCGGTATCCATGGTGGCCGACGCCTGGCATACCCTTTCGGACACCCTGACTTCGGTGGTGGTGATCGTCGGCTTCTGGATCATGGCCAAACCACCCGACGACCGGCACCCCTTCGGGCACGCCCGGGCGGAGAACATTGCGGCCATCATCATCGGCGTGCTGTTGGCCGTGGTCGGCGTGTTTTTCGGCTGGGAGTCCGTTCAGCGCCTGCTGGAGCACAAGGCAGTCTCCTTTTCCCTGTTCGCCATCCTGGTCTTCGCGGCCTCCGTGGTGTTGAAGGAGGGCCTGGCCCTGTTCGCCTTCTGGGCGGGGAAAAAGGCCGGCTCGCAGGCGGTGACGGCCGACGGCTGGCACCACAGGAGCGACGCCATCGCTTCGGCCCTGATCGTGGTCGGCGCGCTGGCGGGCCGCAGGCTGTGGTGGATCGACGGAGCGCTGGGCGTCGGGGTCTCTCTGCTGATTCTCTGGGCCGCGGTGGGTATCGTGCGCAGCAGCTCCTCGATTCTGCTGGGGGAGGCCCCGGACGAAGGTCTGAAGCGCGCCGTGCTGGCCGTGGTCAAGCAGGAGTACCCGCTGGTGGACGACGTGCATCACCTGCACCTGCACCGCTACGGGTCCAACATGGAGCTGACCCTGCACCTGCGGCTGCCGCCGGCCATGAGCGTGGGCCAGTCCCACGAGATCAGCCACCGCATCGAGGAGCGGCTGCGCTCCGAGCTGAAACTGGAACCCACGGTGCACATCGAACCGTGGGGCGCCTGAGCGCCGCCGGGAGTCGGCTCCTCAGGCCTTCTTCACCGGCTGGCGCACGATGGTCTTGAGCTTCGCCGGGGCGGTGCGGTTGGGATCGGAGATGTAGATCTCGTGATGGCTGCCGGCGAAGGCGAGGCCCTGTCCGGCGATGAAGGCGTGCAGCGCTTCGATCGTGGGCTTCTCCGCGGCATAGGGCCCCACGTGCAGGACCTGGGCGCACAGGCTCTCCCGCAGCACCTCCCGGCGTACCAAGGGGGAGGGGTTCTTCTTGGTCCGGGCTGCCTCCCGCGCCGCCTTGAGGTCCGCCGCGGTGACGGCGGAAGGCAGGGCCGTCATCAGCGTCCAATTCCACTCCTGCTTGCGGCCCTCCAGGAACACCCTGGGGTCCTCCGCGTGCAGCCGCAGGGATAGCGGCATCACCCGGAAGTCCAGCCCCCTCTGCTTCTTGAGCATGAACTTCGCCGTGTAGGCCAGCGAATACAGGGCGCCGATGGCGGCGGCGAAATCAGGGGAGGTGTTCGGGTCCCCCGTGCCGTCCACCATCAGGTAGGCGAGCGGGGGCATGCGGACCAGCTCCGGCTGGCCCGCCTTCGGGCTGAACAGCTTCTTGTGCTCGGTCCACAGGTCGATCTTCATGCCAGGTACTCCCCGGCGGTCAGCTTGGCGTGGGCGACCTTCAGCTTGCGGTCGATATTGATGCCGTACGGGCACAGCCGGTTCAGGGCGGTGTAGTCGCGCTGCGGATCGACCCTGGCCGCCAGGCGGCCGTACTCCTCGCGGGCCCAGGCGGTCTGGTCGAACCAGTGCTTCAGCCGCTCCTGCAGGGCATAGGCGGCCGGCTGCACGACCCGCTGGCTGTCCATCTGCCGGTCGAACAGCCCTTCCAGCAGGAAGACCTCCTGCGGGTCCAGGCCCGCGCCATTGCGGCACTTCCCGCACAGCCGGCAGACGTAGTCGCCGAGCTCCGGGGCGGTGCGGTAGAGCCTCTCCTTTTCCTTCCCGGCCAGCGGCCGGAAACGCTCCACGATGCGCAGGTCCTGTTCGAGGTATTCCCGGCTGTTGATGCCGATGACCAGGGAAGCGATGGGCAGGCTGAGGGTATAGCGGATGGCGGTGGCCGGGTCGCGGTGCAGGTACCCGTCACCCAGGGCCTTCATGCCCAGCACGCCCACCCCCTTGGCCTGGCACAGCGGCAGGAGCTCCCCCTCCAGCTGGGGGTAGTTGAAACGGTCCAGGTAGTTGAAGCCGGTCATCAGCACGTCGTAGGGATGGTTCTGCACCGAATGCAGGATGCCGGCCGGCCGCCCGTGCCCGGACACGGCCACGAAGCGCGCCTTGCCGGCCCGTTTGGCTTCCGCGAAGGCCTCCATGGCCCCGCCGGGGGCCAGGATGGCCCGGGCCTCGGCCACGGTCTGCGGCTCGTGCATGAAGAACAGGTCCACGTGGTCGGTGCGCAGGTTGGCCAGGGAACGCTCCAGGCTGGCCAGCGCCTCCGCCCGCGTGCGCTTGCCGGTCTTGGTGGCCAGCACGAACTCGGAGCGGCGGTGGGAAACGGCCTCGCCGATCTTGCGCTCGGAGATCCCGTCCCCGTACTGGGCCGCGGTCTCGATGTAGTTGCCGCCCCGGTCCAGGTAGGTGTTCAGCAGCCAGGAGGCCTCCCCGCGGGTGACCTCCACCAGGTGGAAACCCCCGAAGCCCAGGAGCGACAGCTCCAGTCCCGTCCGGCCCAGCGCTCGCCTTTGCATATCCGGATTGTAGTCCCCGCCCGGAACTGCCGTCAACAGTGCGCCTCCGGGGTCGAATCCCAGAAGGCCCGGGCCGGCGGGAAGTCTAGCCGGCGCCGGCGCGCGCATAGGCCCACGATGTATGGCTCCAGAGGCGGCTCGACTTCCAGCAGTCGCACCTCGTTTTTCTGGGCGAAGCGCTCCAGCACCAGGCGGGGCACGATTCCCACGCCGCAGCCCAGGCGCACCATGGAGATGATCGCCTCGTGCCCGGACACCTCGGCGTACACGTGCGGGTGCAGCCCGCGGGCCCGGAACCAGGCTTCGGCCCGCCGCCGCGACAGGCCGGTGGCCGACAGGACCATGGGCATGCGGTCCCAGGGGATGGGCGTGCGGCGGGCCAGGGCATCGGCTTCGCAGGGCACTGTCGGAGCGACGAACAGCAGGGGCGTGACCGCCACGGTTTTAAAAACCAGGGCGCGCGGGAGGCTGTGCGGCCGGGCGGCCACGGTGACGTCCGCCTGGCCGCTGGCCACCCTCTCCAGAGCCTCCGCCGGGTCGCCGGTCTGCAGGCGCAGGTGCACGCCGGGGTGCGCCTGGCGGAAGGTCCGGAAAAGCTCGGTCAGCACGGTGTAGGCGGCGGCCACCGAGCAGTACACGGTGAGCTCCCCGCTCACCGCTTCCGGCTCGGAGGCCAGCGAGCGGGCCAGCTGCTCCCAGCCCGCCAGGGCTTCCCGGGCGTAGCGGCGGAAGCCGCGCCCGGCCGCGGTCAGCTCCACCCTGCGGTTGTCGCGGCTGAACAGCTCCCGGCCCACCTCCTCCTCCATGCGCCGGACGGCCCTGCTCAGGGCCGAGGGGCTCAGGTTGGCCAGGCGGCTGGCCCGGCCGAAGTGCAGGGTTTCGGCCAGGGCCAGGAAGATCCTCAGGGAGTGCTGGTCCATGGTTCGTTGCGTTTCCTGCAACACTATAACGCAAAAGTATCATTTACAGCAATATTCCCATTGTCGTCCGAAAGGGCCATAATGAGGCATCAAGAACCAGGAGGCGGTATGGCCAGGATCGATTTCGGCGGCACGATGGAAGAGGTGATCACCCGCGAGGAGTTCCCGTTGGCGAAGGCCAAGGAGGTCCTGAAAAACGAGGTGATCGCCGTGATCGGCTACGGCGTGCAGGGCCCCGCCCAGTCGCTGAACATGCGCGACAACGGCTTCAAGGTCATCATCGGCCAGGCCCCGGAGTTCAAGCGGGAATGGGACAAGGCCGTGAAAGACGGCTGGGTGCCGGGCAAGACCCTTTTCCCCATTGAAGAGGCGGCGAAAAAGGCGACGATCATCCAGTACCTGGTGTCCGACGCCGCGCAGAAGGTCATCTGGCCGAAGCTGAAGGCCTGCCTGAAGGAAGGGGACGCCCTGTACTTCTCCCACGGCTTCTCCATCGTGTACAAGGAGCAGACCGGGGTGATCCCGCCCCCCACCGTGGACGTGATCCTGGTGGCTCCCAAGGGCTCGGGGGCCAGCGTGCGCGCCAACTTCCTGGCCAAGAGCGGCATCAACTCCAGCTACGCCGTGTTCCAGGACCACACCGGGCGCGCGCTGGAGCGCACCCTGGCGGTAGGCATCGCCATCGGCTCCGGCTACCTGTTCCCCACCACCTTCCAGCAGGAAGTCTACAGCGACCTGACCGGGGAGCGCGGGGTGCTGATGGGAGCGATCGCCGGCATCATGGAAGCGCAGTACGACGTGCTTCGCGAGAACGGACATTCCCCCAGCGAGGCCTTCAACGAGACCGTGGAGGAGTTCACCCAGAGCCTGATCCGCCTGGTGGCCGAGAACGGCATGGACTGGATGTACGCCAACTGCTCCACCACCGCCCAGCGCGGCGCCCTGGACTGGAAGCCGCGCTTCAAGGCCTCCACCCTGCCCGTGTTCCGCGAGCTGTACCAGTCCGTCAAGGACGGCAAGGAGACCGAGATCGTCTTGAGGGTCAACAGCGCACCGGATTACCGGGAGAAGCTGGAAGCGGAGCTCAAGACCATCCGCGACTCGGAGATGTGGAAAGCCGGAGCGGCGGTACGCTCCCTGCGCCCCGAGAACTGGAAAAAGAGATAAACAAGGAGAAACCCATGGCGATCCCCCTGCGCAGCTCCGTCACCCTTCAGGGCCGGCGCATGGCCGGCGCCCGCGCTCTGTGGAGGGCCAACGGGCTGAAGGACAGCCAGATCGGCCGCCCGCTGGTGGCGGTAGTCAACTCCTTCACCCAGTTCGTGCCCGGGCACGTGCACCTGCACGAGATCGGGCAGCAGGTGAAGAAGGTCATCGAGCAGGCCGGCTGCTTCGCGGCGGAGTTCAACACCATCGCCATCGACGACGGCATCGCCATGGGCCACGGGGGCATGCTCTACTCCTTGCCCTCCCGCGAGCTGATCGCCGACAGCGTGGAGTACATGGCCAACGCCCACACGGTGGACGCCCTGGTGTGCATCTCCAACTGCGACAAGATCACCCCGGGCATGCTCATGGCGGCCATGCGCCTGAACATCCCGGCGATCTTCGTGTCCGGGGGACCGATGGAGGCCGGGGTGAGCGGGGACAAGCGCTACGACCTGGTGGACGCCATGGTCCTGGCCGGAGACCCTGCGGCCAGCGACGAGCAGGTGGCCTTGGTGGAGAGCGCCGCCTGCCCCACTTGCGGAAGCTGCTCGGGCATGTTCACGGCCAACTCCATGAATTGCCTGAACGAGGCCCTGGGCCTGGCCCTGCCCGGGAACGGCACGGTGGTGGCCACGCACGCCAACCGGGTGAAGCTTTTCGAGCTGGCCGGCCGGCGTATCGTGGCCATGGCCGAGGCCTGGTACGGCCGGGGGGATGCCTCCGTGCTGCCCCGCTCCATCGGCTCCAAGGCCGCCTTCCTGAACGCCATGGCCCTGGACATCGCCATGGGCGGGTCGACCAACACGGTGCTGCACCTGCTGGCCATCGCCCAGGAAGCGGGGGTGGACTTCACCATGGCCGATATAGACCGGCTGTCGCGCAAGATCCCCTGCCTGTGCAAGGTGGCGCCCAGCTCCCACTACCACGTGGAGGACGTGAACCGCGCCGGCGGCATCCACGGCATCCTAGGGGAGCTGGAGCGGGCGGGCCTGCTGGACTCCTCGGTGGTGCGCGCCGACGGCTTGACCCTGAAGGCGGCCCTGGAGCGCTGGGACCCCGTCTCCCCCGGTTGCACGGCGGAAGCCCGCGAGCTGTACGCCAGCGCCCCGGCGGGAGTGCCCAGCCGGGTGATGGGCTCCCAGGCCAGCCGCTATCGGGAGCTGGACCTGGACCGGGAGAAGGGCTGCATCCGCGATCTGGCCCACTGCTACTACCGGGACGGGGGCCTGGCCGTGCTGTACGGCAACCTGGCTGAGCGCGGCTCCATCGTAAAGACCGCCGGGGTGGACCCCTCGATCTTCAAGTTCCGCGGCCCGGCCAAGGTGTTCTCCTCCCAGGAGAGTGCCTGCGACGGGATCCTGGGCGGCAAGGTCCAGGAAGGCGATGTGGTGGTGATCCGCTATGAAGGGCCCAAGGGCGGTCCGGGCATGCAGGAGATGCTGTACCCCACCTCTTACATCAAGGCCCGGCAGCTGGGCAAGGCCTGCGCCCTGATCACCGACGGCCGCTTCTCGGGGGGCACCTCGGGCCTTTCCATAGGGCACGTCTCCCCGGAGGCCGCCGAGGGCGGAGCCATCGGGCTGGTCAAGGACGGAGACCTCATCAACATCGATATCGCGGCCCGCAGCCTGCGGGTGGAGCATTCCGATGCGGAGCTGGCCCGGCGGCGGAAAGCGGAGGAGGCCCAGGGTGCGGCGGCCTTCACCCCCCGGGACCGGAAGCGGGAGGTTTCGCAGGCCCTGAAGGTCTACGCCTTGCTCACCTCCTCGGCGGACACCGGCGCGGTGCGCCGCCTGCCCAAGGATTGCTGAGCCGGAATTGACTGCGGCCGGCCGGGCGGCGGTGCTGCGGGGTATCTTTCCCGAAGGCCTGGGCCCTTGGGCGACATGAGGGCGGATTCGGACAGAAGGTACGGCGTGCGTTGGGGGATACACTGCGGCTTCGTGGGATTTCAGCCATACTCGAAAGTAGCTGAACAAAGTAACCGATGAGCACGCGAACTGCTTTTTTTGAAGCCAGCGCCTTCAAGAGCGTCGTTTGCTGATTGAGGGAGAACGCAGCCATTGGATTCTGCATCGTATTAACCCTCGTTTCTTTCATGACCAGCCAACGTGCGTACCTTGAAGGGTCGCCGGATAGCCAATCTGAAATTGGCTTTTTCGTTATCCTCGAATATCGACTGAGAATAGGGGGTACCCTAAATGGGCTAGTCTTCTGGAGATTCTGTTCAGAAAGGTCAAAAACCGCCCCGAACACCTTTGCCACCCCATATGCCCG
>MIBK01000119.1:9169-9879 GCA_001829505.1 Spirochaetes bacterium RBG_16_67_19 | reverse complement strand
ATGGAATCCGCCCGGACAGAATCCCGGCTCATCTGTCGCCCTCTCTAAACTGAAACGGTGTTTCATTATATCAGGGCCAGCCGCTCCTGTCAAGCAGATTCTGAAACATCGTTTCATTCGGGTTATCCTGGTTTGACACGGTCCAGGCGGCCCGTTAGTCTGCGGAAGGAGGTGCAAGAGTGAAACGAGCCGAGATCGCCCCGGACCGCCTGACCTGCCTGCCGGTGCACGATTGGCAAAAGCGCTGGTTCCTGCTGGCCTCCGGAGACTTCGCCTCCGGCGCCTTCAACTTCATGACTGTGGCCTGGGGCGGCCTGGGCTGCATGTGGGAACGCCCGCTAGCCATGATCGTGGTGCGGCCCACCCGCTACACCCATGAGTTTCTGGAGAAGTACCCGGACTTCACCCTGTGCCAGTTCTCCAAGGAGTATTCCAAGAAGCTGGCCTGGTGCGGGGCGAACTCAGGGCGCCAGGTGGACAAGGTGAAGCACACCGGCCTCACCCCGGAAGCCGGCCGGCTCGTGGCCGCCCCGGTTTTCGCCGAGGCGGAGCTGGTGCTGGAGTGCCGCAAGATCTACTGGAGCGACTTCGACCCGGCGCACTTCGTGGCCGGCTACATCGAAGGCAACTACCCGGACAAGGACTACCACCGCGTCTACTTCGGCGAGATCCTGGCCGCCGCCGGAACCGCGGCCTACCGGGGCTGAGGC
>MIBK01000119.1:6897-9139 GCA_001829505.1 Spirochaetes bacterium RBG_16_67_19 | reverse complement strand
TCGCTGCAGCGCCTGCGGCGCGGAGTATGGCCCGCAGGAGCCGCGCTACCTGTGCCCGCGCGACGGCGGCTGCCTGGAAGTGGTGCTGGACCTGAGGCGCGCGCGCGGGGAGCTGGCCGCCGCCGGCGTGGCGCCGGGCGCTCCCGCCGGCGAACCCTCGCACTGGCGCTACCTGCCCCTGCTGCCCGTGGGCGACCCGGGCGGCCAGGGCACCCCCTTCCGCGCCGTGGGCGCCACGCCGTTGTATTCCGTGCCGGACCTGCGCGCGCGCCTGGGCCTGCTGCGGCTCTGGGTGAAGGACGAGGGCCGCAACCCCACCGCCTCGCTCAAGGATCGGGCCAGCTCCCTGGTGCTGGCCCGGGCCAGGGAGGTGGGCGCCGAGGTGGTGGTCACTTCCTCCACGGGCAATGCCGGAGCCGCGCTGGCCGGCATGGCCGCCTGCCTGGGCGTGCCCGCGGTGATCCTGGCGCCGCGCTCCGCCCCTCCGGCCAAGATCGCCCAGATGCTGGTGTACGGAGCCCGGGTCCTGCTGGTGGACGGCAGCTATGACCAGGCCACGGAGCTGGCCCGCCGGGCCTCCGAGGAGCTGGGCTGGTTCTGTCGCAACACGGGCTACAACCCCTTCAGCGCCGAGGGCAAGAAGACCGCGGCCTTCGAGATCTGGGAAGCCTGGCAGCGCGGCGAGCTGGGGGAGGCGGGCGGCGCAGAGATGCGCCTGTCGGTTTTCGTTCCCGTGGGCGACGGCAACATCATCGCCGGCCTGGACAAGGGCTTCCGCGACCTGGTCCAGGCCGGTCTGCTGGAGCGCGGGCCGCGCCTGTTCGGGGTGCAGGCCGAGGGCTCCGCGGCGATCGCCTCCGCCTTCGCCGCCGGTACGGAGACCATCCGCGCCGTGCGGGCCCGCACCCTGGCGGACAGCATTGCCGTGGACCTGCCCGCCGACGGGCTGCGCGCCCTGCGCGCCGCCTCCCGCACGGGCGGGGCCTACCTCACCGTGAGCGATGCGGCGATACTACAAAGCATCGCCGAGCTGGGGCGCTCGGGGCTGTTCGCCGAGCCCGCCGCGGCGGCCGCCTGGGCGGGCCTGCGCCGCGCGCTGGCCCAGGGGCTGGTGAACGCTGGCGAGCCGGTGCTGGTCCTGCTGACCGGCAGCGGCCTGAAGGACGTGGGTGCGGCGCAGCGCGCCACCGCCGCGGCGCCGGTGATCGAGCCCAGCCTGGAGGCGCTGCGCGCCTGTCTGGCCAAGAGCAGCCCGCAGTAGCTTTTCTGGGCGCGCTACTCTATAGTGGAAGGGGCATCCACATGCGCACAAGGCTCGCCACGCTCTGCCAGGCACACGGAATCCAGGTCCTCTTCGCCTTCGGCAGCCGTGCCCGGGAGGCGCTGGAGCTGGTCGACGGGCGGCGCAGTGCCCTCACCGATACCGGCGCCGACCTGGATATCGGGGCGAAACCGTCCGGTCCCCTGGGGATCAAGCAGAAGGCCTTGATCGCCCTGGAGCTGGAGGAACTGTTCGGGGTCGCGCGCGTCGACCTGGTGGTTCTCCCCGAAGCCGACCCGTTCCTGGCGGCGAACGTCATCAGAGGAGAACGTTTGTGCGCGGAGGACGAGCATGCCGCCGTCGAATACGTTCTCTACGTCCTTCGCCGGGCCGGGGACCTGGCGCCGCTGGAACGCGAAAGGCTCTCCCTGCTCGAGAAGCGATGAGCCCGTCGAAAATCTCGAAAAGGATCTTCCTCGACCGGGACGCTTTCATGTCCGACTCCCGCAACGTCTGGACGGCCGAATCCCGCCTGCGCAGGGCGCTGGAGGCGCTCTTTGATGTCGGACGGCACATCCTGACCGCGGAGCAGAAGGCTCTGCTGTCCATCCTGGCCGGGTACAGGAATCGCCTGGTCCATTTCTACCATGAAATCTCCGCAGATGAGCTGCATCAGATCTGCGCCGAACAGCTCGGCGACATCACAGCGATGCAGGATGCCTTGCGCGCCTGGTACGATCGGCGCCAGGAGCTTGTTGACCCCGCCCTGTGAGGAGAGGAGGGATTCAGTCCATGCCTAAGTCCGCCAAGCCCGCGGAAGGTCGTCCCAAGCCCTTCCGCCTGACTCCTTCCAACAACGAGTTCCTGGGCATGGACGTGGAGTCCCTCAAGGAGTCCTTCGTCCATAACCTGGAGTTCGCCCTGGCCAAGGACGAGTACAGCGCCACGGACCACGACAACTTCAAGAGCCTGGCCCTGACC
>MIBK01000119.1:1162-6827 GCA_001829505.1 Spirochaetes bacterium RBG_16_67_19 | reverse complement strand
GCGCAAGTCCAAACGCGTGTATTACCTTTCCCTGGAGTTCCTGATGGGCCGGGCCCTGGGCAACGCCATCCTCAACCTGGGCCTGGAGGGCCGGGCCACGCAGGCCATGCAGGAGCTGGGCTACCGGCTGGAGGCCCTGGAGGATTGGGAGTACGACGCGGGCCTGGGCAACGGGGGCCTCGGACGCCTGGCCGCCTGCTTCCTGGACTCCATGGCCACCCTGGCCCTGCCGGCCTACGGCTACGGCATCCGCTACGAGTTCGGCATCTTCTTCCAGCGCATCCGCGGGGGAGCCCAGGTGGAGACCCCGGACAACTGGCTGCGCTACGGCAACCCCTGGGAGGTGGAGCGACCCGAGTACCTGTACCCGGTGCACTTCTACGGCCAGGTCAGCTCGCGCACGGACGCCGATGGCGCCTTGCGCTTCCTGTGGGCGGACACCCAGGTCATCATGGCCATGGCCTACGACACCCCCATCCCCGGCTACCGCAACAATACGGTCAACAACATGCGTCTGTGGGCGGCCAAGTCCACGCGCGAGTTCGACCTGGACTACTTCAACCACGGCGACTACGAGCGCGCCGTGTCGGACAAGGCCCAGTCGGAAACCATCTCCAAGGTGCTGTACCCCAACGACAACGTGTTCGAGGGCCGGGAGCTGCGCCTGAAGCAGGAGTACTTCTTCGTGTCCGCCACGCTGCAGGACATCCTGCGGCGCTTCAAGAAGAGCTCTTCCGGCGGCTTCGCGGATTTCCCCGACCAGGTGGCCGTCCAGCTCAACGACACCCATCCGGCGGTGGCCATACCCGAGCTGATGCGCATCCTGTTGGACCAGGAGCGCCTGGGCTGGGAGGAGGCCTGGGCCATCACGGTGGGCACCTTCGGCTATACCAACCACACCATCCTGCCGGAGGCTCTGGAGCGCTGGCCGGTCAGCCTGTTCGGCTACGTGCTCCCCCGGCACCTGCAGATCCTCTATGAGATCAATCGCCGTTTCCTTGAGCAGGTCACCGCGCGCTGGCCGAATGAGCCGGAGCGGCTGCGCCGGATGTCCCTGTTCGAAGAGGACGGGGAGAAAAAGGTGCGCATGGCCCACCTGGCCGTGGTGGGCAGCCATTCGGTGAACGGGGTCTCCTCCCTGCACTCCGAGATCCTTAAAGCCCAGCTGTTCCGCGATTTTTACGAGCTGTGGCCGGAGCGCTTCAACAACAAGACCAACGGCATCACCCCCCGGCGCTGGCTGCGCCTGTGCAACCCGGCCCTGTCGAGGCTGATCAGCGAGCGCATCGGCGAGGATTGGGTGCGGGACCTGGACCAGCTGCGGCGCCTGGAGCCGCTGGCCGAGGACCCCCGCTTCCGCGAAAGCTGGCGGGAGGTGAAACTGGCCAACAAGCAGCGCCTGGCCGAGTGCGTTCGCAGCCTCACTGCGATCACGGTGGACCCCCGCTCGCTTTTCGACTGCCAGGTCAAGCGCATCCACGAATACAAGCGCCAGCTCCTGAACCTGCTGCACGTGCTGGCCCTGTACAACCACCTCAAGGCCAATCCGGGGGCCCAAGTCGTGCCGCGCACCGTGATTTTCGCGGGCAAGGCGGCGCCCGGCTACGCCATGGCCAAGCTGATCATACGGCTGATCCACGCGGCGGCCGAACGGGTGAACGACGACCCGGACCTGGACGGACGATTGAAGGTGGTGTTCCTGCCCAACTACGGGGTCAGCCTGGCCGAACGCATCATGCCGGGGGCCGACCTTTCGGAGCAGATCTCCACCGCCGGCACCGAGGCCTCTGGGACGGGGAACATGAAGTTCGCCCTGAACGGGGCGCTGACCATCGGCACGCTGGACGGGGCCAACGTGGAGATCCGCGAGGAGGTGGGCGAGGAGAACTTCTTCCTGTTCGGGCTGACCGCCGCCGAGGTGGCGCAGCAGCAGGCCCGCGGCTACGACCCGCGGGAGCTGTTCGATTCGAACCCGACGCTGCGCGGCGCTTTGGACCTGATCGCTTCGGGGGCTCTAAGCCCTGGGCAGCCGGATCTCTTCGTTCCCATAGTGGCGGGCCTTCTGGACCACGGGGACCCTTACATGCTGCTGGAGGATTTCGACTCTTACCTCAACTGCCAGCAGCGGGTGGCGGCGGCCTACCGCGACCAGGAGGCCTGGACGCGAATGTCCATCCTGAACGTGGCGCGCATGGGGCGCTTTTCCAGCGACCGCACCATCCGGGAGTACGCTGACGAGATCTGGGGGGTCCGGGCCGCGCCCGTGAGCCTTCCCCCCCGCAAGAGGAGCTGAAAGCCATGAGCCGCACGATCCGCCGCGAGGACAACCGCTTTCTCACCGCCCTGCTCAAGCTCATCCCCAGCGAGGTGGTGGCCGTCTACCTGTTCGTGCTGGGCATCCTGCCGCCGGAGCCGATCCCGCACCTGGTGGTCGCCGGGCTGCTGGTGGCGCTCACGCCCCTGTACCTGCGCTTCACCATGGGGGTGCGCTCGGCTGCCCAACTCGCCATATCCTGCATCTCCATGCTGATCTGGATCTACGCCCTGGGGCAGGGCCCCGTCCGTTTCCTGCGGCCGCCCTGGTACGAGCCGTGGTACGGATCGGCGGCCCTGGCCATCTGGACCCTGATCCCGCCCATGTTCCTGTACCGCGAGAACGGGGACGGGAACGGACATTGAGGATCACGGTCAACGGGCGCGCGCTGGCGGCTTCGGGACCGGAGCGCACGCTGCTGGACTGGCTGCGGGACGAGCTGGGGTTGACCGCGGTCAAGCGGGGCTGCGCGGAGGGACACTGCGGTTCCTGCACGGTGCTGGTCAACGGCCGGCCCGTGCTTTCCTGCCGCCAGCCCCTGAGCGGCCTGGGCGGGGCGGAAGTGCTTACCCTGGAAGGCTTGGCCGCGCCCGGGAGGCTGCACCCGCTCCAGCAGGCCTTCATCCAGGAGGGGGCCGTGCAGTGCGGCTTCTGCACGCCGGGGATGATCCTGGCGGCCAAGGCGCTGCTGGACCGGGAGCCTGAGCCCACCGACCGGCAGATCGCCCGGGCCCTGGCGTCCAACCTCTGCCGCTGCACCGGCTACGTGAAGATCCTCAAAGCGGTGCACCGGGCCGCGGAGTGGCTGCGGCAAGGCCTGGACAGCTTCCCGCGCTCCGGCCTGATGCCCGACGAGCCGGCCCCTTTCGGCCGGCCCGTGCCCCGCGTGGATGCTCTGGGCAAGGTTAGCGGGGAGCTGAAGTTCGCGGAGGACCTGCGCTTCCCGGGCCTGCTGCACGCCGCGGTGCTGCGCGGCGAGCATCCGCACGCCCGCATCGTGGAGCTGGACCCCGCCGCGGCTCGCGCCCGCCCCGGAGTGGTCGCCGTGCTCACGGCTCGGGACCTGCCCGGGCGCAACGCCTTCGGCCTGCTGGTGGCCGACCAGCCCGTGTTTGCCGCGGACAAGGTGCGCTGCGTGGGGGACGCCCTGGCCGCCGTGGTGGCCGAAAGCGAGGAGGCTGCCCGGGAGGCGCTGGAGCACATCCGCGTGCGCTACGAGCCTCTTCCCGTCATCTCCAGCCCCGGGGAGGCCCTGGCTCCCGGAGCTGCGCGCATTCACGAGCGGACTGCCGAGCCGAACCTCGTGGCCCGCAAGCGCAGCGGGCGGGGAGACGTGGAGCGCGGCCTGGCCGAGGCGGAGGAGGTGCTGGAGGGCGAGTACTTCACGCCCTTCATCGAGCACGCTTATCTGGAGCCGGAATGCGGCATCGGGGTGCCGGAGCCCGACGGCCGGGTCACGGTGTACGTGGGCAGCCAGGGGCCCTGGGAGGACCGGCGGCAGGTGGCCGCGGCTCTGGGGATGAGCGAGGAGCGGGTGCGCATCGCCCACCTGCCCCTGGGCGGCGGCTTCGGCGGCAAGGAAGACGTCACGGTCCAGATCATCGCCGCCCTGGGCGCGCTGACGACCGGGCGCCCGGTGCGCCTGCGCTTCGACCGCCGGGAGTCCATCCGGGCCAGCGTGAAGCGGCACGCCGCCAGCCTCCGTTATACAACGGGGGTGAAGAAAGATGGCCAGCTCACCGCCGTAAAGGCCCGCATCCTGGCGGATTCCGGCGCCTACGCCTCGGTCGGGGAAGTGGTGATCCAGCGCGCGGTCAGCTTCGGGGCCGGCCCCTACGTGGTGCCGCACGCGGACATCGAGGCCCTGTGCGTGTACACCAACAACCTGCCCGGCGGGGCCATGCGCGGCTTCGGCAACCCGCAGGCCACCTTCGCCGCGGAAGTGCAGCTGAACCGCCTGGCCGAGCGGCTGGGCCTGGACCCTTTCGAGATCCGCCTGGCCAACATCCTCGAGGAGGGCAGGCCCACGGTCACCGGCGAGCGCATCCGCTCCAGCGTGGGCGCCCGGGCCTGCCTGGGGGCCGTGCGCGAAGCCCTGCGCCGCGCCCCGCCGCTCGCCCCGCGGGCCGGCTGGAAGGCCGGAACCGGCCTGGCCTGCTCCTACAAGAACGTGGGCCTGGGCACCGGCCTGGACGACTACGCCGGGGCGAGCGGGGAGATCCTGCCCGCGGGTCTGCTGCGGGTGCGGGTGGGCAGCGCGGACATGGGCCAGGGCTCGGACACGGTCATGGCCCAGATCGCCTGCCAGGAGCTGGGCTGGCCCTACTCCCGGGTGCTGGTGGAATCCGGGGACACGGACCGGGACCCGGCCTCGCTGATCACCACCGCTTCGCGCCAGACCCTCGTGTCGGGCAACGCGGTGCTGGCCATGGCCCGGGAGCTCAAGGCCCGGCTGCTGGAGTGGCTGGCCGGCAGGTCCGGCGTCCAAGCGCAGGGCATCGCGGTGCGGGGGGACGCGTTCGTGGAGTCGGCCAGCGGCCGGAAGCTGGCCGCCCTGGAGGAATTGGCCGGGCTGGCTGCCGCCGATGGGGTGGCGCTGAAGGCCGAGGCGCGCTACTCCGCGCCGCGCACCTGGCCGGACTTGCGCGAGCCGGGGGGCGGTTTCCCGGATGGCGAGCGGCGCCTGCACGCCGCCTACTGCTTCGGCGCCCAGGCCGTGAGCCTGGAGGTGGACCCGGCCAGCGGGCGTGTGAACGTGCTGCGCGTGATCGCCGCCTCCGACGCGGGCCGAGCCGTGAACCCGGCCAGTGGGGAGGGCCAGATGGAGGGGGGCGTGGTCATGGGCCTGGGCTACGCCCTGTCCGAGGAGTTCCGCCTGGAGCGGGGCCGCATCCTCACCGACACCCTGGCCCGCCAGGGCCTGTGGCGCGCCACCCAGGTGCCGCCTATCCAGTGCATCATCGTCGAGAACCCGCACGAGGAAGGCCCGTACGGGGCCAAGGGCATGAGCGAGCTGCCCGTGTCCATGGCCGCCCCGGCCGTGGTGAGCGCGCTGCACGACGCGCTGGGCGTCTGGCTCACCCGCATCCCGGCCACCCCCGAGCGCATCCTGCAGGCTCTTGCCAAGGGAGGAAGCGCATGACCTTGCGCTCTTGGGCGCGCTGCATAGCCGAAAGCCCGAAAGCTTCCTGCCCGCGAATCCCTGCGACACCATTGCGTTCGCCAGTGAGCAGCGGTTGTACCGCCTGCTGATAAAAGGGGGGCTCCCGCCACTATCAGAACATTCCTTCCTTGCCCAATATCGAGTAGATTAGTAATAATTTAGCATCTACTCGGGACAGGCCGGTGCGG
>MIBK01000119.1:643-1132 GCA_001829505.1 Spirochaetes bacterium RBG_16_67_19 | reverse complement strand
ATGGAGAAGCAGGCGGTGAAGGACAAGTCGGCGGGGGCAGGTGGGTCAAAGGCCGGTGGGCCTGCCCGGTCCGCTGCGGGCGACCCTCGGAGCAACGGGGAGCTGTTCTACGCCCCCGAGCGAATTCTAAAGCAGGCCAACGTCCCGGAGTACGAAGAGCTCTACCGCCGTTCCCTCCAGGACCCGCAGGCCTTCTGGGCCGAGCAGGCGGCGGAGTTGGAGTGGTTCCGACCCTGGGACCGGGTCCTGGATGACAGCGAGAAGCCCTTCTATAAATGGTTCACCGGCGGCAAGACCAACATCGTCTACAACGCCCTGGACCGCCACCTGAAGACCCCCCGCAAGAACAAGGTCGCCCTGATCTGGGAAGGGGAGCCGGGGGACACCCGGATGTACTCCTACGCCTCCCTTAACCGCGAGGTGTGCAAGTTCGCCAGCGTGTTGAAGAGCCTGGGGGTGAAGAAGGGGCACATCGTCACCATTTACCTG
>MIBK01000119.1:360-615 GCA_001829505.1 Spirochaetes bacterium RBG_16_67_19 | reverse complement strand
CTGAGCAGGTCATCGCCATGCTGGCCTGCGCCAAGATCGGGGCCGGGCACAGCGTGGTGTACGGGGGCTTCAGCGTGGAGGCCCTGGCCGAGCGCATCGAGGACGCCCAGAGCAAGGTGCTGATCACCGCCGACGGCGGGTGGCTGCGCGGCAAGGTGGTGCACCTGAAGGACATCACCGACGAGGCCGTGGCCCGCCAGCCCACCATCGAGACCTGCCTGGTGGTGCGGCGCACGGGGCAGGAGATCAACATGG
>MIBK01000119.1:0-266 GCA_001829505.1 Spirochaetes bacterium RBG_16_67_19 | reverse complement strand
GTTCATCCTGTACACCTCCGGCACCACCGGCCGGCCCAAGGGGATCGTGCACACCCACGGCGGCTACATGGTGCAGGTCTACACGACCCTGAAGTACGTGTTCGACATCAAGGACGAGGACCTGTGGTGGTGCGCCGCCGATCCGGGCTGGATCACCGGGCACAGCTACATCGTGTACGCCCCGCTGCTCAACGGGGCCACCAGCTTCATGTACGAGGGGGCCCCCAACCATCCCTACCCCAACCGCTGGTGGCAGATGGTGGAGA
>MIBK01000118.1:7280-15061 GCA_001829505.1 Spirochaetes bacterium RBG_16_67_19 | reverse complement strand
AGCGACGCGATCGGCTATTCAGCCCCGGCGGTGGAGCTGGACATGCGCGCCGTCCCCCTCCTGCAGCGCCAGGCCAGGATCATGTCAGCCTGGCGGGACCTGCCGGCCGGCGCCGAGCTGCGCCTGATCAATGACCGCGAGCCCAAGCCCCTGTACTACCTGTTCCAGGCCACCCAGCGCGGCCGCTTCGAGTGGCGCTACGAGAAGGAAGGCCCCGAGGAGTGGATCGCCGTGCTGCGCAAGCGATAGGAGGCAAGGCATGGATCACAGCTTCTGCCCGGGTTCCAAGCTCCTGCGCCAGCCAGCCCCCGAGCTGTTCCCCTGCCCCAACTGCGGAACGGAAGTGGAGATCTGGAGCGACGAGTTCAAGCGGGCCTGCCCAAGCTGCCGCAAGATGGTGCTGCGCCCCGGCGGGATGAGCTGCCTGGAATGGTGCAAGCAGGCCAAGGAGTGCGTGGGGGAGGCCACCTACGAGAGCTGGGCGGCCAGCCGCTGCCTGGGCCTGAAACGGCAGCTGCTGGAGGCGCTGGAAGAGCATTTCGGCCAGGACCAGCGCCGCATCCGGCACGCCCAGGCCGTGCTGGCCGAGGCCGAGTCCCTGTTGGTGAGCGAGGCCGCGGATTGGCACATCGTGGTCCCCGCGGCCCTGCTGCACGACATCGGCATCAAGGCGGCCGAGCAGAAGTACGGCAGCAGCGAGCCCCGCTACCAGGAGCGGGAGGGCCCGCCCCTGGCCCGGGCCGTGCTGCTGAGGCTGGGCCTGCAGCTTGCCGAGGTGGAGGAAGTGTGCGACATCGTGGGCCACCACCACAGCCCGCGCGCGGAGGAGTCGGCGAACTTCAAAGTGGTCTACGACGCGGACAGCCTGGTGAACCTCGGGGAATCGGCGGCGGGCAGGCCGCGCTCCGAGCTGGAGGCGCTGGTCCAGGACCGGTTTCTCACCGCGGCGGGCCGCGACCGGGCCGAGGAGCTCTTCCTGTCAGCCTGAGGCGTCCAGCAGCGCCCGGGTCCGGGCCAGCAGGCCCTCCGCGGAATACGGCTTGGGCAGGAACTGGATGTGGTCGTCCAGCAGGCCCTGCCCAGTGGAAAGCGGATCGGCGTACCCGGAGATCAGCAGGACCTTCAGCCCGCGGTTGGAGGCCCGCAGCCGTTCGGCCAGCTCGCGGCCGTTCATCCCCGGCATGACCACGTCGCTGACCAGCAGGCGCACGCCGGCCAGCTGTTCCCCGCTCAGGGCCAGGGCCTCGCTGCCGCAGGAAAAGGCCAGCACATTGTAGCCCTGGCGGCTGAGGATCAACCGGGTCATCTCCCGCACCGCCGGGTCGTCCTCCGCCAGCAGGATGGTTTCGCAGCCGGAGGACGGCCGGTCGGGCGGCTGCCCGGCCGTAGCTGCAGTGGGCTCCCCGGCGCGCGGCAGCAGGATGCGCACCCGCGTGCCCCGCTTCGGGGCGGAGCGCACCAGCACCTCCCCGCCGTGCTGCTTGACGATGCCGTAGACCATGGGCAGGCCCAGTCCGGTGCCCCGCCCTTTCTCCTTGGTCGTGAAAAAGGGCTCGAAGATGCGCTCCAGGGTGGGCCCGTCCATGCCCGCGCCGCTGTCGCCCACCTCCAGCACCACGTAAACCCCGGGGGCCAGCGCGCTGAACTCCGCGGGTCGCGGCTCCTGCAGCGCCTCCTCCCAGGCCCGGACGGCCAGCTTTCCTCCCTCCGGCATGGCGTCCTGGGAGTTGAGGGCCAGGTTCATCAGCACCTGCTCCAGCTGGCCCGGATCGGCGCGCACCGGAAGCGGCCTCTCCGGCAGGCCCACCTCCAGCTCGATGTCCTCGCGCAGGGTGCGCCGCAGGATGTCGCGGAAGCCGCTCACCACCTGGGCCAGGTCCACGGACTTGAGCTCCAGCAGCTGCTTGCGGCTGAAAGCCAGCAGCTGGCGGGTCAGGTCGCGCGCCCGCTCGGCGGAGTGACGGACCGCCACGACCATGTCGGCCTGCGGGGAGCCCGCCGGCAGCTCGGGAAGCAGCAGCTCCATGTACCCGAGAATGGGCGTGAGCAGGTTGTTGAAGTCGTGGGCGATGCCGCCGGCCAGGCGCCCGACGGACTCCATCTTCTGGGCCTGCCGCAGCTCCGCCTCCAGGCGGTCGCGCTCGTCCTCGGCGCGCTTGCGCTCCCGGATGTCCCGGGTGACTCCCTGGTAGCCGAGGACCTCCCCGTCCGGACCCACCACAGGGGTCACGCTCACCTCCACCCAGACCTCCGACCCGTCCTTGCCGGCCATGGCCACCTCGTAGTGGCCGCGCGCCTGGGCGCTGCTGGCGGCGGCCCGCACCTGTTCCCTGCTTGTGGGGGGCAGAAAATCGAACAGGGAGCGACCTTCCACTTCCTCCTTGGCATAGCCCAGCAGCCGGGACACGGAGGCGCTCACGTAGGTGAAGCGGAAACCGGCGTCCTGGCGCCAGATCACGTCGATGGAGTTTTCGGCCAGGAAACGGTATTTCTCCTCGCTCTCCCGCAGTGCGCTCTCGGCCCGGCGGCGCCTGATGGCCATGGCCACCTGGCTGGAGACGAATTCCAGCATTTCCTGCTCGCCGGCGGTGTAATGCTGGCCTTCCGTGTAGCTCTGCACGGCCAGCACCCCGACCGCCACCCCGTCGATCTTCAGGGGCACCCCCAGCCAGCTCACGCAGGCCGCTCCCTGGCGCACCAGCTCCCCCCGGTCGGACAGCTCGGCCAGGCCTTTCTCGTCGGTCAGCAGCGGCCGACCTGTGCGCAGCACGTACGCGGTGACCCCTCGGCCCAGGGGGACCCGGTCCCCCGCGGGAGGCTCGTCCTTCTGGTCCACGAAGTACAGGAACCGTAGACCGCCGGAATCCGCCTGGGCGATGAACAGGTTGTCCGCGGGCATCAGCGAGCTGATGATGCGGTGGATGCGGGAATACAGCTCCTGCAGATCGGCCACTTCGGAGGCGGCCTCGGCGATGGCGTATACCGCCTGCTGCGCGGCGCGGGAGAGGTTGCGCCCGCCCACGTCCCGCATGCGGCCCAGGGCCCGGATCACTGCGCCGGAGTCGTCGCGCAGGAACACCCCGTAGTCCTCCAGCTCCGCGTAGCCGCCGTCCTTGCGCCGGAAGCGGTACTCCAGCTCGAAGGGGGTGCCCCGCTGGCGGGCCTCCCGGATGGAAGCCAGGGTCCTTTCGCGGTCCGCGGGGTGGATGCCCTCGCTCCATTCCGCGAAACCCACCTTGTGGAACTCCCGCAGGCTGAAACCGGTGATCTTTTGCACGGCCCCGGCCCACTGGATCCCGCCGCTGGCGATATCCGAGTCGTACACCATCTGCCCTGTCTGGGCAGTGACGATCTGGTAGCGGTGCCGGCTTTCCTCCAGCTCCCGGACGGTGCGAGCGGAGGCGGCCAGCTCGCGCAGGATCAGGATCGTGCCACCCGCCGGGCCCAGGGCGCCTCCCGCCGCCTCCACCCACAAGGAGCGGCGGCCGGCGGTGCTCAACTGGCAGACGCTGCGCCCCCGCGCCTCCTCGCGCAGCCTGCGCGCGCTCATCGGCCGGCCTCCCGCGGAGAGCAGCTCGCCCAGCGGCTTGCCCAGCACCTGCTCCGGCGTCCAGCCCGCCAGGGCCTGGGCCGCCGGGTTCCACCAGCGGATGCGGCCTGCGGCATCGGTGAACAGGGCCGCGTCCGGAAGCTGGTCCAGAAGGGTGGACAGGTCGGCGGACTGGACGGACATGGGCATCATCATAGACTATATTGCAGAATTCGTGAAATGCCCCTAAGATGGGCCCCAATTCCCGTAGCGATTGCTGGAGGAGCTCCATGACCTTTGCCCCCAGGCTCAATGTGCTGTCCGACGAACAGATCCGGCTCATCCACCGCGCGGCGCTGGACATCCTCTGGAAGACCGGCGTGCTGGTGAAGGCCCCGGCCGCCCGGGCGCTGCTGCGGCAGGCCGGGGCGGCGGTGGACGAGGACAGCATGATCTGCCGCCTGCCCGCGGACCTGGTGGAGGGGACCCTGAAGAAGGCTCCCGCCGAGTTCACGGTGTACGGCCGCAACCCGAAGCACGACGTGCACGTGTCCACGAAGGCGCTGCACTACGAGCCGATGATCGGGCGCCTGAACTGCTTCGAGTACGATACCGGCAGGACCCACCGCACCACCCTGCGCGACGTGGGGGAGCTGGTGAAGCTGGCCGACGCCCTGCCCAGCTACCACCTGCTGCACTCCGGGGCCATCATGCCCCAGATCGAAGGCGTGCCCATCCGGGCCACCCACGTGTACGGCTATTATGAAAGCGTGCGCAACTCCTCCAAGCCGGTCAAGGCCACCTCCCGGGAGCGGGGCATGGCCGAGGACTGCCTGCGCATGGTGGCCGTGATCGCCGGCGGGGAGTCGGAGCTGAAAAAGAAGCCGTACACCTTCACCACGGACAACCCGGTGTCCCCCCTGCACCACGACCGCGACCAGATGGAGGGGGCCCTGGAGTTCGCCAGGTGGGGCCTGCCCATCGACGTGACCAGCGAGCCGCAGGCCGGGGCCACCTCCCCGGTGACCCTGGCCGGCCTCCTGGCCCAGCAGACCGCCGACGTGGTGAGCGGCATCTGCATCATCCAGCTGGCCAACCCCGGCAACCCCGTGTGGTACGGCACCTGCGGCTCGATCATGGACATGCGGGTGGGCCGCATCGCCATCGGCGCCGCCGAGATGGGCCTGATCAACGCGGCCAGCGCCCAGCTGGCCCATTTCTACGGCATCCCCTGCCGGGGCACCGCCTCGGCCACCGACTCCAAGACCCTGGACTTCCAGGCCGGTTACGAGAAGACCCTGATCCTGGCCATGGCCGCCCTGGGCGGGGTGAACAAGATCTTCTACCCCGGCACCATGGAGGGGGCCCTGACGGTCAGCAAGGAGGGGCTGGTCCTGGACGACGAGATCGCCGCCGCGGTCTACCGCCTCCTGGCGGGAATCCGGGTCGAGGAAGCCACCCTGGCCGTGGACGTGGTGAACCAGGTGGGGCCGGGCGGCCACTTCCTGAAGCAGCGCCACACCATGCAGTTCCTGACCGGGGAGCACTTCCTGCCGAAGCTGGCCAACCGCCAGACCCGGGAGAAGTGGCTGGAGAGCGGCGGGAAAAACATGGCCGACAAGGCGCGCGAGAGCGTGGAAAAAATCCTGGCCGAGCACAAACCGGACCCATTGCCCCCCACCGCCGAAGCGGAGCTGGAGCGCATCGTCCGGGAGGTGGAGGCCCGCGAGGCAAAGCGAGGTTGAAGTGAGCGAGAAGGCGAAAGACATCAGCTTCCTGTACCTGAGCCAGAAGGACGTCCGGGACACCGGCGTGGACATGGACCTGGCCCTCGCGGCCGTGGAGGACGCCTTCAAGCTGCACCACCGCGGCGAAGTGGTGCTGCCGCACAAGGTCGTCCTGGACATGGACGAGCGCAAGCGCGGGCGGGGCAACGCCATGCCCGGCTACGTGGGGGGCGAGTACCACACCTTCGGCATCAAGTGGATCGCCGGCTTCCCCGGCAATCCGGCCCGCTTCGGACTGCCGAGGGGCACGGGCCTGACCATCCTGAACGACGCGGAGAACGGCCTGCCCCTGGCGGTGATGGACTGCACCCTGCTGTCCGCCATGCGCACCGGGGCGGTCACGGGCGTAGGCGCCCGGGCCCTGGCCCGGCCGGACTCGGCCAGCGTGGCCATGATCGGCACGGGGGTGCAGGCCCGCACCCAGCTGGAAGCCTTGAAGGCGGTGCTTCCGGACCTGAAGGAGGTGCGGGCCTACGACCTGCGCCGGGAGGCGGCCGAAGCCTTCGCCGCCGAGGCCCGCGCCCGATACAAGCTGCAGGCGCGGGCCGTGGGCAGCGCCGAGGAGGCGGTGCGGGGGGCCGACGTGGTGGTCACCGTGACGGTGGCCGACGAGCCCATCGTCAAGGACGCCTGGATGGCCCCCGGAAGCTTCTTTTCGGCGGTGGGCTCCTACCAGGAGGAGGAGTTCGAGGTGGTGCGCCGCTCCGATCTGGTGGTGGTGGACGGCCTGGAGCACGTGCTGCACCGCGAGACGCCGGTGATCGCCCTGATGATCAAGCAGGGCCTGCTCGAGCGCGAGCGCGTGCTGGAGCTGGGGGCCATCCTCTGCGGCCAGAAGCCGGGGCGCCGGGACCCGAAGCAGCGGGTGTTCTTCTCCCCCATCGGCATGGCCATCGAGGACATGTGTCTCTCCTACCGGGTGTTCCGCCTGGCCGAGAAAAAAGGCATCGGCACACGCCTGAGCCTCTTATAATCCAACTAGGGAGCAGAGAATGGGAAACGCCGAACAGATCCACGCGAAAATGCGAGCCAGCATCCAGAACTATGACGCGGAGGCGGCCGCGGCCGCGGCCCGGGAGGCGGTGGCTTCCGGCGTTAACCTCCTGGAGGCCGTGGAGAAGGGCTTCGCCGGACCGATCCGCGAGCTGGGCGAGGCCTTCGATCGAATGGAGGTCTTCCTGCCCCAGCTCATGCTGGGCGCCGACGCCATGAAGGCCGGCATGGCCATCCTGGGGGAGTCCATCCGGGCCGCCGGCGGCCAGGTGGCCAGCAAGGGCACGGTGGTGATCGGCACGGTGGAGGGGGACATCCACGACATCGGCAAGACCGTGGTGGCCGCCCTCCTGCAGGCCAACGGCTACGATGTGCACGACCTGGGCGTGGAGGTGCCCGCCGGGCGTTTTCTATCGGAAGCCGCAGCGCAGAAGGCCGACGTGATCGGGCTTTCGGCCCTGCTGTCCACCACCATGCTCTACCAGCGCGACGTGCTGGAGCTGTTGCGGAACAAGGGAATGAAGGAGAAGTACTTCGTAGCCGTGGGCGGCGCCCCGGTCACCCAGGCCTGGGCCGCCCAGATCGGCGCGGACGGCTACGCCCGCGGCGCCTACGAGGCGGTGCAGCTGCTGGAGGCCAACCGGAAGAGGTGGGCGAAATGAACTTCAAGGAAATCGCCCGGCGGGCCGAGACCGGCCCCCTCACCCAGGCCAATGACTTCCTTCTAAAGCGCGTCTCGGCGAACGTGCTGAAGCTGGAAAAAGAGTTCGACGTGCGCTGGGACGGCAAGACCCTGCTCAACCTGGACGACGAGCTGGCCGACCGCTGCTGGCAGGCGGGCAAGAAGCTCCTGCTGGCCACGGGCCTGTTCAGCATGAACTCCAGCCGGATCATCGAGTTCTCGGCCCTGGAGGTGGAGGAGGCCCTGCGCGGCGCCCCGGTCGAGGTGCCCATGGGCCAGGGCAAGGAACTGAAAACCGCCCACCACCGCGGCGTGGAGGACCGGCGGCCTCCTTTCGTCTTCTGCGGGCCGTTCAACGCGGACACCTCCGAGGAGATGTTCGTGAAGCTCAACGAAGCCTTCGCCCAGGAGCCCCTGGTGGACGCCCTGTTCTTCCCCGGCTATTTGAAAAAGCTGGACGGGCTGGTGTTCCGCCCCACCTCCGGGTTGAGCGCCCGGGCCGCCGTGCTGTACGGGGAGTGGGCGCGCGAGGCGGTGCGGCGGGCCGGCCGCCCCGGCCTGCCCATCGTGGGGCACGCGGTCATGGCCCTGAACGAGATCGCCTGCACCAACGAGGCCTGGGGCCTGCGCTCGACGGATCCCCGGGCCATGGTGATGATCTCGGAGCTGCAGGTCGACGACGTGAGCCTGACCCGCCTGGCCTACTACCGGGCCTACGGCTGCCCCATCTACCTGGCCTTCACCCCCCTGATCGGGGGCTACGGCGGGGGGCCGGCGGGCACGGCCATCG
>MIBK01000118.1:5186-7258 GCA_001829505.1 Spirochaetes bacterium RBG_16_67_19 | reverse complement strand
CGGTGATGCTGGGCGGGGAGATCGTGCACATCGGGCCGCAGCACCTGAAGTTCAAGCAGCAGACCAACATGCACTCCCTGTTCCTCTCCAGCCTGGCCAACCAGGCGGTGGCCCGCAACTCCCGGATCGTGGCCACCACCAGCCACACCACCTCGGGGCGTCCGGGCTCGGAGCAGTACGCCCACGAGTTCTCCGCCCTGGCCCTGGCCTCGGTGCCCAGCGGCTCCAACGTCAGCGGGCCCCGGCCGGCCGAGCCCCTGGGCTTCAACAACGTCAGCCCGCTGATGGGGCGGCTGTTCGCCGAGGTGGCCCACGCCGCGGCGAAGCTTACCCGCGGGCAGGCCGCGGAGGTCGTGGCCCGGCTGTACGAGCTGTACAAGGAGCGCATCGATCTGGAGAAGGCGCCCAAGGGGGAGGCCTTCGAGCGGCTGTACGACCTGGAGTCGCTCACCCCCACCGCCGAGCACCGCCGGCTGTACGACGGCCTGAAGGAGGAGCTGGCCCGCCTCGGCGTCCCCCTGGGCTAAAAAAAATATTCCTCGGATTATTATTGCAATGCCGGGGTGCCTAGTTTATATTGCGCATTAATTGCTCAGCAGCGGACCTGCGCGCGAGGAGGATTTTCTGAGTTGGAAAAGCCATTCCATCGCTTCGGCGCCGCCGCGGCCGTGCCCCTCTTCGATGGCAGCATCGAGGCCGGTGGCGGTGCTTTAGTTCTCCCCCTCCTGGCCAGCTGCGAGGTCAGGCTGCAGGGAATCCGCAAAAGCTTCAATCACACCGAAGTTCTCCGCGACGTGTCCCTCACCGTGGAAAGCGGCGAGTTCGTCACGATCCTGGGGCCTTCCGGCTGCGGGAAGACCACCCTGCTGCGCATTGTGGCCGGGCTGGAGCTGGCCGACCAGGGCCGGGTGATCCTGAGCGGCAGGGACATCTCGGAGCTGCCGGCCAACCGCCGGCCGGTCAACACCGTATTCCAGAGCTACGCCCTGTTCCCCCACCTGGACGTGGCCGAAAACGTGGCCTTCGGCCTGAAGGCCCGCCGCTTCCCGGCGGAGGAGACCCGCCGGCGGGTGCAGGCCGCGCTGGCCATGCTGCACCTGGAAGGTTTCCGGCGCCGCCACCCCCACCAGCTCTCCGGCGGGGAACGCCAGCGGGTGGCCCTGGCCCGGGCCCTGGTGAACCAGCCCGACGTGCTGCTGCTGGACGAACCCATGTCCTCCCTGGACGCCAAGCTGCGCAGCGAGGTGCAGCTGGAGCTGCGCCTGCTGCAGCGCCGCCTGCGCAAGACCTTCATCCTGGTCACCCACGACCAGAACGAGGCCATGACGGTCAGCGACCGGATCTTCGTGATGCGCGAAGGGCGCATCGTGCAGTCCGGCTCCCCGGCGGAGGTCTACGACCACCCGGCCAGCCGCTTCGTGGCCGAGTTCCTGGGCACCACCAACCTGATCCCGGCTTCGACCGAGAACGGGGTGTGCCGCACCCCGCTGGGGCCCCTGCTGCCGCGGGTGGCCCCGCCCTGGCAGGAGGGGGTGCTGGCCATCCGCCCGGAGCGGATCAAGGTGCGCTCGGACCGGCCCATCGCCAACGGCCTGCGGGCGGCGGTTTCCGAGCTCATCTACCGGGGGGACCACATCGACGTTTTCGTGCAGCCCGGCGGCCTGCGCCTGCGCTGCCTGACCGGAGTACGCCTCGCCCTCGGGCAACGGGTCTGGCTGGAGCTTCCGGCCGAGCACCTGGAGCCCCTGGTTGAATAGGCTGGTGATCTGGTACGGGGAGCTGGCCGGCTCCCGGCGCCTGACCTGGCGCGGGCTGGCCCTGATCGGCCTGCCGCTGGTCTGGATCGCGGTCATGCTGGTGGCCCCCCTGGGGGCCATGGCCCTGTGGGCCTTCGCCACCCGCGGGCCGTTGGGCGACATCCAGTGGACCTGGACCCTGGACAACTTCCGGCGCCTGGCCGGCTGGGACATGTTCGGCTGGACAGGGGCCTACCTGTCCATCTTCGGCAGGACCGTGCTGGTGGCGGCGGTGACCACCGCCTTGAGCGTAGCCATCTCCTACCCCCTGGCCTT
>MIBK01000118.1:4669-5058 GCA_001829505.1 Spirochaetes bacterium RBG_16_67_19 | reverse complement strand
GCCTGGCCCAGTGGCTGGGGCTGATCGAGCCGGCCAGGGCCCTGTACCCCTCCGCCTTCGCCCTGTACCTGGGCATGGTCACCAACTCGCTGCCCTTCGCCGTGCTGCCGCTGTACACCAACGTGGAGAAGCTGGACTGGGGCATCGTGGAGGCCAGCCAGGACCTGTACGCCAGGCCCGTGGGCACCTTCCTGCACGCCATCCTGCCGCAGACCCTGCCCGGGTTGAGTACGGCGGTGATCCTGACCTTCATCCCGGCCATGGGAGCCTTCGTCATTCCGGACATCCTCGGCGGCGGCAAGTCCTGGCTGCTGGGCAACCTGATCCAGCACCAGTTCGGGGTCAGCCGGGACTTCCCCTTCGGAGCGGCGGTGAGCCTGGTGTTGACC
>MIBK01000118.1:0-4588 GCA_001829505.1 Spirochaetes bacterium RBG_16_67_19 | reverse complement strand
TCGTGCCGGCCGTCTCCCTGACGGCCCTGGGCCTGCTGTACCTGCCGCTGCTGGCCGTAGCCGCGGTGTCGCTGAACGCCTCCCGCTACAGCGTGCGCTGGGGCGGGTTCTCCTTCCGCTGGTACGCCCGCCTGGCCTCCAACGACCTGGTCCTGGAGGCCGCCCGCAACACCCTGGTGCTGGCCCTGGTTTCCACCCTGCTGGCCACGCTCCTGGGCACGGCCCTGGCCCTGGGCCTGCGCCGCTTCCCCTGGCCCCGATGGTTCTCAGGCCTCTTGGACAGCTTCGTGTACATCCCGGTGGTGACCCCGGACATCGTGTTCGCAGTGGGGATGCTCCTGGTCTTCGAGACCGCACGGACGGTTTTCGGCGGCCTGCGCCTGGGCCTGGCCACCATGATCGTGGCCCACGTGACCTTCCAGATCTCTTTCGTCGCCCTGGTGG
The DNA here is from genome assembly GCA_001829505.1 of Spirochaetes bacterium RBG_16_67_19. Lineage (GTDB taxonomy): Bacteria > Spirochaetota > Spirochaetia > SZUA-6 > DRHE01 > MIBK01. The sequence continues at coordinate 4,144 of MIBK01000118.1, read as the reverse complement.
TGGCCAGCCGCCTGGCCACGATCGGCCGTACCGTGGAGGAGGCGGCCCGCGACCTGTACGCCAGCTCCTGGTACACCCTGCGGCACGTGACCCTGCCCCTGCTGGTCCCCGGCATCGTGGCCGCGGGCCTGCTGGCCTTCACCCTGTCGATCGACGACTTCGTGATCAGCTTCTTCACCTCCGGTCCCACCTCGGTCACCCTGCCCATCTACATCTACGGCAGCCTGCGCCGCGGCATCACCCCGGAGGTGCACGCCCTTTCCACCGTCATTTTCCTGGTCACCGTGCTGCTGGTGGTGCTCCTGCAGCTGGTGGTCCGCGGACCCAAGGAGGAATAGATGCGAAAACCGAGCCGGTCCCTGCCTGTTCTGCTGGCCCTGGCGGCCCTGGGCCTGGCGATGTCTCTTTCCGGCTGCGCCCGCTCCGGCCAGACCCTGTCCGTGTTCATGTGGTCGGAGTACATCGCCCCGGAGCTGGTGGAGCGCTTCCAGAAGGAGCAGAAGCTGAAGGTGGTGCTGGACACCTACGAGAACACCGAGACCATGATGAGCAAGGTGGCCAGCGCCGGCGACCAGTACGACGTGGTGGTCATGTCCGACCACGCGGTGCGCACCATGATCAAGCAGGGGAAGCTGGCGGCGCTGGACCTGTCGAAGATCCCCAACGCCGGCAACGTCGCGGCCCGCTTCCGCCGGCCGGCCTACGACCCGGAAGGCCGCTACAGCCTGCCCTACCAGTGGGGCACCATGGGCCTGGTGTACCGCACGGACAAGCTGCCGGATTTCCAGGCCTCCTGGGCGGCGGTGCTGGATCCCCGGACCCAGCCCGGCCCGGTGGTGCTGCTGGATTCCATGCGCGACCTGATCGGCGCGGCCCTGCTGGCCGGCGGGCGCTCGCCAAACACGCGCGACGCGGGGCAGCTCGCCGAGGCCGGCCGCAGGCTGGAAGCGGCCCGCACCTCCCGCCTGCTGGGCTTCTACGGCAGCCCGGACAGCGTGGACAAAGTGCTGGCCGGGGACGCCTGGGTGGGCATCGCCTACAACGGGGACGCCCTGGTCAAGCTGGACGAGAACACCGACTTCGTCCTGCCCGTCGAAGGGACCATCGTCTGGGTGGATGCCATGACCATCCCGGCCGGCAGCCCCCACCAGGACCAGGCCTACGCCTTCCTGAACTTCATCCTGGACGCCGAGGTGGGCGCGGCCCTTTCCGACTACATCTCCTACGCCACCCCCAACCAGGCCAGCCAGCCGCTGGTGGACGCGGAGATGCGCGACGACCCCCGCATCTACCCGCCGGAGAGCTCCCTTTCCTCCAGCGCCATGCTGGAGGACGTGGAGGAGGCCACCACCCTGTACGACCAGGTCTGGACGAGGGTGAAGGCCGGAAAATAATTCCGCGATTTCTATTGACATTAGGGGCGAAATGAATATATTGAGCGCACTTTTATGATTTTTGCAGTAGGAGGTTCCTAGCGGAAAGAAATGAAGAATACCCTCATTCTCCCGGGAAACCGGAGCCGGGTTGGACCGGCCCTTGTTTCCGAAGGCATTCTTCTTGGAAACAGAATTCCAAAAGACTTTTTCGTAACCGAGGGGACCGGCCAGAGCGACATCACGGTGCACGCCGGTTCCTACCACCTGGCCCTGCGGGATGCGGGAATAGAGATGTGCAACATCATGACCTATTCCTCCATCCTTCCCGCCGTAGCCAACGAAACCGCCAAACCCCCACGGCTCACCCACGGTTCGGTCATGGAAACGATCATGGCCACCGCCAACGCCAATGCGGGCACCCGGGCGACCGCCGGCATCACCTGGGGCTGGCTGTTCGACAGAAGCACGGGAGAGCGGCACGGCGGGCTGGTCTGCGAGTACAACGGCTCGCTGCCGGAAGAAGAGGCCGCCAGCCAGCTGGAGGAAAGCCTGCAGGAGCTATACACCAACGGCTACGCCGAGGACTTCGAGCTGGAAGGCGCGCGGCTGCACATGCGCAGCTTCGTGCCGGAGAAGCGCTTCGGCACGGCCCTGGTCAGCCTCTGCTTCCTGAACTACCTCTGGCCGGTGCTGGGCGACAGCCGACTGAGCTCATGACGGGCTTCGGCGACCTGCCGGAGCCCTTCGGCGACCCGGCGCGGGCCCGGGTCGCCATCGTCCCGGTCCCGTATGACGGCACCAGCACCTGGCTGAAGGGCGCCGACCGCGGCCCGGCGGCGATCCTGGAGGCCTCCGCCCACCTGGAGCTCTACGACATCGAGACCTCCTCCGAGCCCTACCGCCGCGGCATCCTCACCGATCCGCCGGTCACGGAAGCCGGCTCCCCGGAGCAAATGGCCCGGGCGGTGGAAGAACGGGTCGCCGGCCACCTCCGGAAGGGGCGCTTCCCGGTGGTGCTGGGCGGGGAGCACTCGGTCAGCATCGGGGCCATGCGCGCGGCCGCCGCCCGCTACCCGGACTTGAGCTTCCTGCAGCTGGACGCCCACACCGACCTGCGCCCGGAGTACGAGGGCAGCCGGTACAACCACGCCTGCGTGATGGCCCGCGCCCGCGAGCTGGGCCCCATCGTGCAGGTGGGCATCCGTTCCATGGATGTCGCCGAGCAGAAAGGCCTGGACCCGCGGCGGGTGTTCTACGCCGAGGACCTGGCGCGGGCCCGGCGGGGCTGGGCCCGGGAGGTCGTGCGCCGCCTCTCCCGCCGGGTCTACCTGACCCTGGACCTGGACGTCCTGGACCCGGCCTTCATGCCCTCCACGGGCACCCCGGAACCGGGGGGCCTGGACTGGTACCAGGTCCTGGAGCTCCTCCGCCTGCTCTGCCGCCGGCGCGAGCTGGTGGGTTTCGACCTGGTGGAGCTGGCTCCCAGTGGAGCCAGGGCCCCGGACTTCCTGGCCGCCAAGCTGGTCTACAAGCTGCTGGCCTACCGCTTCCAAGGAGACAAACCATGAGCAAGAAGCAGTTCCTGGCGAGCACGGTGGAGCACGTGGACATCACCTCCTTCGACGCCCGGCCGATCATCCGGGCCATGGGGGCCATGTCCTTCAGCGCCCGGGAGACCGCGCGCGCCGCCGAGGTGCTGTCGGCCATGGTGCGCGACCCGGAGTGCAGCATCATCCTGACCATCGCCGGCTCGGCCGGCGCGGCCGGCTGCCTGGCCCTGTTCGCGGACCTGCTGCGCTACAACCTGGTCGACGCGGTGGTGGCCACCGGGGCTTCGATCGTGGACATGGACTTCTTCGAGGCCCTGGGCTTCCGCCACTACCAGGGCACCCCGCACGTCGACGACCGGGAGCTGCGCCGCAACTACATCGACCGCATCTACGACACCTACATCGACGAGGAAGAGCTGCAGTCCTGCGACCGGGCCATCAAGGAAATCGCCGACGCCTTGGGCTCCGGGGTGTACTCCTCCCGGGGCTTCATCCGGGAGATGGGCCGCTATCTGGCCGGCGGCAAGGCGAAAAAGAAGGGCAGCCTGGTCCAGACCGCCTACGAGCTGGGGGTGCCGGTGTTCTGCCCGGCCTTCTCCGATTCCAGCGCCGGCTTCGGCCTGGTGCTGCACCAGAGCGAGCGGCCCGAGAAGCACCTGAGTATCGACTCGGTGCGCGACTTCCGCGAGCTCACCGAACTGAAGATCAAGGCCCGCACCACCGGGCTGTTCATGATCGGCGGGGGGGTGCCGAAGAACTTCGCCCAGGACACCGTGGTCTGCGCCGAGGTGCTGGGGCACGAGGTGCCGATGCACAAGTACGCGGTGCAGATCACCGTGGCCGACGTGCGTGACGGGGCCTGCTCCAGCTCCACGCTCAAGGAGGCCAGCTCCTGGGGCAAGGTGGACAGCGGGCAGGAGCAGATGGTGTTCGCCGAGGCCACCACCGTGCTGCCCCTGATCGCCAGCGCGGTCTACCACCAGGGCGACTGGAAGAAGCGCCCCCGCCGGGAGTACTCGAAGCTGTTCGACTAGATTATTTCGGCAGGTGCCTCTTGGCCGACTCCACCGTGTTGTACAGCAGCATGGTGATGGTCATGGGCCCCACCCCGCCGGGAACGGGGCTGATGGCCGAGGCCTTGGCCGCCACCTCCTCGTAGCGCACGTCCCCCAATGGCCGAGGCCTTGGCCGCCACCTCCTCGTAGCGCACGTCCCCCA
>MIBK01000117.1 GCA_001829505.1 Spirochaetes bacterium RBG_16_67_19 | reverse complement strand
CAGATCGTCAAGGACCTGGAGGCCCGGCCGGGAGACCTGCTCCTGCTGGTGGGAGCCGACTGGAAGAAGGCCTGCACCTCGCTGGGCGCCGTACGCGCGCAGCTGGGCCGCGAGCTCAAGCTGGCCAAGGCCGAAGAGTTCCACTTCTCCTGGATCGTGGACTTCCCCATGTTCGAGTGGAACGAGCAGGAAAAGAAGTGGGACCCGGCGCACCACATGTTCACCATGCCCCAGGAGAGGTATTTGAGCTCGCTGGAGTCCGACCCGGCCGCGGTCAAGGGCGAGCTGTACGACCTGGTCTGCAACGGCGTGGAGCTGGCCTCCGGCTCCATCCGCGTGCACGACCCGGAGCTGCAGAGCCGCATCTTCAAGGTCGTGGGCCTGGACCAGGAGGAGGCCCACCGGCGCTTCGGCTTCCTGCTGGAAGCCTTCCGCTACGGCCCGCCCCCGCACGGCGGCATCGCCCCGGGCCTGGACCGCCTGGTGACCCTGATGGCCGGGGAGAGCTCCATCCGCGAGGTGATCGCCTTCCCCAAGAACACCCTTGGGCAGTCCCCGATGGACGACTGCCCGGCGGAGGTCGACGCCCAGCAGTTGGCCGACCTGCACCTCCGCGTGGTGGAGCCGGGCAAATAACCGGCCTCCGCTGCTGGCGGCGCGCCGGGACATTCCATGCAGCCCCCCTCCCCCACTCCCGAGGTCAGCCATCGCCTGCTGGCCTGGTTTTTCGCCCACCGCCGGAAACTGCCCTGGCGGGAGGAGAGCGACCCGTACCGCATCTGGGTTAGCGAGGTCATGCTCCAGCAGACCCACGCGCAGACCGTCGCGCCCTACTACCGCCGCTTCCTGGAGCGCTTTCCCGACCTTCCCTCCCTGGCCGCCGCCGGTGAACAGGAGGTGCTCAAGGCCTGGGAAGGACTGGGCTACTACGGCCGGGCTCGCGGGCTGCTGGCGGCCGCGCGCGAGATCGTGCGCGGGCATGCCGGCCGCTTTCCCTCCGAACCGCGGGAAGCCCTGGCCCTGCCCGGAGTCGGTCCCTATACCGCCGCGGCGGTCCTGAGCATCGCCTTCGCCCGGCCGCTGGCCGTGGTGGACGGCAACGTGCTGCGCGTGGTCACGCGCCTGACCGCCGACGGCGGGGATCCGGCCACGGCCGCGGTCCGCGGGCGCGCGCGGGAATACGTGGAAGGTTCCTTCCATAAATACCATCCCGGCTGGGTGAACCAGGCCTGGATGGAGCTGGGCGCGCTGGTCTGCCGGCCGGCGCCGGATTGCCCGGTCTGCCCCCTGGCCTTCGCCTGCCGGGCGCACCGGGAAGGAAGGACCGCCGAGCTGCCCGCCCGCCGCCCGCGCGCCCCCCTGCCGCTGCGCCAGGGTTTGCTGTACCTGCTCGTTTCGGAGGATACTGCTTCCGGGATTCTGGACTCCCTCATCGCAGCATTTCGCGGCAAACAGCAGGGTGCCCCGGGCGCGGTCTGGCGGGAGAAGGAGCTGCCATTGCTCCTGGTACGGCGGCCGCCGCGCGGCTTGCTCGGCGGACTATGGGAACTGCCCAACGCGGAAGAAGCGGAGGAGGAGGCTTTTCGGCTCTCCAACGGGATTGTTTTGCTGGGCTCGGCCGGGCCGGAGGTGCAGCATACCTACTCCCATTTCAAGGTACGCTTTCGCCCGTTGCTGGGTATCCTCGCCAAGAAGGTTGTCCTGAAGCAGTGGGCGGAGCAGCGCTGGGTAGCGCCGGGCCAGCTGGACCGCTACCCACGTTCAGGCGTAACAATCAAAGCCCTGGGTTTGTGACGACGGCACGGCGTCCCGCGATCACCGTGCGCAGGAGGTAGGGGATGCCCGAGAGAATCGACGTGTTGGGCCTGGGCGCTGTAGCGGTGGATGACCTGCTTTTTCTTGAGGAATTCCCGCTGCCGGACGGGAAATACCAGGTGCTGTACAGGGAAAGGCGCTCGGGCGGGCTTGCGGGAACGGCCCTGGTGGCGGCCGCCCGCCTGGGCTGCCGCGCGGCATACGCTGGGAGGCTGGGGAAGGACGAGCTTTCCCGGTTCGTTATAGAAGGGCTCGAGGCTGAAGGCGTGGACACAGTTCACGTGGTCGAGCAGGAAGGAGCGCTGCCCTACCGCTCGACGATCCTCGTGGAAAAACGCGGCCAGACGCGCACCATATTGGGAGAATCCACCGGAGTGGAGGGCGCCGATGACTCGCTGCCCGCTGAAGGGGTGATCCGTTGCGCCCGCGTCCTGTTGGTCGATCATACGGGCCTCAGCGGCATGCTGCGCGCGGCGCGCCTCGCCCGCGGCGCGGGAATCCCCGTGGTGGCGGATTTCGAGCGGCGCCACCCGGCCCCCTTCGCCGAGCTGTACGCGCTTGCCGACCACCTGATCCTTCCGCTCCAGTTCGCGCGCGAGCTCACCGGCGCGCCCGACGGCCGCACCGCCGCCGAGGCCTTGTGGAGCGATTCGCGCGCGGCGATCGTAGTCACCATGGGGGCGGGAGGGTCATGGCACCTACCGGGGGAGTCGCCGGGAAGGGCGCAGCATCAGGCCGCCTTTCGCGTCGAGGCGGCTGACACTACGGGCTGCGGCGACGTGTTCCACGGGGTATACGCCGCCTGCCTCAGCCAGGGAATGAAGCTAGGCGAAAGGGTGAGACTGGCCGCGGCGGCCGCCGCGATCAAGGCCACGCGCCCGGGCGGCCAGCAGGGCATACCTGCCAGCGCAGAGCTGCACGGTTTCCTGGCCGCCCACGCGGGCCAGGCGTAGCGGGGCCCGGCGGCTGGCCGCGCGGCTCAGGGGACCATCCCCTGCTGCTCGATTTTCTTCAGCCGGAGCAGGGTCTGGATCATCGAGCGCGTGGTGTGATAGTTGTTCTTCCAGGCGTGGCCGAGGTGATCCCACAGCACCGTCCCGTCCCTGGCCAGCAGCGCGTACCACTCTCCCATCTCGTGGTTGATCAGGTGGTCCCACACGAAGCCGAACACCTTGAGGAACGCCTCCCAGAAAGCTGTTTCCCCCGTCAGCAGGTAGGCGTCCAGCAGCCCCACCAGTGATTCCGCCTGTTGCCAGAACTCCTTTTGTTGATCGCGCGCGGGTCCGTCGTGCGGGCCTTCGACGAACACTCCGCCGTGGACCGGGTCCACGCCGTAGCGCAGGGTATGCCGTGCCAGCCGCGAGAGCCTGTCACGGTAGGCATCCGCCGGCTCGCCGAGCACCTCCAGGGCGTGCAGGAACAGCCAGAGGAATTCGATGTTGTGCCCATAGCTGGTGTTGTCCAGCGGCCGGGGCTCACCCTCGTTGTCCCTGTCCGCTCCCCAGACGGTCTTGAACATGATCGCCGGCAAGGGCTTGAAATCCAGGCTGAACTGGGCGATGCCGGTGCAGGTCGCGGGGTTGAACATCCGGGTCCAGAGCACCTCGCTCACCTCCAGAAGCTTCCGGCGATGAATCTCCGCGCCGCTCAGCTCGTAGAGCGCGGTGTATGCCTCCATGAGGTGCATGTGCACGTCGAAGGACTTCCGGTCGCCCCCAGATGGCCCCGCGGGTCGCGGCTGCCAGTCCGCCAGAAACATCTCCCGATACCCGCCATTGGCCGTGTCCGCCGCGTATTTCTGCACCAGCTCGAAGGTGCGCTCCGCCAGCTGCCGGCCCCGCGGGTCCCGGGTGGCCAGCGCGTACTCGCTCAGCGCGTAGATGGCGAAGCTCTGGCCGTAGAGGATCTTGTCTGCGACCAGCGGCCTGCCCTCCCGGTCCACGATCCAGTACCAACCATCGTTCTCCGGATCGTGGAAGTGCTTCAGGAACCATTCAATACCGGTCGCCAGCAGATCCTGGGTTTTCCCCCCGCCGAACCCGTTTCGCTGGGCGTGGGACAGCATGAATAAAGAGCGGGTCTGTTGGATGAGGGTCTTGTCCGTCTGGCCGGTCGGCCTGCCGTGCCGGTCGAAGTAGGTGGTGAAGCCACCCTCGGGAGCGGCGACCCGCTGGAACCAGAAGGGCAGAAGCTTTCCCGTCAGGTATTTTTCGATGCGGTCGTACAGTTCCATGGAGCTCCCCCCGCCCCCAGGCTAGTGCGCCGTGCGCGCGTAACTCTCCGCCAGTATCATCTCCAATGAGCCCCGGTTCTTCTCCGGGTGGTAGAAACAGTCGAGGATCCTCTCGTGGGGCAGGCTGTCGATGCGCTCGTTCATGATCTGCAGGGCGCGCGCATTGATCTTGACCGCCTCTAGCACGGGCAGGCGTTCGGGGTTGATGTCGATCCCGAAGTATCCGTTGTAGCCGACCATCTTGAGGGCGTAGAGCAGCGCCTCGGTGTCCTGCCACGAAACGACGCCCACGTTGAGGTCCTGGTCGTAATTACCCAGCGGCTGGCTGTTGACGTGCACGTGCTGCAAGCGCGCCTCCCGCGTGATCCGCAGGTACGCGTAGGGCAGGACCTCGTAGCCCATGAGGATGTGCCCGATCTCCGGCTGGAAGCCGACCAGGCAGTGCCCTTGTTCGAGCAGCTCCCTATTGGTGGGGTTCTTCAGTCGGGCTTCCACGTCCTTGGCCATGATCAGCCCGTCGCCCGTCGTACGGTAGATGTTGTTGGGGATAGGCTCGTAGGGTTTGGTCTCCAAACCGATGCGGACGCCGGGCACCTCGTCCAGGCATTCCGCCAACGCCCCCTCGAACCAGTCCCACATTTCGTAGAACACGGTCCCGAGCGGGTAGGTGAAGCCGTCGATCCCCGCCCAAAGGCCCATGTGGGTGGCCCCCGCCTCCTTTACCATCTTGAGCGCCCCGATCACTGCTTTCTGGGCCGCTTCCCGAATCTTGCGCTCCGGATTCGAGAGGGAGCCGAACTCCGACTCCTTCAGCCAGAAGCTGTTCGGGCCCAGCCCAACCAGGCGAACTCCCGCCTCCTGCTCCAGCTTCTTGTACAAATGGAGATTCTCCTCATTGACCTCGGAAGGGAAGTGCGCCTCGATCCCCTGGACTCCGTACTTCGCCATCTCGGCCGCCAGCTCCAGCCGCTCGGGGATGCTCAGCTCGGGGGTGTAGCGCTCGTGGAACCTGCCCCCGCCGGGAGCGAAGTACCATATGCCGACCGAAAGCTTCAGCTCAAGTGAAAAGCTCTGAAGCTGCTGAAGCAGCTCCTCCGGCGACCGCCTCTTGGACTGATACCGCAGATCCGTCAGGGTGTACATGCTTGTCCCTCCTTCGGATCATGTAAACCATACCTCCACTGGATTTACAAGCAATTCCGCAGAAAACGCGCGCCTTTGCTTGTTTTTCGCTATTCCTTGACAGGTGCTGCCGCAGGAGCGATGATCGCCTCAAGCGGAAGAGCCTTTATAAGCGGGATATTCAACCTGTGCGCGGCGGGTCCCGCCCATGCTGGAGGAGAAGATGATGATCCGACATACTGTTACCTTTCGATTGAAACATCCGCCTGGGTCGGCGGAGGAACAGCGTTTTTTGGAGGCAGGCCGCGAACTGTCCGCCATATCCGGCGTGCAAAACTTCGAATGCCTTCGCCAGGTCAGCGCCAAGAACCAGTTCACCTTCGGTTTGGCAATGGAGTTCGCCGACCAGGCCGCCTACGATTCCTACAATCGGCATCCCGACCATGTCGCGTTCGTTCAGCGGCGCTGGATTCCCGAGGTCGAGGATTTCCTGGAGCTCGATTACGTCAGACTCTGATATCCAACGGCACTGTCGGGCGCCTTCTTGATCGGAAAGCGTTCTCATTGGATAATCACCTGCATTCGCCAGACAGAGGAGGATATGTATGTCCGCCGAAAAAAAGATCAAGGTCGCAGTGGTAGGTCTGGGCTTCGGCGCCGAGTTCATCCCCCTGTACCAGAAGCACCCCGACGCGGAGTGCTACGCCATCTGCCAGCGGGACGAGGCGAAACTGAACAAGGTCGGCGACCTGTTCAAGGTGGAACGCAGGTTCACCCGTTTCGAGGACCTCCTGAAGGTGAAGGAAATCGACGCGATTCACGTCGTCACCCCCATTGCGGCCCACGCCCCGATGGCGATCGCCGTGCTGGAGGCAGGAAAGCACGCCGCCTGCACCGTCCCGCTGGCCACCACCGTCAAGGAGTGCCTGGCGGTCGCGGCAGCCCGGCGAAAGGCGGGCAAGGTCTACATGATGATGGAGACGGCGGTGTACACCAGGGAGTTCCTCTACGCCAAGGAGCTCGTCGATAAGGGAGAGATGGGCAAGCTCCAGTTCCTGCGCGGGTCCCACCAGCAGAACATGAGCCTGCCCGGGTGGCCGGACTACTGGTACGGCTTCCCCCCCATGCACTACGCCACGCACGCGGTGAGCCCGCTTCTCTGGCTGGCCGCAGCGGAAGTCGAATCCGTGGTCTGCTTCGGCTCCGGCACCATCCGCGCGGAGTACGCCAAGAAATACGGCAGCCCCTTCGCCGTCGAATCGGCCTTGCTGAAGCTGCGGGACTCGGACCTGGCCTGCGAGGTGACCCGCTCCCTGTTCGACACCATCCGCCAGTACCGCGAGAGCTTCGACGTGTACGGCACCAAGCTGGCCTTCGAGTGGGAGCAGGTGGCCGGCGAGCGCCCCGTGCTGTACTCCGGCTTCGAGGACGCGAAGAGAGTCGAGGTGCCCGACTTCGGTCACCGGCTCCCGAAGGAGATCGCCCCCTACACGATCCATGGAGTCTACGACGAAGAGCACGCGCACACCTCCTTCATCCAGGGGGCCGGTCACGGCGGCTCGCACCCCCACCTGGCGCACGAGTTCATCCGCGCCATCGTCGAAGGGCGTGAGTCCGCCGTCGACGCGAAGCGCGCGGCGAACTGGACGATGGCCGGCATTTGCGCGCACGAGTCGGCGATGAAGGGCGGAAAGCGCGTCGAGCTTCCGCGCCTCAGGTAGTTTTCTCCCGGGAGGAC
>MIBK01000116.1:10865-14595 GCA_001829505.1 Spirochaetes bacterium RBG_16_67_19 | reverse complement strand
TCTGAGCGCCTCGATTCCGATCGATCTGTTTCTGCGCTTCGCCATAAAGGATTGGCCGGTACTGCACAGTGAGCAGGATGAACTGAGGATCTTTGCGGCCCAAGCTGCTGTTTGTGTAGGTTACTGGTTCGGATCTTCATGAGATCGCCGCCCGCGTGTTTCCGATCCTCAGCACCGGCGGGCGCAAGCTGCTGGTAGATGCCCCTCATTGAGCGGATGTCGGTTGCCAATAACAAGAGGGTGGTCGCAACCTTGCGGCCACCCTTGGAGACTTTCGGGTTTTTCTCCCCGTCTTTAGCCCCTAGGGGAATCGAACCCCTCTTTGGAGAATGAGAATCTCCCGTCCTAACCGATAGACGAAGGGGCCATCCGCTTCCCGGGGAGGACTCGAACCCCCAAAACAAGATCCAGAGTCTTGCGTGTTACCATTACACCACCGGGAAAAATGGTCGCCAAGAAATTACCACTTTGGGCGCCTCGCGTCAAGACCGCCTCAATACGCAAATAGCGTGCTGACCGCAATAGCTGTCAGTCAACGAGAGGCAGGCTGAGGCGGAAGGTGGTCCCCTTTTTCGGCTCGCTGCTAAAGGAGACCGTGCCATGGTGGGCCTCGATGATGCTCTTCACGATGGCCATGCCCAGCCCGGTGCCGCCCATTTCCGAGGAAGAGAAGAAAGGCTCGAAGATCCTGGCCTGCACCTCGGGAGTCATGCCGATCCCGGTATCGCTCACCTCCGCCAGCAGCGTGCCGCCGGACTTCCAGACCCGGATGTGCAGTTCCCCACCTCGCGGCATTGCCTTCCAGGCGTTGTCCGCCAGGTTGAGAAACACCCTGAAAAGGCGCTTCTCGTCCAGGATGGCCGGACCCGGGAACTCGATCTGCAGGCGGATGGCGATGCTGCGGGCCAGGAAGCGCTCTTCGATGGCCTCCCGCAGGCGATTGAAGAACTCCTCCAGGCGCACGATGGTCGGATTCAGGCGTATGTCCCCGCGGGAATAGTCCAGCAGCTCGCTGGCCAGCTGGTTGAGCCGATCGGCCTCCACGATGATCTTGCGGGCGTTGCGCTCCACCCGTTCCAGATCGCCGGTGCCCAGCAGGATCATCTCCGCCAGGCTGCGCAGCACGGAGATCGGGTTGCGGATGTCGTGCAGGATCAGGGAGGAGAACTTGCCCAGGGTGGACAGCCGCTCCTTGCGCAGCAGCTCCTCCTGGGCCTCCCGCAGCGCCTGGTTGGCCCGCTGCAGCTCCAGGTTGCGGGCGCGCAAGCTGTCCAGGAAGTGCTCGTTGCTGGTGCGCACCATGTCGGAAACCGAGCGGATGATGGAAATGGCCACCGAGCTGTTCTGGCGGATGATCTGCTGGAAATCCGCCCGGCCGATGTATGCCAGGCGCGTCGCCTCCCGGGCCACCACCGTGGCGCTGCGCGGCAGCTCGTCGATCAGCGCCATCTCGCCAAAGAGGTGCCCGGCGGAATGCACGGCCAGCAGGTCCTTCTGCTTCCACACTTCCACGGCGCCGGACAGCACGATGTAGAAACGGTCCGCCTCCGAGCCTTCGCGGAAGATCACCTCCCCGGGCTGGAAGCAGGCTTCATGGCTGGCCAGGTGGATGTTCTCCAGCTCCGCCGCTGAGAGGCCCCGGAAGAAATACACCTTCTTGAGCAGCTCGGCCAGCTCCCTCATGTCCCCTGCTTTCGGTCGTACAGGCTCTCGATGTAGCCCTGGGTGTCGTCGATGCGCACGTGGCTGATGGTGCAGCGACCCTCCAGGATGACCCCGTCCTGGATGATCAGCTCCGGGGTCTTCAGGTCGCCCAGCACGCGGGCGGTGGACAGCAGCAGGATGCGCCGGGAGGCGGCGATGTTGCCGATCACCAGTCCTTCCACCACCACGCTGGTGGCGGAGATGTTGGTCTTGACCTTGGCCTTGGGCCCGATCTCCAGCTGGTCCACCAGCAGCACCTTGCCCTCGAAGGTCCCGTCGATGCGCATGTTGCCCTTGACCAGGAAACGACCGCCGAAGTAGGAGTCCGAGCCTATGGTGGAATTGACCTGAACGTCGCTCTGCATCAGCTCTCCTGTGATTCGATCTGCGGAACCTTGAGAAACCTGGTCACCTCGGAGGAGAACTCGGCCAGGCCGGCCAGGGCCTTCTCCACGGACAGGCCTTCCAGGTGCCTGCGGCCCCCCATCCGCTCAAAACGCAGCAGGTCCCGGGGATTCAAACAGACGGAGCCGGAAGCGCCGATGTCCTCGCTCAAGCCGCCGGAAAAGCTCTGCAGGTTGCGGAAGAACTTGTCGGATTCCATGATGAGGTTGCGGCTTTTCTTGAAGCTGCGCATCCGCATCTCCTCCTCGTGCTTCTGGCCCAGGTAGTCCCCCATCCTGGAGGTGTCCTCCCGCAGGTCCCCCAGCAGGCGGCGCAAGTTCTCGAAGCGGTGATAGAAGCTGTCCCGCTCCAGGGAATGCTTGAAGTCCAGCTTCAGCCGCGTCTCGCTCAGCAGGGCCAGGAACTCGCCCTCAAAGAAGGCCAGGTACAGGGCCAGCTGGTAGACCTCCCGATCCTGGTAGTCCTCGGCGCTGACCTTGGAGGCCGGGCTTTCCTTCTCCCCGCCGGCGGCCATGGCCATTTTCAGATAGGGCTGCTCCTCCAGCTCGTCCTGCTCGCCCGGGTCCTCCAGCTCCCGAGGGTCGATCTCGTGGAAGCTCACCAGCTTGTCCTTGTAGGTCTTCAGTTGGCGCAGCTCCCGCGTCACCCGATCGCGCTGCAGAGGATCGCGCGTGCTCTTGAAAACCGAGTCGAACTGCCGGATCAACCGGTTCAGGTGCCGCAGCTCCTCCGCCGGGGTCATGCGCCAATCTATCATATCGGCGGAGCAGCAAAAAGCCCTCAGAGGCTGAGGGCTTTGGTATTCGGGAAGCCGGATTCCGGCGGGCGGCTCACCAGCCGTCGGGCATGTCGTCCTTGTCCCTATAGGACTCGGCGAACAGGTCGGTGGTGGCGCGCAGGTCGTCGAAATACACGTAATAGCTGCCGTAGCTCTCCATCATGTCGAACTCGATCTTGAATCCCAGCAGCTTGATGCCCCGCTGGTTGGCGAAGTGATACTCGTCCTGCACAATGCGCGGCGGCACCGCGGCGGTGAGCTGCTTCCAGCCCATGAAGTTGAGCTTGCCGAAGGTGATCTCCCGGCGCTGGTTGAAATAATCGGCGATCACGGCCTTGAGCACGTGGTTGTAGTTCCGGCCTACCACCCAGACCGAAATGGTCTTGGTAACGCCCTCGATGGGGATGGGCCGCACCGGAAAGAAAAATGCTTCATTGGCCGCCCGCTTGAAGAACACCACCTTGCCGCCCAGCACGAAACGGTCCGGCAGGCCCAGGTCCTTCTCGGCCGCGATGGGCTTCTTGGCCGCCGGCGCGCCCTCGAAGCGGCGCAGGCTGGCGATGCCCATGTCCAGGGGCATGGAGTCGCCCCAGAAGGCGGCGTCCTCGAATTTGGCCACGGAGATCTCGACCAGTTGCTGCTGGGCCTGGTCCCGCCCGATCTGGTCCGCCTGGATGCCCTCCGTTGACTGGGCCCCGAGGGCCAGGGGCAGGAGCAGGGCCAGGATGGTTATCAACGCTGCTTTCTTCATGATTAATAGCCCCTCCTTATTGCTGGGCGCTGCCCCAGATCTGCCGGAGCGTGTCCTCATCGGCCAGCTCGTCTCCGTCGAAGGAGGTTTCG
>MIBK01000116.1:9848-10791 GCA_001829505.1 Spirochaetes bacterium RBG_16_67_19 | reverse complement strand
CAACACCAGCTTGGTCAGCTCCAGGTTGCGCAGGCGGGGCAGGTACTTCCAGGCCTGCGGGATGCTGCCCGGGACTTTGGCCCGCAGGTTTTTCCAGCCGGCGAACTGCAGGGGGCCGAAGTTCAGCACGTGGTCGATGCCCTGGAAATCGCGGACATGGGCCTCCAGGTAGTAGGCGTAATTGGCCCCCCAAACCCACAGGTCGAGGGCCTCGACCCTGCCAGGGATGGGGATCGGGACGGGCTTGAAGTTCTGCCCCTCCCCCGAGCCCGGCACGATCTCCACGTAGTTATAACCCTTGCGGGAGAACTTGCCGGTGATGCCCAGGACCTGCAGCTTTTCTTTATCCCGGTTTTTGCCGTACAGGGCCTCCGGCCAGGCGTCCAGCTTGCGCATCTGCCAGAAGTTGTTGCCCTTGGCGTCGTAGCCGAACTTGCTGGGCAGCAGCACCCAGTTGCGGGCCGTCTCGTGCCCCGCCTCGTCCGGATCGAAGCTCTGCAGCACCCGCGACACCACGTTCACCGTGATCTCGTCGCCGCTGGCCGCCGCGCCGGCTACCAGCAACAGCAGCAGCGCGAGCAACGCCTTGAAAAAGGTGGAACCCGGCTTCATCGCTTTCTCCTCATCGAAAAAGTATAGGGGGCCTCCCCCCCGTTGTCAAACCTCCCCTTGGACGCTGGCCAGGAACGCCTGCTCGGCCAGGTAGGAGCTGCGCACGTACGGCCCGGCCACCACCGTGGGAATTCCCCGGGCCACGGCCAGGGCGCGCAGGTGCTCGAACTCTTCCGGATTATAATATCGGATCACGGGGGCATTAAATCCAGTCGGGCGCAAATATTGTCCGATCGTGAGGATCTGCGCTCCGGCCGCGGCCAGGTCGGCGAACAGCTCCTCCAGCTGCCCGGGCTGCTCCCCCAGCCCGACCATGATGCCGGATTTTACG
>MIBK01000116.1:3741-9829 GCA_001829505.1 Spirochaetes bacterium RBG_16_67_19 | reverse complement strand
CGCGTACGGCCCGCCGCAGCACCTCCAGCGAGCGCTCGTAGTCCGCCCCGCGGCGGATCCGCGGATACAGCTCGCGGACCGTCTCCATGTTGTGGGCGAAAACCTGGATGGGCAGGCCGGCCACCCGCTCCACCGTCCCCGGATGGCCGCGGAAATCGGGTACCAGGAGCTCCAGGCCGATTCCGGGCAGCTGCCCGCGGATATCCCGCACGACCCGCTGGAAGTGCTCCGCACCCCCGTCCTCCAGGTCGTCCCGCGTGACCGAAGTGAGCACTGCGAAGCGGATGGAATGGGAGCGGATGAACGCGGCGATCCGCTCTCCTTCGGCGGGGTCCGGTCCCTCCGGCAAGCCGTGCCCGATCGCGCAGAAAGCGCAGTCCCGGGTGCAGCGCTCTCCGAGGATGAGGAAGGTGGCGATTCCGGCGCAGTAGCACTCCCCCAGGTTCGGACAGCGGGCCGACTCGCAGACCGTGGCCAGCCCCAGGCCGCCGATCTCCCTGCGCAGCCTCAGGACCTCAGGGCTGAGGCGCAGCGGCTTGCGCAGCCAGGCCGGTCGGGGGTTCACTCGAACATCTCCGGGAATCCCAGCTCGGCGCGGGCCGGCGAAGAGCGCAGCACAGCGCCGCTCCGCAGGCGAACCGGGCCGAGAACCGGCTCTCCATCCGGAGTCGAGCCCAGGTTGCGCAGGGCGCCGGCCAGGTCCTCCTCCAGCCACAGCGCCACCTGGTCGGGGAAGGCCCCGCGGCCCGCGCCGT
The DNA here is from genome assembly GCA_001829505.1 of Spirochaetes bacterium RBG_16_67_19. Lineage (GTDB taxonomy): Bacteria > Spirochaetota > Spirochaetia > SZUA-6 > DRHE01 > MIBK01. The sequence goes on along the minus strand of MIBK01000116.1, from coordinate 9,074 downwards.
CCTCCAGAATGGCCATTCCACCCTCGGCGCGCAGGAACTCCAGGCAGAAGCCGGACAAAGCGTAAGTTTTCAGCATGAAGACGGCCACTCCCTCCTCTTGCATCCTTTCCAGAAGCCGGCGCGCCTGGCCGGTGTCCGTCAGGCTGCCGATCGTGCGTTCCACCAGCAGCTCGGGCCCAGCCTCGGACAGGAACCCCTGCCGGAAGGCATCGGCCTCCAGGCTGCCCTGAAGGGTCGGCACGGCCTGGAGCAACCCCGCCTTCGGCGCGCCGCGGGCCTGGTCCCCCCCCAGCAACGAAGGCTGGGTCAGCATCCGGGCGGCGATGGTGCCCGCGGCCCGCCAGGCCTCCTCCCGCTGGAAGCGCAGGCGGCGCAGGTTGGGCGCCCGAGGGGACAGCGGTTGTTCCCGCAGGAAGCGCACCTCGGGCAGGCTGGCGGCCAGGGCTTCCGCGTCCAGGGGCAGGAGGGGCGCGAGAAAAACCCAGCCGGCACCGGAAGCCCGGGCCAGACGCTCCGCCTCGACAGCAGCCTCCGCCAGGGGGTCCACGACCTGGACCCGGACGCGGAAGGCGGCGCGCAGCTCCCGACGCAAGGCGGCCGCATCCAGACCCTCGGCCGCCAGCAGTTCCGCGGTGTAGGGGTCAAGCAGCACGAGCAGCGACGGCAGCGGCCGGCAGGAAAGCAGGAGCGGAAACAGGATCAGCATCCAAAGCTTGCGCATTCGCGAATGCCGACAACCTACTACCGCCGGCCGAACCGGTCAAGGCCGGCCCCCCAGTATTGACAGTCCCGGCGGGAGTCTGCATAGTCAAACTGACTGAATTGCAGCCTGCAAGGAGCGAAAGATGGTTCGATATCAGGATTTGGGCCTTTCCAACACCCGCGAGATGTTCAAGAAAGCCATGGCCGGCGGCTACGCCATCCCGGCGTACAATTTCAACAACCTGGAACAGCTGCAAGCCATCATCCAGGGCTGCATCCAGAGCCGTTCACCGGTGATCCTGCAGATCTCCAAGGGGGCCCGCCAGTACGCCAACCAGACCCTGCTGCGCTACATGGCCGAAGGGGCCATGAAGGTGGTCAAGGAGTCCGGAGTGCTCATCCCGGTGGCGCTGCACCTGGACCACGGGGACACCTACGAGCTGTGCGTATCCTGCATCGAAAGCGGCTTCTCCTCGGTGATGATCGACGGCTCGGCCCATCCCTACGCGGAGAACGTGGCCCTGACCCGCAAGGTGGTGGAGTTCGCCCATAAGCACGACGTGACCGTGGAAGGGGAGCTGGGGGTGCTGGCCGGCATCGAGGACGAGGTTTCCCACAAATCCTCCAACTACACCAATCCCGACGACGTGGAGGACTTCGTCAAGAAGACCGGCGTGGACAGCCTGGCCATCTCCATCGGCACCTCCCACGGGGCCTACAAGTTCAAGGTGAAGCCCGGAGAGCAGCCGCCGCCGCTGCGCTTCGACATCCTGGAGGAGATCGAGCGGCGCATCCCGGGATTCCCCATCGTCCTGCACGGGGCCAGCTCCGTGCTCCCCGAGTACGTGGCCATCATCAACAAGTTCGGCGGCAAGATGGAAGGGGCCGTGGGGGTTTCCGAGGAGCAGCTTCGCCGGGCCGCCAAATCCGCGGTCTGCAAGGTCAACATCGACTCCGACGGGAGGCTGGTGGTCACGGCCATGATCCGCAAGGTGTTCGCGGAGAATCCGAAGGAGTTCGACCCCCGCAAGTACCTGGGGCCGGCCCGCGACGAGCTCACCAAGCTCATCGTGCGCAAGAACAAGGAAGTGCTGGGCAGCGCCGACCGGGTCTGAGACCGTTCTGAACCGATCATCCAGGCCCCCCTCCTTTCCGGAGCGGGGGCTTTTTTATCGGGTGTCCCTCAGGTAGGGAAGGCAGGCCAGGGCTCCCCCGAACAGCAGCAGCGCGCTGGCGCCGGCCCACAGCTGCCAGGAGCGGGCGTACAGGAAGGCCGTCAATCCCCCGGCCAGGGGGACCAACACGAACAGGGCCAGGGCGGCCGTCTGGCGCAGCCCGGCTTCCTCGCGGGCACGGGCGAACAGGAAGGGCAGCAGGAGCAAAGCCGACATGCGCAGGCTGGGCAGCAGGAACAGCTCATAGGCGTCCTGCATTCCGCGCGCGGCCAGCGCTGCTCCCAGGCCCAGCAGGCTCAGGTACCCGGCGGCGAAAAAGGCCAGGCGCCGCAGCCCGGCTGCGCGCAGGAAGCTGAAAAAAGCCAGCGCCAGGAAACCGGCCTGGAAAAGGTGGTCCCGCCCCAGCAGGTGCAGGTACAGCAGGAAGGGACGGTAGGAATCCGGAAAGATCCTGCCCAGCGGGCGCAGCAGGAACCAGCAGGGCACCGCGAAGAGGGCCCCCCACAGCAAGTGCCAGAACGGCGGGCGCTCCTCCGCCCGGCCCTCCTCCCGGCCTTCCGGCGCGGCCGCGGCGGCCAAGGGGCTGAACCAGCGCTCCAGGCCGAAGGCGGCCAGGGCGAAGACCGGTATGCCGAACAGGGAAAAGAGAATCATTGCCTTACAGCTTGCCCAGCACGGTGCGCTCGATCTCGCGGAGCTGGGCCCGGTAGAGGGAGGAAATACCCACTCCGTAGTCGGCGATGAGCTGGATGATGTTGCGCGGCTGGTCGTGCTCGTCGGCCCCGTTGATGCGGTCCCCGGCGTCCCCCAGCCCGGGCATGATGTAGGCCTTGTGGTTCAGGGAAGGGTCCATCCAGAGGGTGTAGATCTCCGAGTTCTGAATGGCCCGTACGATGCGCAAGCTGCCCTTCAGCACGGAGATGACGTTCAGGAACTTGATGGAGCGGGGCCTGATCCCCTGGTCCTGCAGGTACTTCACGATGGTGACCAGGCTGCCGCCGGTGGCGTTCATGGGATCGGCGAAAAACAGGTCCTTGCCGTTCAGGCTGTTCAGGTCGAAGTAGGAGCGCTTCAGGTCCAGGATGTAGGCCATGTCGTGCTCGTCCTTCTTGTCGTCGCGGCTGATCTTGAACAGGGCGAAGGGGGTGACGTAGCCGTCGGAGGAATACTCCTGCACCTCTTTGGACACGATCATGGAGGGCAGCAGGGCGGCGCGCAGCATCACGCACATCACGCTGTTGCCGATCTTCTCGTCGATGTCCGGGATCTTGTGCACCGCGTAGTTCTGCACGGGAATATTCACCGGGGTGTCCACGAAGATGTAGTTCTTCTTGGCGGCCACCGAACTGCCGAAGGCCAGGTTGAACAGCAGCTCGTAGGCCCGCTGGGTGTAGTAGACGAATTCCGGACGCTGGGTGGCGCTGTCGCGCAGCTTGGCGATCAGGCGGGAGGCCTCCCCGTGCGTGGCCCGGGGGGCCTCGAAGGAGTACACGTGGATGTTGGGCTCGGAGCGCACGATCTCCTGCATCATCTTGCCCAGCTCGTTGTAGACGCTGGTCAGCCGCTCGCGGGCCTCCAGGCGCCCGGAGCCCTTGCCGTTTTTTTCCAGCAGCGGGAAAAGCTTCATGGCCTCGGAGTACTTGGCGTCCACGGCGGCGATGGTGCCGCGGTCCTTCTCGGTGAGGAACCCGTCCAGGTCGGCGGCTTGCAGGATGATCGGTGATTTCATCGCTGCCACTCTAACTCCCGCCTCCCCCTTCGTCAAGGCGACGCCTTGATTCGCCCTACCCCGCCTGGGTACTATCCTCAGGCGATGAAGGCGGCCAGGATCCGCGTACGCTACCGCTTCCGCGGCGTCATCCAGGGCGTGGGCTTCCGCCCGACCGTGTACCGTTGCGCCCTGGCCCTGGGACTGAGCGGTTTCGTGCGCAACCAGCGCTCCGAAGTCGTGGCGGAGCTGGAGGGCCCGGGGGAGGCGGTGGAGAGGTTCCCGGAGGAGCTGCGGCGCCTGCTGCCGCCGGCGGCCCGCCTGGACGCCCTGCAGGCCGAACCTCTGGAGCCCTCAGGGGAAGAGGGCTTCCGCATCGTGGAGAGCCTGCCGGACGCCTACCGTTTCCCGCCCATCCCGCCCGACCTGGCCCTGTGCGCGCAGTGCGCCGCCGAGCTGCTGGATCCCCGGGATCGCCGCTACCTGTACCCCTTCATCACCTGCACCCAATGCGGACCGCGCTACTCGATCATCGAGCGCACCCCTTTCGACCGGGAAACCACCTCCATGGCCGACTTCCGCCAGTGCCCGGAATGCCTGCGGGAATACGGGGACCCCGACGACCGGCGTTTCCACTCCCAGACCAATTCCTGCCCGGCCTGCGGTCCCAAGCTGAGCCTGACCGACGCGAGCGGCCGGCCCCTGCCCGGGGATCCGCTGCCGCAGGCGGTGGCGGCCCTTCAGGAGGGCCGCGTGCTGGCCCTGCAGGGCATCGGCGGTTTCCACCTGGCCGCCGATCCGCGCACCGCCGGGGCGGTGGCCCGCCTGCGCAGGGACAAGGAACGCGAGCGCAAACCCTTCGCCCTCATGGTCGCGGACCCGCAGGAGGCCCGCGCCCTGTGCCTGCTGGAAGACGGCGACCAGGAGCTGCTGGCCTCCCCCGCCGCCCCGATCCTGATCCGGCCGATCCGACCGGGGGCCCCCGCTCACCTGGCGGAGGTCAGCAACACCGGCACCCTGGGGATCATGCTGCCCTACACTCCGCTGCACCTGCTGCTCTTCCGCCATCCGCGGGCCCCGGCCGGCTTCCGGCACCTGATCATGACCTCCGGCAACCGCAGGGGCGAGCCGATCCTCACCGCTCCCGCCGAGGCCCGCTCCCGGCTGGGGGAGGCCGCGGACCTGTTCCTGACCAACGACCGGAAGATCGTTTTCCGCACCGACGACTCGGTGCTGCGGGTCTGCAACCGTACGCCGGTGCTCCTGCGCCGTTCCCGCGGATACGTGCCCGGCCTGGTCACCTTGCGCGCCCCGCTGCCCCGGATCACCCTGGGGCTGGGCGGGGACTTGAAGAACGCCCCCGCCCTGGCGCGCGGCAGCGACGTGTACCTGGCTCCTTTCATCGGCGACCTGGAGGATCCGCTCACCCAATCCGATTTCCAGCGGCAAGTCGAGCGCATCCTGGAGCTGTACGGGGTCAGGCCGGAGGCGGTGGCCTTCGACCCGCACCCCCTGTACCATTCCAGCCGCCTGGCGGCGAAGTTCCCCGACGCTCGCCAGATCGGCGTGCAGCACCACCACGCCCACGCGCTGGCGGTCATGGCCGAGCACGGCCTGGAGCGGGCCCTGGCATTGACCTTCGACGGCACCGGCTACGGCACCGACGGCACGATCTGGGGAGGGGAGTTCCTGGAGGCCGACCGGCAGGGCTTCCGGCGCCTGGGCTGCTTCCGCCCCTTCCCCCTGCC
>MIBK01000116.1:3353-3714 GCA_001829505.1 Spirochaetes bacterium RBG_16_67_19 | reverse complement strand
GCTGCGCGCGGCCTTGAGCCTGCTGGCCGGCCGCCTGCCCCCCGCCGAGCTGGAGCGCCTGCTTTGCCATGACGGCCGCCTGCCCGCCTCCAACGCCCGCTTCCTGCTCGACATGATCGGCCGCGGGCTGAGCTCGCCGCTCACCTCCTCCCTGGGACGGGTGTTCGACGCCGCCTCGGCCCTGTTGGGCCTGGTAGACCGGGTGGCCTACGAGGGGGAAGGGCCCATCCGCATGGAGGGTCTGGCCCTTCGGGAGCCCGGAGCAGAAACGCCGCTGCAGGCTCTGCCTTCAGCCGAACTTGCTGGCCTGACCCCGCTGAGCCGGCCTGATGCGGCGGAAGCCCTCTTCCAGATCGATCCC
>MIBK01000116.1:2901-3320 GCA_001829505.1 Spirochaetes bacterium RBG_16_67_19 | reverse complement strand
GCACGGCCCGGCTTCGCGCCGGGGCCGGCGGCGCTCCTGTTCCACCGGGCCATCGCCCTGGCATCACTCGCAGGGGCCGGGGAGCTGCGGCGGCGCACGGGCCGCGTGGAGCTGGTCCTGTCGGGCGGGGTGTTCCAGAACACGCTGCTCCTGGGGCTGCTGGCCCCCGCGCTGCGGGAGGACGGCTTCGTCGTGTACACCCACCGGCTCCTTCCCCCGGGGGACGGGGGCCTGGCCGTGGGGCAGGTATATTTTCAGGACGAGGTAATGTAAAATACGCCATGTGTTTGGCCATACCCATGCGGGTCGAGCGGTTGCTGGCGGAGGGCAAGGCCCTGGTCCGGCAGGACGGGCTGGAGACCGTTGTGGATATTTCGCTGGTGGAGCACGCCCAACCCGGTGACCACCTGATCATTCAC
>MIBK01000116.1:2735-2829 GCA_001829505.1 Spirochaetes bacterium RBG_16_67_19 | reverse complement strand
GCCCGGGACAAGCGTCCGGATTCCGCTTGAGCTCCGCCTCCCCCGAACGCGCCCTGGCCGCCCCCTGGCTGGAGGAGATCCGCCGGCTGGCCGG
>MIBK01000116.1:569-2729 GCA_001829505.1 Spirochaetes bacterium RBG_16_67_19 | reverse complement strand
GGACCGGGAAGTGCGCCTCATGGAGGTTTGCGGCACGCACACGGTGAGCATCCGCAGGGCGGGCCTGCGCTCGCTGCTGCCGGAGAACGTGCGCCTGCTGTCCGGGCCCGGCTGCCCGGTGTGCGTCACCCCCGCCGGCTACATCGATCTGGCCCTGTCCCTGCTGGACCAGCCGGACCTGGTCCTGGCCACTTTCGGGGACATGCTCAAGGTGCCGGGGGCTTCCGGCTCCTCCCTGTCCTCCCGGATGGGAACCGGCCGCCTGCGCATCCTGTACTCCCCCGCCGAGCTGCCGGCCCTGGCCCGGGCCGGCGCCCGCCCCGTGGTCTTTCTCGGGGTCGGCTTTGAAACCACCGCCCCCACCGTGGCCGCGGCCTTCCTTCAGGCGGCGCGCGAGGGAATCCGGAACCTGTACCTGTTCACGGCCTTCAAGACCGTGCCGCCGGCCCTGCGGGCCCTGCTGGCCGACCCGGAATCCCGCCTGGATGGCTTCCTGCTGCCGGGCCACGTTTCGGCGGTCCTGGGCCTGGAGCCCTACCGGTTTCTGGAGGAGCCCGGCGGCCTGCCGGGGGCGGTCACCGGCTTCGAGCCCCTCGACCTAATCGAAGGCATCCTGGCCCTGCTGCGGCAGATCGCCGCCGGCACGCACCGGGTCGAGAACTCCTACCCCCGCGTAGTGCGCCCGGGAGGAAACCCGCGGGCCCGGGAAGTGCTGGCCGAGCTGCTGGAGCCGGAGGACGCCCTATGGCGCGGGCTGGGCTCCATCCCGGGCAGCGGCCTGCGCCTGCGGCCGCCTTATCGCGCTCTGGATGCCTCCGCGCGCTTCGGCCTGCCGCCCGTGTGGAACTCGGAGCCGCCGGGCTGCGGCTGCGCCCGGGTGCTGCTGGGCCGCCTGGAGCCGGAGGCCTGTCCCTTGTTCGGCCGGGGCTGCACCCCGGAGAACCCGATCGGCCCCTGCATGGTCTCCTCGGAGGGCTCCTGCGCGGCCGCCTTCCGTTACGGGGAGGTCCGCGCCTGAACGGCGGCGAGCGCCTCAGCCTGGAGCACGGCAGCGGCGGCGCCCTGTCGCGCTGGCTCACCGAGACGGTCATCTACCCCTTCTTCCGCGGGGAGCAGTACGAGGAGCTGGCCGACGCCTCGCCCTTCCGGCTGGACGGCGGGGGGCTGCTCACCACGGACACCTACGTCGTGGACCCGCCCTTCTTTCCCGGGGGCGACATCGGGCGGCTGGCCGTGTTCGGCACGTGCAACGACCTGGCCGTCTGCGGCGCCACGCCGCTGGCCCTGTCGCTGGGCCTGGTGCTGGAGGAGGGCTTCCTGCTCGCGGACTTGCGCAAGGTGCTGGCCTCGGTGCGGGCCGCCTCCGACCAGGCCGGGGTGCGGATCATCACCGGGGACACCAAGGTGGTGCCCGCCGGCAAGGGCGGGGGGATCTACCTGAATACCGCGGGGGTGGGGCGGGCCGCTCCGGGCTTGAGCCTCTCCCCGGCGCGGATGCGCGCGGGGGACCGGGTGCTGGTCTCCGCGCCCGTGGGCGCCCACGGGCTGGCCGTGCTGGCGGCGCGGGAATCGCTGCCGGTGGGCTCCGGCCTGGTTTCCGATTGTGCCGACCTTCATCCCCTGTGCGCCGCTTTGGCTGCCCTGGGTCCTGCTCTGCGCTGCATGCGCGACGCGACCCGCGGCGGGGTGGCGGCCATCCTGAACGAGCTGGCCGGAGCCTGCGGGCTGGGCCTGAACCTGGTGGAGCGGGACTTTCCCGTGGAAGGGATTGTGGCCGCCGCGGCAGGGCTGCTGGGATTGAATCCGCTGGAAATCGCCAACGAAGGCGTGCTGGTGGCGGTGGTGGATGGGGATTCCGCCGGGCGGGCCCTGGGCATCCTGCACGACCACCCGCTGGGGGCCAAGGCCCGCGACGTGGGCGGGGTCACCGCCGCCAACCCGGGCCGGGTGCTCCTGGAGACTTCCATCGGAGGCAGGCGCTGGCTGGACATGCCGCGCGGCCTCCTGCTGCCCCGGATCTGCTGATCCGGGCTAGGGGCCCTAGCCGTCCCTGGCGGCGCCGGCTTCGGCATCCCTGCCTAGGCCTTCTCCCCCTGGTACTGGATCAGGGTGCGCACCGGGTATGAGGCCAGCACCCGGTCGTAGTGCAGGAAAGGCAGG
>MIBK01000116.1:146-533 GCA_001829505.1 Spirochaetes bacterium RBG_16_67_19 | reverse complement strand
GCCGCCTCCAGCAGCCCGCAGGCGGCCTTCAGCGTCCCGCCGGTGGCGATCAGGTCATCGACCAGCAGGATCCGCGCTCCGCGGCGCACGTCGTCGCGCTGCACCTCGATCTCGTCCTCGCCGTACTCCAGGGCGAAACGGGCGCGATAGGTGGGGCCGGGCAGCTTGCCCTTCTTGCGGATCAGAAGCAGGGGAAGCTTCAGGCTGTAGGCGGCCGGAGCGGCGAAAACAAATCCGCGTGACTCGATGGCGGCGATCCCGTCCGGGCGCAGGGCGGCCGCCTCCTGGCTGATGCGCTCCACGCACCAGGCGAAGACCTCCGGATTGGCCAGGATCCCGGTGATGTCGTAGAACAGCACCCCGGGCTTGGGAAAGCCGGGCACTTTC
>MIBK01000116.1:0-136 GCA_001829505.1 Spirochaetes bacterium RBG_16_67_19 | reverse complement strand
GGTCCAGGTCAACGCCCACGCGCCTGCTCTTCCACCTGCCGGGTCAGGCCGGCCAGCCAGCCGCCCAGGACCTTGGCATCCGCCCCGTCGGACCGCAGCAGGTTCTCCTCCAAGCGGATGCCGCTGTCCTTCAAGG